>DATBDW010000133.1:0-16129 GCA_036269735.1 Actinomycetes bacterium
TCGACCTCGCCGACGCCGGCGGGCGGACCGTCAAGGGCTACTCCGGCGGCATGCGTCGGCGCCTCGACCTCGCCGCCGCGCTGGTGGCCGAGCCGCCAGTGCTCGTGCTCGACGAGCCGACCACCGGTCTGGACCCGCGCAGCCGGCTCGGCATGTGGGACGTCATCAGCGACCTGGTCCGCGGCGGTACGACGGTGTTGCTGACCACGCAGTACCTCGAAGAGGCCGACCGGCTCGCCGACCGGATCGCCGTCATCGACCACGGCCGGGTCATCGCCGAAGGAACCTCGGACGAGCTCAAGGACCAGGTCGGTGGCGAGCGCATCGAGCTCACCGTCGCCGACGGCGGGCACGCCGAGGCGGCTGCGCGGGTCGAGACCGGTGGTGGGCTCGTCGAGCACGAGCACCGGCGGCTCGGCCACCAGCGCGGCGGCGAGGTCGAGGCGCCGACGCATGCCGCCGGAGTAGCCCTTGACGGTCCGCCCGCCGGCGTCGGCGAGGTCGAAGCGGTCCAGCAGCTCCTGGGCCCGCTCCCGACTGCGCGACCGGCCCAGGTGATACAGCCGGCCCACCATGTCGAGGTTCTCGAAGCCGGTGAGGTGTTCGTCCACGGCGGCGTACTGGCCGGAGAGGCCGATCACCCGGCGCAGCTCGCGACCCTGCTTGACGACGTCGAAGCCCGCGACGGTCGCCGTGCCCGAGTCCGGCTCGAGCAGTGTGGTGAGGATCCGCACGCACGTCGTCTTTCCCGCACCGTTGGGGCCGAGCAGCCCGAGGATGGTGCCCTCGGCCACCGTGAGGTCCAGCCCGCTCAGGGCGTGCACGTCGCCATAGCTCTTGGTCAGCCCTCGGGCCACGATCGCGTCGGTCATGTTCCTGCTCTCCTCCGGCGTTGCCCTGCAGCAATCCTCGTCGAGAGGTCTGACACGCCGCGAGGCGGTTTCTCATCGTCGACGACTGTCGCCGAACGCGATGTATCGCGTCCAGAACACGATACATCGCGATTCGTGGGCGTCAAGCCAACGTCAGAAGACCAGCTGGTAGCCGGCCTCGCGCAACCGGGTGAGGACAGCCTCGCAGTGCTCCTCGCCGCGGGTCTCCAGCTGGAGACGCACCTCGACCTCCTCGACGCGCAGCCGCGCGTCGGTCCGCACGTGCTCCACCTCGACCACGCTGGCCCCCGCGGCGGCGACCTCGCTGAGCAGCTCGACCAGGGCCCCCGGTCGGTCCGAGATGTGTGCCCGGAACGCCAGGAACCGTCCCGCGACCGCCAGGCCGTGCCGGAGCACCCGCATGAGCAGCAGCGGGTCGATGTTTCCTCCGGTGAGCACGACCGCGACCGGCGGCTCGAAGGTCCGCGGGTCGTCGAGCAGCGCGGCCACGCCGGCGGCGCCGGCCGGCTCGACCACGAGCTTGGCGCGCTCCAGGCAGAGCAGCAGGGCCCGCGAGAGCGACTCCTCGGACACCGTGACGATGTCGTCCACGAGCCGGTGCACGATCTCGAACGGGACCGTGCCGGGGCAGCCCACCGCGATGCCGTCGGCCATCGTCGACATCCGGTCCAGCGGGACCGGACGCCCGGCGGCCAGAGAAGCGGGGAACGCCGCCGCCGTCTCGGCCTGCACGCCGACGACCCGCACGTCGGGACGCGTCGACTTCACCGCGAGCGCGACGCCGGCGAGCAGGCCACCGCCGCCGGCACCGAGGACCACGGTGCGCACGTCGGGCACCTGCTCGAGGATCTCGAGGCCGACCGTGCCCTGACCAGCGACGATGTCAGGGTGGTCGAAGGGGTGCACGAGGATCGCACCCGTCTCGTCGGCGAACTCCCGGGCAGCGAGCAGCGCCTCGTCGACCGACGTGCCGTGGAAGCGCACGTGGGCCCCGTACGCCTTGGTCGCCTGGACCTTGGGGATCGGAGCACCTTCGGGCATGAACACCGTCGACGTCAGGCGGCGCAAGGACGCGGCGAGGGCCACCCCTTGAGCGTGGTTGCCGGCGCTGGCCGCGACGACGCCGCGCGCCGCCTCCTCCGGCGTGAGGCCGGCGATCCTGGTGTAGGCGCCGCGGATCTTGAACGAGCCGGCCCGCTGCAGGTTCTCGCACTTGAGCCAGACCGGGCCGCCGACGGCCTCGGACAGGGGCCGCGAGCCCTGCACGGGAGTGTCCCGGATGATCCCGTCGAGCAGGGCGCGCGCAGCCTTGACGTCCTCGATGGCGACGGGCAGCGCGGCGTCGGGGGTGTTCGGGACGCTCATGGCGGCCAGTGTGCCAGCCACCTGTGATCGGGCTGCCCGGAGACGTACGGTCGACGTCATGCCCAACGGAACCACCAGCACCAGCCCCTCCCCCGCTGCCCGGACGCTCGCCGAGCTGCGCGACACCGGCCACGAGTACCGGCCCGTCAAGACCGAGGTGCGCGAGAACCTGCTCGCCGCGATGCGGGCCGGGCGTCGCCGCTTCGAGGGCATCGTGGGCTTCGACGAGACGGTGCTGCCGGCCCTGGAGCGCGCGCTGCTCGCGGGCCACGACGTCGTGCTGCTGGGCGAGCGCGGCCAGGGCAAGACGCGCCTGATCCGCACGCTGACAGCGCTGCTCGACGAGTGGACCCCGGTCGTCGACGGCTGCGAGATCAACGACCACCCGGAGGTACCGGTATGCGCTCGATGCCGGCGGCTGCACGCCGAGCTGGGTGACCGGCTGCCGGTGGGCTGGAAGCACCGCTCCGAGCGGTACGGCGAAAAGCTCGCCACCCCGGACACGTCGGTCGGCGACCTCATCGGCGACATCGACCCGGTCAAGGTTGCGGAGGGACGCACGCTCGGCGACCCCGAGACCGTGCACTATGGCCTGGTGCCGCGCACGAACCGCGGCATCTTCGCGATCAACGAGCTGCCCGATCTCGCCGAGCGGATCCAGGTCTCCCTGCTCAACGTGCTCGAGGAGCGCGACATCCAGGTCCGCGGTTACGCGCTCCGCCTGCCGCTCGACGTACTGCTCGTCGCCAGCGCGAACCCCGAGGACTACACCAACCGGGGCCGGATCATCACGCCGCTGAAGGACCGCTTCGGGGCCGAGATCCGCACCCACTACCCCGACCTCCTCGAGGACGAGATCGACGTGATCCGGCAGGAGGCCGACCTCGCGGCCATCGTGCCGGGCTTCCTCCTGGAGACCGTGGCGCGCTTCACCCGCCACGTCCGCGAGTCGCCGGCCGTGGACTCCCGGTCCGGTGTCTCGGCCCGGTTCGGCGTGGCCGCGGCCGAGACCGCGGCAGCCGGCGCACTGCGCCGAGCGGCTCTCACCGGCGAGGACCCCGCGGTGGCCCGGGTGTGCGACCTGCCGGCCGTCGTTCCGAGCCTGCTCGGCAAGGTGGAGTTCGAGGCCGACGAGGAGGGGCGTGAGGTCGAAGTGCTCGCCCACCTGCTGCGCCGCGCCGTGGTCGAGACGTTCCGGCAGCATCTCGGTGCCTCCGACCTGTCCGCGCTGATCGCGAAGTTCGACGAGGGCTTGCTCGTCGAGAGCGGCGACCTGGTGCCCGGTCGACGGCTGCTCGAGCAGGTCGGGCCGCTGCCCGGACTGGCCAAGCTGCTCGAGCTGCTCGGAGGCGACGAGGGTGCCGAGACCCCGGAGCTGGCGGCGGCGGGACTCGAGTTCGCGCTCGAAGGTCTCTTCCTCAACCGGCGGATCAGCAAGGACGACAGCCCCGACGGCGTCGTCTACGGCAGCTGAGATGCCGGCAGGAGAGCGGCCGCGGTTCCGTGGCTACCGCTACGGCAGCTGGCACGACGGGCCGGACCCGCTCGCGCCGCCGTACGACGTGCGCCGCGCCCTGGACCGGATGGGCGAGGACGTGCTGGCCGGCTTGTCGCCGAAGGACGCACTGCGCCGGCTGTTGTGGCGCGGCCCGCGGGACGGCACCGGCCCCCAGGGTCTGGCGGAGCTGCTCCGCAAGGCCCGCGAGCAGCGCCAGGCCCTGCGCGAGCAGGGCCGGATGGGCGGGACGCTCGAGGAGGTCCGCCGGCTGATCGACACCGCGGTGGGCCAGGAGCGCTCGGCGCTCTTCCCGGACCCGTCCGACGACGCGCGGTTCCGTGAGGCGACTCTGGACGCGCTGCCGTCCGACCCGGCTCGCGCGGTCCGCCAGCTGGAGAACTACGACTGGCGTTCACCCGAAGCGGCGCAGACCTTCGAGCAGGTCAAGGACCTGCTGCGCCGCGAGGTGCTGGACACCCAGTTCCGCGGGATGAAGGACGCGCTGGAGAACCCGGATCCGCAGGCGATGGCCCGGATCAAGGACATGATGGCCGAGCTCAACGCGATGCTCGCGGCCGACGCCCGTGGTGAGCACACCCAGCAGCAGTTCGACGAGTTCATGTCGCGGTACGGCGACATGTTCCCCGACGACCCGGCGAACCTTGCCGAGCTCGTCGACTCGCTGGCTCGGCGTGCAGCCGCCGCCGAGCGGATGATGCGCTCGATGTCGCCGCAGCAGCGCGAGGAGCTGGCCGCCCTGATGGCCGGTGCCCTCGAGGACATGGACCTCGCGCGGGAGATGTCTCAGCTCGGGGCGGCGCTGCGCGCCAGGCGCCCGGACCTCGACTGGCGCAGCCGGGAGCGGCTCGAGGGTGAGGACCCGATGGGACTGGGCGACTCGACGAGTGCCGTGCAGGACCTCGCGGACCTCGACGAGCTCGAGTCAACCCTCGCCCAGGACTACCCCGGCGCCAGCCTCGAGGACATCGACGAGGACGCGGTACGGCGGGCGCTCGGCCGCGGCGCAGTCGACGACGTGCACGAGCTGCGGCGGATGGAGCGCGAGCTGGAGCAGCAGGGTTACCTCAACCGCTCCGGCGACCGGCTCGACCTCACGGCCAAGGCGGTCCGCCGGCTGGGCCAGACCGCGCTGCGACACGTCTTCGCCGACCTGCGCTCGGCCCGTCGCGGTGGCCACGACGTCCCCGACGCGGGGCAGGCCGGCGAGCTGACCGGCGCGAGCCGGCAGTGGCAGTTCGGCGACGAGCAGCCGCTCGACGTCGTGCGCACCCTCACCAACGCGGTGCGGTCCGGCCGGGTGCGAGCCGGGTCGGGCGATTCGAGGGGTGCCATCCGGCTGGCAACCGAGGACTTCGAGGTCGCGGAGACCGACCGGCGTACCTCGGCCGCCGTCTGCCTGCTGGTCGACCTGTCGTACTCGATGGTGCTGCGCGACACCTGGGGCGCGGCGAAGGCGACCGCGCTGGCGCTGCACGCGCTGGTGTCGGGACAGTTCCCGCAGGATGCGCTCACCGTGATCGGCTTCTCGTCCTTTGCGCGCACGCTCGAGGCCACCGAGCTGGCCGGGCTGGACGCCGACTACGTGCAGGGCACCAACCTGCAACATGCACTGATGCTGGCGGGTCGGTTCCTCGACAAGCACCCCGACCACGAGCCCGTCGTGCTCGTCGTCACCGACGGCGAGCCGACCGCACACCTGATGCCAGGCGGGCGTCCGTTCTTCGCGTGGCCGCCGGAGCCCGAGACCATCACCGCCACCGTCGTCGAGGTCGACCGGATGACCCGCCGGGGCGCCACCCTCAACATCTTCCAGCTCGACGACGACCTGCGGCTCACCTCCTTCATGCAGGACCTGGCGCGGCGCAACGGTGGCCGGGTGCTCCTCCCGGATCCGGCCCGACTCGGCCAGTTCGTGGTGAGCGACTACCTGTCGCGCCGCGGCGGTGGCGCCAGCCGGCGGGCCGGCTGAGCGTCCGCTTCACCGCGGATCGGCGGTACCGCGCCGAATCCTGAGGGCTAGCGTTGCCGGTGTGACTCCACCGCGGCTGTTCGGCATCCCCGCCCGGGACGCGGCGTTGGTCGCGGTGCTCCGGCGAGGTCCGTCGGACTGGGCGCACGTCGGTCGCTGGGACCTCGCGACGATGACCTACGAGACCGGCGCCTGGCTGCACGGCACGGTGTACCCGCAGCGGTGCGACGTCTCACCCGACGGCCGGTACCTGTGCTACTTCGCCCTCAAGGCGGGGGCCGACTGGTCAGCCGGGCCAACCTATGTCGCGGTGTCCCGTCTCCCGTGGCTGACCGCACTCGCCGCATGGGGCACCGGAGGCACGTGGACCCGCGGTCTGCACTTCGTCGACGACCGCGACAGCTGGCCGCTCGAGGCGCCGGACGCGGGGGACGTCGCGCCACTGCGGCGGCTCTATGGACTGGCCGTCACGCGACCGGCGAGCTTCGCCGTCGAGCGGCGCGGTGGCTGGACCGAGACGGACACCACGCCGGAGCAGGCACACAACGACGTCTGGGACGAGAAACGTGCCGAGCGGATCGTCATGCAGCGAACCAACCCGCGCGGTCGGGTCGTCCTCACGGTGCGCGGAGGGCAGGCGGCCTTCCGGGGACTCCCGGACTGGTTCGAGCCACCGCTCTATGCACTCGATGACGACGTGGTGGTCGACGTCCAGTGGGCCGACTGGGCACCGGACGGCCGGCTGCTCGTCGCCACCGTCGACGGCCGGCTGCAGGTCCGGTCCGGACCGTTGTACGACGACGTCGACTGGGAGGTCGACCTGTCCGGCCTGAGCCCCGATCCGCAGCCGGCTCCTCCCGAGGCCGCCGACTGGTAGGGGCGGACAGCAGGCGACGTGGCCCCGGTCCGTTCGGGGCTTCCCGTCCGCTGTGGCGCTGCACCGAGTGGCGTCGACCACGTCAAGCACGCTCGCGGACGCAGCAGGACGCGGGCGCGCGAGCTGTCGAGTCCGTTCGCGTGCTGAGGTGGTCAGGATTCGTCGCACCAACCACGCTTGTCACAGAAGACGCGGTCGCCGGACACAGCACCACACAGACCCCGGCTTCCGGCGCCTCGAACGGCTCGGAAGGCGCTGCACTGTTGTTCTTGAGTCCGGGAACCACGAACGGTGCGCCAGTCTCGTCAGCGCCGCAAGCCGCTCACCTCCTCCCAGGCCGCTCTTGATCTTGCCCTTGAACTTCGCTCTTGCCCAGGTCCCTGGTGCTCTGGCCGGCACCCTGCACCGCCCGAGGCGACCTCACCGGGGAACGGGCCACCGGCTGATCAGTGGAGGTTCAGCTGGGCCTCACCTGCGCGATCAAGGCGCCGGGCGTTCCATCCGATACACTGGTATCAGCAGCCCACCAAGCGGCTGCCCGGTATGCGCCCTCGACGGGCGCCCGGTCCCCGCCCAATCGGGCGGCTCAGATCCGCGACAGATCGCGTGCATGAGCCGCCGTACCGGTGGGCAGGTCATGAACCAGCCGTCGATGCCAGCCTCCGCGCCAGCTTTCTGCGCGGGTGCCGCCGGCGGCGCCGTACGAGAGGAGACCAGCATGGTCGAGGATGACTTCGGTCCCTGGGACGACTGAGCCCAGCAGGACCCCCGGGGCGCTGAGCGCCCCGGTCAGTGTCTGACCGAACGCCCCGCCGTGGCAACCGCCGCTGCGGGGCGTTCGTGCTCTGGACGCCGGTAGCTAGGGCAGCGTGATCGTCGGCAGCGGAGCCGGGAGCGTCACGGTGGGCAGCGGGACCGGCAGGCTGGGGAGCCCGCTGGGCGGCGGGGTGGTCGGCGCCGCGGTGGTCGACACCGGTGTTGGGGTGCTGCTGCTGGCCGCCGAGGTCGGGGAGTCGCTGGCTGACGGGGAACCTCCGGTGCCCGTGGCTCTGCTCGTGCGCGGCCCCGCAGCCGTGACGGCCCGGTTGTCGGCCGAAATCGAGCGAGTCGTCGAGCCGGCAGCCGAACGCACGGCTGTGGGGGACTGACGGGACGTACCACGCGAGGCCCCGTCCCCGCCGGCCCGGCCGCGAGCACCCGTGACCGGGGCCACCTGCAGGGTCGCGGTGCCCGGTCCGGCTCCGGCGGCAGTCCGGTCCGTCCCGGCCTCCGGGGCGGGGTGCAGGGCGTCCCGCAGGGGGGCGGCGGTCAGGCTCACCGCGGCGACGGCGCCGCCGACGGCGATGGGGGCAGCCACCCGGCCGATGCGGCGGGGACTGCTGGTGCGGCGATGGCGGGGGGCACGCCGGGCGCGGCTCACAGGGGCTCCAAGGACGATGACAGGGATTCGTGTCATGATCCTCGAATCCCCATGGATCGGTCGAATGCACCATACCGGTCACGATCTGCCCCGATCACCGGGCCGCGCGTCCGGCGGCTAGCGTCGGCGCCCGTGAGCCCCTTGCGACGGCGCGCCGCGACGGTGGCACTCCCGCGTGAGGTGTGGGTCCTCGCTGCTGTGGCGTTCGCGGTCGCGATCGGGTTCGGCGTCGTGGCTCCGGCCATCCCGGTCTACGCCCGCCACTTCGGCGTCGGCCGGACCGCGGCGGGTGCGGTGGTGTCCGCGTTCGCCTTCATGCGGCTGGTGTCCGCGTTGGCCAGCGGGCGCCTGGTGAACCGGATCGGCGAGCGGCTCGTGCTGGCCGTCGGCATCGGGATCGTCGCCGTGAGCAGCGCACTGGCGGGACTCGCACAGACCTACCTCCAGCTCATCCTGCTGCGCGGGATCGGCGGCGTCGGCTCGGCGATGTTCACGGTGTCTGCCATCTCCTTGCTGCTGCGGGTCGCCGACGAGGACCAACGCGGCCGGGCCACCGGTGTCTGGCAGTCGGGGTTCCTGCTCGGCGCGATCGCCGGGCCCGCGATCGGGGGACCGCTCACCGACATCTCGCTGCGTGCGCCGTTCTTCGTGTACGCCGCCACGCTGGCTGCCGCCGGCTCGATCGCCCTGGTGTTCCTCAGCCGGGCCGACCTGCACGACGCCGTCGACCCCGACAAGCAGCCACCGCCCAGCCTGCGGCTGCCCCAGGCGCTGCGCGTCTCCGGTTACCGGGCGGCGCTGACGAGCAACCTCGGCTCGGGCTGGGCGACGTTCGGCGTACGCAGCTCGTTGATCCCGCTGTTCGTCACCGAAGGGCTCGGTGCGTCGGGGACGTGGACGGGCATCGGCTTCTTCGTCTCCGCCGCAGCACAAGGCGCGCTGCTGCTGGTGGCCGGTGGCATCGCGGACCGGCGGGGCCGACGACCCTCGATGATCGCCGGTGGTTCGTTCGCCGCTGTCGCGATGCTGATGGTCGCGGTGAGCCAGTCCCTGCCGGTCTACGTCGTAGCGATGGCCCTGTTCGGTGTCGGCGCCGCGTTCCTGTCGGTGGCGCCGAGCGCCGCGGTCGGCGACGTCGTCTCCGGGCGCGGCGGCACGGTGATCGCGGCGTTCCAGATGAGCTCGGACCTCGGCGCTGTCGCCGGTCCGCTCGTCGCCGGCTGGCTGTCCGACACCTACTCCTTCGGTGCCGCGTTCGGCGTCACCGCCGGTGTCCTCGGCGCCGGCGTGCTCTCGGCCGTGCTGTCCACCGAGACCCGGCACCGACCGCAGGCCGAGGCGGAAACCGAGCCGGCTGCCGGCACCACCGGCTGAGGGTCGACGGCGCGCGCCGCGGTACGCCGGACGTCGTATGTCCCGATCCGGCTCTGCTCCCTAGCGTCGAGAGCAACCGAAGACGACCGACTTCCCTGGGGGGAACACGATGAACAGCCCCATCACCTCGGTACGCCGACGCTCTGCCGCCGTCGCGACATCGGCCGTCCTGACCGCCGTCCTGCTGCCGGCCATTGCCGGTGGCGCCACGGCGCAGGAGACCGAGCGCACGACGGGCACCGCGCAGCCCTCGGTCAGCCACGAGTGGAGCGAGAGCGAGGCCGCGGAGTACGCCGGCACGTTCGCCAACAAAGACCGCGCCTACGAGGCCTACCTCGAGAGTCGCTCGCACTGGGAGCAGGCCGCCGCTCGGGTGGCAGCCGGGGACCGAAGCGGCACCCTGCCCAGTCGGCCGGCCAGAGTCGTGCGCGTCAGTGACACGCGTCCGTGGGGCCTCGCCACCGTGGGCTTCGCGGGCATCCTCGTGGGCCTCCTGGCCGCGGCGCTGACCGGTCGGGTGCGCCGGACGCGCTCGCGTACCGTCCGACCGGGACGGATCGCACCGGCGTGAGCGTCGGCATTGTTCGTGCAGAACTACGCAAGCCAGCTACGCGGCTTGCCGGAGCCCGGCGACGAGAACCACGTCCGGTGGGGCTTGGGGCTCTGGTTGTCGCTGGCCTCGCTCGTCCTCGCGGTCGCCGCCACGACAATCCTCGTCTGGTCCCGCCGCCCGCCAGCAGGCGAGGACGATCGCCACCTGGACGAGGTCGGGACCTCCGGCTCCCTCTGACCAGTGGGCGGTCAGGGCCAGAGCGGTCCGCGCGGCCACCACGAGGGCTTGCGCCGGTCGTCTCGGCCCCAGATGACGTGGGGCTGCTCGCCGCGTTCGCGATGCAGGCGGTCGTGGACAACCGGCGCGGCAACCATCGACCACACCGCGAGGACCAGGACGAGACCGCCGACGAACCGGTGCTCACCGGAGACGCACACCGCCAGCCCGATGTAGGCGACCAGCAGGCTCACCGCGAAGACGACGACGAGACCGATCTCCGTCCGCACCAGACGACGCACAGTGCGAGCCTACGTTCCCGGACCAGTGCGGCTCCCGCGCAGCCCGTGCCGGACCAGGCGCGCCGCGGCCCCCGGATGGTCCTGCGTGAGCAGGCCGGCCGCCGCCAGGACGTAGTCGCGGTCGACCACGACCCGGGCGCGCTCCGGCAGAGGCCAGCCGCCGGCGCGGTCGCCGGTGGCCGGAGCGAGCACGCGCCAAGATCGCTGCTCTGTCGCGTGCCGCAGCACGCCGCCGGAGCCGACAACCAAAGCCACCTCGCGTAGGTCCTTGCGCGCGGCACGCGCATGGCGGCGCAGGGCGATCGTCACCGCGAGCTCCCCGAGCCGCGCGTCGACGTCGCGGCCGACGTCGTCGACCGGCAGGTACGCCGGGTCCGTCACCCGTCGTACCGCCTCCGCCCTGAGGGTCTGCGCCTCTCTCGCGTCGAGCAGCCGCTCCGACACCGCGGCGTCGACCACACCCTCGGCGCCCCAGCGCATCCCGAGGTCTCCCTCGACGCTGCGACCGCGCCAGAGCACCTCGACGACGTCCTTGTGCAGCGTCGCGTCCTCGCCGTGCGGCGTCACCACGGAGTAGACGTCGGTAGTCGCGCCACCGACGTCCACCACCAGCACGTCACCGGCGCCCGGCACCCCGTCGGCTCCGTCGGCGAGCACCTCGATCCCGGCGAGCACCGCGTCGGGCGTCGCGGCGCGCACCATCGCCGGGAAGTCCGCCCGCGACGAGAGACCCTTGCCGCCGATCACCTGCCGGATGAAGACCTCACGGATGGCCAGCCGCGCCGGCAGCGGGTCGAGCCGGCCGATCTCGGGCAGCACGTTGGAGGTAGCCGTGACCGAGATGCCCGCCGACGACAGGCGGCAGACCACCTCGTCGCGGACATCGACGTTGCCGGCGACGACGACAGGCACGCCGACCGGCCGGCCCGCCAGCGCAGCGGCATTGTGCAGCAACGTCTCGGCGTTGCCCCCGTCGGTCCCGCCCACGAGGAGCACCACGTCCGGCCGCGCCGCCTCGAGATCGTCCAGGTCGGCGCGCGACATCGGCCCGGCCGCCAGGTGCTCGACCCGGGCACCGGCGGAGAGCCCGACCCGGAACGCGGCTTCCGCGGTGACCAGTCGCTCGTAGCCCACCACCGCGAGCCGCAGCCCGCCGCCGGCCGACGAGCAGGCCAGCGTCTCGACCGCACCCGCGTCCAGCGCGGCGCGTACGGCATCGACGCCGTCCATCACGTCACTCGAGAGCGTCGTTGGGTGAGACGCCGTGCGGAGCAGGATGCCTGCATCGACGTCGACGAGCGCGCCCTTGGTGAACGTCGAGCCGACGTCGACGCAGACGACCAGGTGCCGGCTCGCCGCCACCTCAGGCGAGCGCGCGGGTGAGGTCCTCGACGAGGTCGTCGACCGCCTCGATGCCGACCGAGAGCCGGACCAGGTCGGCAGGAACCTCGAGCGGCGAGCCGGCCACCGAGGCATGCGTCATCCGGCCCGGGTGCTCGATGAGCGACTCGACCCCGCCGAGCGACTCGCCGAGTGTGAAGACCTCGGCCCGGTTGCAGACCTCGATCGCGGCGGCCTCGCCACCGGCGACACGGAAGGACACCATGCCGCCGAACGACTTCATCTGCTTGACCGCGATGTCGTGGCCAGGGTGGTCGGGCAGCCCGGGGTAGAGCACCTCGACGACTTTCGGGTGCGTGCTGAGCAGCTCGACGATCCGTTCCGCGTTCGCGCTGTGCCGGTCCATCCGCACGCCGAGGGTCTTGATGCCGCGCAGCACCAGCCACGAGTCGAACGGGCCGGCGACCGCGCCCATCGCGTTCTGGTGGTAGGCGACCCGCTCCGCCAGGTCGTCGTCGCCGAGAACGAGCGCACCACCGACCACGTCGGAGTGGCCGCCGAGGTACTTGGTCGTGGAGTGCACCACGACGTCCGCCCCGAGAGCGAGCGGCTGCTGCAGGTACGGCGACGCGAACGTGTTGTCCACCACGAGCAGCGCGCCCGCGTCGTGCGAGACCGATGCGATCGCGGCAATGTCGGCGATGCCCAGCAGGGGGTTTGTCGGCGTCTCGAGCCAGACCACCTTGGTCACCCCGGGCCGGAGGGCGGCGCGGACCGCGTCCGCGTCGTGCCCGGCAGCCGGTGTGTAGGTCAGGCCCCACGCCTCCTGCACCTGCGCGAAGAGCCGGTACGTACCGCCGTACGCGTCACCGGGGATGACCGCGTGGTCGCCGGGCCGGCACAGGGTCCGCAGCAGGGTGTCCTCGGCGGCGAGCCCGGACGCGAACGCGAGTCCTCGACGGCCGCCCTCGATCGCCGCGAGGCACTCCTCCAGCGCGGTCCGGGTGGGGTTGGCGCTGCGGCTGTACTCGTACCCTCCGCGCAGCCCGCCGACGCCGTCCTGTTTGTACGTCGATGTCTGGTAGATCGGCGGAACCACCGCGCCGGTCAGCGGGTCGGGCTCCTGCCCGGCATGGATCGCAAGCGTCTCGAACTGCATCCGCACAGGGTATTGCCGCGCCCGGTGACAGCCGGCGCCGCTACCGTCGCGGGCGTGCTGGAGCCGGCGTACCCCCTGCGTACCGGGCGCCTCGACCTGCGTCCGTTCCAGGAGGGCGACGCCGATTTCTTGGCCGAGCTGCAGGGTGATCCCGACATCACGCGCTTCCTCTACTACGAGCCGCTCACCCGGGAGGAGTCCACGCAGGCGCTGGCCAAGCGGATGCGGAACCGAGTGCTGCGCGGCGACGGTGACCTGCTCAGCCTCGTGGCCGTACTCCGCGAGACGGGAGAGCGGGTCGGCGAGGCCACCCTCTTCTACCGCAGCGTCGAGCACGCCGGCGGAGAGGTCGGCTACATCGTGCACCCGGCCCACCAGAGGCGCGGCTATGCGACGGAGATGTCGGTCGAGATGCTGCGGGTCGCCTTCGATGACCTTCACCTGCACCGCGTGGTGGGTCGCCTCGACGGGCGCAACACGGCCTCGGCCACCGTCCTCGAGAGAGTCGGCATGCGACGCGAGGCGCACTTGATCAGCAACGAGTTCGTCAAGGGCGAGTGGTGCGACGAGCTGGACTACGCAGTGCTCGCCCGCGAGTGGTCCGCGTCCCGGGCCAGGCGGTCCAACGCCTGACGCACCGAGCCGGGTCGCTCGTACCACGGCAGGTGTCCGGCGCCCGGCACGACTTCCGTCCATGCCCCTGGGATCCGGTCGGCGCTGTCGCGCCCGGCCGAGTTCGGGATGCTGCTGCGCTCCCCCATGACGACGCCCACGGGCACCGCCACCGCCGGCAGCGACTCCTCGAGCTCGGAAAGCCGGGCCACCAGGTCGGTGAACAGTCCGGAGTACGCCGGGATGCCAAGCCGCATCGGCTCGGGGACCGGAGGCGCGCTGGCCGGGTCGGCGAAGTATGCCGGCCAGAACAACCGGAAGCTCTCCAGCGCATCTTCCTCGCCCACCTCGCCGGCCTGCGCCTGACGGTCCAGCTCCGCCGCGCGTTCGCGGTCCTCCTCCGGGGTCCGGCGCTCCATCTCGGCCTCGAACTCGGCGTTCCCGCCGTCGCCGATCGCGCCGAGCGGGTCCACCGCGAGCACCCCTAGCAGGCGATCGGGCAGCGAGACGGCGACCCAGAACGCGAGGTGCCCTCCCCACGAGCTACCCACTACGTAGGCCCGCTGCCATCCGAGATGGTCGAGCACGGCGACGACGTCGGCGAGGGCCTCGTCGATCGTGAACGCACCGTCGGTGGTGGACGGCGCGATGCCGCGCTGTTGGAAGGTCGCGACCCGGTACGCCGGCGCCAGGTCCGCGACCAGGCCGTCCACGATGCTGACCGAGAGCCCCGGCCCGCCGTGCAGCACGAGGACCGGCGGCCCGTCTCCCTCGATGGTGCCGGCCAGCACCCCGCCGGGGACCGGCGCGTCGAACGTCTCCGTGGTCATGGCGGCGATCCAACCACGCTGGCACGATGCGCGGATGGTTGCGCAGAAGTCATTCGGCGTCCGGTCGATGTCCGAGCCGCTGCGCCGGGTCCTGGTGGTCCGGCCGACCACGACCGGTGACTTCATCGCCGCGGGATGGCGGCAACCCGACACCGACGCGCTGCTGCGTGAGCACGACAAGCTCGTCGAGCTCCTCGACTCGCTCGGAGTCGAGGTCACTGTCACCCAGGCGCCCGACGGCCTGGTCGACGCGTGCTTCGCCTACGACCCGGTGTTCGTCACCGGGGCCGGTGCGATCGAGCTGCGGATGGCCAAGCCGGCACGCCAGGCGGAGCCGGCGTTCCTCGCCGCCGAGGTGGCACATGCCGGCGTACCGGCCATCGGCCGCCTCGAGGCGCCGGCCACGGCCGATGGCGGTGACCTGTGCTGGCTGGACGAGGCGACGCTGGCGGTCGGCCGGTCGTACCGGACCAATGCCGCCGCCCACGAGCAGCTGTCCGACATCCTGGCCCGGGAGGGCGTCACCATCGAGCGGGCCGACCTCCCGCATCATCGGGGGCCGGCTCACGTGATGCACCTGATGTCCGTGCTGTCGCCGGTCGCACCTGACCTGGTGGTCGTCTTCGAGCCGCTGGCCCCGGTCCCGCTGCTCCAGGCGCTCGCCGACCGCGGCTACCGGACGGTGCCGGCCGACCCCGACGAGCTCGCCGACCAGGGCTGCAACGTGCTCGCGATCCGCCCCGGCGTCGTGGTGATGCCCGACACGGCGCCTCGGACTCGCGCCGCGCTGGAGCGAGCCGGTGCCGAGGTGCACACCTACCGGGCCGCCGAGATCAACAAGGGCGACGGCGGCCCGACCTGCCTCACCCGTCCCCTGCTGCGGGTCTGAGCCCTGAGCAACCGCGCGGTTCGTCACCGAACCGTAAGGGCCGCCGACCGCCGTACCGGAACACGCGACAGACCGAGCCGGTTGAACGGGGCACAGGAGGTCTGATGTTCTTTCACAAGTCGCCCACGATGGTCAGCTTGCAGGATGCCCTTCCGGGCCGCTCCGAGCGACCGTTCCGTATCGCTCCCGATCACGTCGTCCTCGGCACACCGATCGAGGGGCCCGCGGCGCCCGGTCACGAGGAGATCTTCTTCGCGATGGGCTGCTTCTGGGGCTCCGAGCGCATCTTCTGGGAGATCCCGGGCGTCGACACGACCGCCGTCGGATACATGGGCGGGTACACGCCGAACCCGACGTACGAGGAGGCGACGACCGGCCGGACCGGGCACGCCGAGGCCGTCCGTGTCGTCTACGACCCCGCCAAAGTGTCGCTCGAGACGCTGCTCATGGCGTTCTGGGAGAACCACGACCCGACGACGCCGAACCAGCAGGGCAACGACATCGGTACGCAGTACCGCTCGGCCATCTACCCGACCACCGACGCGCAGCTCGCTGCCGCGGAGGACTCCCGGACGCGCTACCAGCAGGCGCTGAAGGAGGCCGGCTTCGGCGAGATCTCGACCGAGATTCGACCGGCCGCCGAGGCGGGCACGTTCTGGTACGCCGAGGACTACCACCAGGGCTACCTGCACAAGAACCCTCGCGGCTACTGCAACCACGGCTTCTGCCAGGTCGCCTACAACCCGGCGGCCCACGGCCAGGACGCCCCGACGAAGGTCGCACTTCCCGAGGCGTGACCGGCCTGACGAG
>DATBDW010000134.1:0-23695 GCA_036269735.1 Actinomycetes bacterium
CGCGGCTCGTTCCTGGGTTCCGAGCGCCTCGTCGACCTGCTCCGGCCCGACTTCGTCGAGACGGCGACGTCGGTCGCCACGGCCAGCACCCTGGCCCGGCTGCTCGAGGAGGAGCGCCGGCTCTTCTACGTCGCGGTCACCCGGGCCCGCCGAGCCCTGCACGTCAGCGCGGTCACCAGCGAGCGAGAAGGCCTCAGCCCGTCGCGGTTCCTCGACGAGCTCGACCCCCCGACCTGCGAGGAGCCGCGCCCGCTCACCACGGTGCAGCGTCCGCTGTCCCTCACCAGCCTGGTCGCCGAGCTGCGGGCGGTGGTCACCGACCTGGGTACGCCCGAGGGGCTCCGCGAGGCCGCTGCCCACCGGCTGGCGACCCTGGCCGCCGCGGGCGCCCGGGGTGCCGATCCGGTCACCTGGTGGGGCCTGCCCGAGCTTTCCGACGACCGGCCGGTTCGAGCCCTGGACGAACGGGTCGTGGTCAGCCCGTCCAAGGTCGAGTCGTTCCGCCGTTGCGAGCTGCGCTGGTTCCTCGAGCACGTCGGTGGCGGTGCACCGGCCGGCGTGGCGCAGAACGTCGGCACCCTCGTGCACGCCGTCGCCGACGCGGCGGTCACTCCGGAGGCGAGCACCGCCGAGGCGCTGCAGGCGCGGTTGGAGTCCCTGCTGCCGAAGGTGGATCTCGGAGCCGGCTGGGTGGCGCGCAAGGAGCGCGATAAGGCGGCAGCCATGGTCGGCCGGCTCGCCGCATGGCTGGCCGCCAACGAGCGCGAGGTGGTCGGTACCGAGCTGGAGTTCGCCGCGGAGGTCGGCCGGGCGCGCCTCGGCGGCCGGGTCGACCGGCTCGAGCGGGACGCCCTGGGACGGGCCGTGGTCGTCGACCTCAAGACCGGGGCGAGCAAGGTGCCGGCCGAAGAGCTCGCCGAGCACGGCCAGCTGGCGACCTACCAGCTCGCCGTGGAGAACGGGGCCTTCGAGGGCCTCACCCGCAGCGGTGGGGCCGAGCTGGTGCAGATCGGCAAGGCCGGCGGCAAGGACTTCGCGGTCCAGCCGCAGCCGCCGCTCGCCGAGTCCGCCGACCCCGAGTGGGCCCGGCGCCTCGTTCTGGATGTGGCCGAGGGCATGGCGGGATCGGCGTTCTCGGCCGTCGACAACCGCTACTGCGCGATGTGCCCGGTGCGCACCAGCTGCCCGGTGCAGGACGAGGGCCGGCCGGTGACCGGATGACGGGGACCCGTCGCGGCCGTCGCGGGCGGCCCATGGACAGCCAGGAGAGCCTCTTCGACACCGGGCCGGCCGTGGCGGCGCGCCCCGACGGTCTGCTCCTGTCACCCGCCGAGGTGTCCGCGCGGATCGGTGAACGGCATCCGCCGACCGACGAGCAAGCCCTCGCCGTGGCCGCGCCCCTCCGGCCGCACGTCGTCGTCGCGGGAGCGGGGTCCGGCAAGACCCAGACCATGGGCTTGCGGGTCGGGTGGCTGGTGGCGAACGGGCTGGTCGCCCCGCACCGCGTCCTCGGCCTGACGTTCACCCGCAAGGCGGCCGCCGAGCTGGGTGAACGGGTCCGGCTGATGCTCGCGCGGCTGCGCCACGCGCACGACACCGATCCCTTCCTGTCCGAGGCGGTGGCGGCAGCGCTGCGCACCGGTGAGCCGGTGGTCACGACCTACCACTCGTACGCCGCCGCGCTGGTCGGCGAGCACGCGCTGCGGATCGGTCTGGAGCCGAGCACCCGGCTGGTCGGGGAGGCCGTGAGCTGGCAGTACGCAGCCCAGGTCGTCGAGCGGTACGACGGCGCGATGGACGACGTCAACTATGCGCTCACGACGGTCGTGGGCGACGTCCTGGCCCTCGCCGGCGAGCTCTCGGAGCACCTTCGCGGGCCCGACGAGATCAATGAGCTCACTCGGCGGGTCCGCGCGCACCTCAGTGAGCTGCCGCGGGCGCCGAAGCAGCGCCCCGCCGGCCACTACAAGGACGTCCTCGACCTGCTCCAGCTGCTCGACGCGCGGCTCGAGCTGCTGCCGATGGTCCGCCACTACACCGACCTCAAGCGCGAACGGACCGCGATGGACTACGGCGACCAGGTCGCGGTCGCGGCACGCATCGCCCGCGAGCACCCCGAGGTCGCCGAGCTCGAGCGCAGCCGCTACGCCGCCGTCCTGCTCGACGAGTACCAGGACACCGGCGAGGCGCAGCGGGTGCTCCTCACCTCGCTGTTCGGCCGGGGCCATGCGGTCACCGCCGTGGGGGACCCCCGCCAGTCGATCTACGGCTGGCGGGGTGCTAGCGCCGGCAACCTCGAACGGTTCCCCAGCGACTTCGCCGACCCGGAGGCCGACGAACCGGCCGGCAGCAGCCGGCTGACCGTGAGCTTCCGAAACGGCGAGGAGATCCTCGGAGCGGCCAACGTGGTGGCCGACGGCATCCCCCTGCGCGGAGCGGACGTCGCTGCCGGTCATCTGCGGCCGGGTCCGGGTCGAACCGGCGCCGGCCGGGTCCTCGTCGCGCTGCACCCGACGGTGGTTGACGAGGCCGAGTGGGTCGCGGAGCAAGTGGCAGCGGTCGGCCGTGGTCCGTCGCCGGTGCCGTGGGGGCAGGTGGCAGTGCTGGCCAGGAAGCGGTCGCACTTCCCACGCCTCGAGTCCGAGCTGCGTGCCCGCGGCGTGCCGTGCGAGGTCGTCGGCCTCGGTGGTCTGCTCCACCAACCCGAGGTCGTCGACGTCGTCGCGACCCTGCGGGTGCTCGCCGACCCCACCGCGGGCGCGGCGCTGGTGCGGATCCTGGCCGGCCCCCGCTGGCGTCTCGGGCCGCGCGACCTCGACGCGCTCGGCCGTCGGGCTCGCCGGCTCGCCGTGGGCACCTCTCGGCGTACCGCGGGAGAGGACGACGACTCCGACGACCCCGACTACGACGCGGTCGATGAACGGAGTCTGGTCGACGCCGTCGACGACCCCGGCGATCGCGGCGCCTACTCCGACGAGGGCTACCGGCGGGTGCTGGTCCTGCGCGACGAGCTGCGTCGACTGCGGCGGCTGACGGCGTCCTCGCTGCCGGACCTCGTGATGGCCGTCGTCCGCAGTCTTGGCCTGGACGTCGAGCTCTCGGCGCGACCGGGGGTACGCGCGACCGACGCGCTGCTCGACGTCGACCGGCTGGTGGAGGTGGCCGAGGAGTTCGTGTCATCCGGTGAGGACCCCGGACTGCTCGCGTTCCTTGCCTACCTCGACACGGCCGAGGAACGGGAGCGGGGGCTGGAGGTCGAGGTCGCCGAGCCGGACGCGTCCCGGGTGCAGCTGATGACCGTGCACGCGGCGAAGGGCCTCGAGTGGGACGTGGTCGTGGTCGCTGGTCTCACGAAGGGGGTCTTCCCCGTTGACGGGCGGCCGGTGGCCGACTGGACCAAGCAGATCGCCACCCTGCCCTTCCCGCTGCGCGGCGACCGGACCGAGCTGCCCGTCCTCGACTGGGAGCGTGCGGCGGACCAGAAGGCCGCGCACGACGTCCTCGGCGAGTTCCGTGAGGCGTGCAAGGCGCGCGGCCTGCTGGAGGAGCGACGCCTTGCCTACGTGGCTGTCACCCGTGCACGTGACCTGCTCCTGTGCTCGGGCTACTGGTGGGACGGCGCGACCAAGAAACGTGGACCTTCGCCGTTCCTGGACGAGCTGCACGAGCGCTGCGCCGGAGGTGGCGGCGAGGTGGCCACCTGGGCAGCACCCCCGGCCGACGACGCCGCGAACCCTCTGGCTGTCGACCCGGTCTCGTTGCCGTGGCCGTTCGACCCCCTCGGCGACCGTCGACCCGCGGTGGTGCGCGGCGCCGCCCTGGTCCGTGCGGCGTCCGGTCCGGCTCCTCGGGTCGGGCCGGAGCACGAGTCGACGGTGCAGGTCTGGGACACCGAGCTCGAGCTGCTGCTGGCCGAGCTGGCCCGCCACCGGGCGGTGGGGTCCGGTGGCGTCGTCGAGCTGCCATCGCGCCTGTCGGTCTCGCAGCTCGTGATGCTGCGTCGGGACCCGGCCGAGCTGGCCCGGTCGCTGCGGCGGCCGCTGCCACGCAAACCGGCCCCACTCGCCCGTCGGGGCACCAAGTTCCACCTCTGGCTCGAGGCGCGGTGGGGCCAGCAGCGTCTGCTCGACGTCGACGAGCTGCCGGGCGCGGCGGACGAGTCGGCCGAGCCCGACGCGGATCTGGTCGCCCTCCAGGCTGCGTTCGAACGCAGCGCTTGGGCCGGGCGCGTCCCGACCGAGGTGGAGCTGCCGTTCGACATGGTCGTCGACGGCGTCGTGCTGCGCGGTCGGTGCGACGCCGTCTTCACCGACGCACCCGACGGCTCGGTCGACGTCGTGGACTGGAAGACCGGCCCGCCCAAGACCGGGCTGGAGGCGACGGCGGCTGCGGTGCAGCTCGCTGTCTACCGGCTGGCTTGGCACCACCTGACGGGAACCCCGCTCGAGTCGATCCGGGCCGCCTTCCACCACGTCGCGACGGACGTGACGGTGCGGCCCGCGGACCTGCTCGACGAGGCCGCGCTGACCGACCTGGTCCGCTCGGTGCCGAGAGCCGCCGCACACCCCTGATCACAAGAACGTGGGTGGGCCTTCGACGGTGACGGTGGTTTCAACCGGCGGCGCCGGCCTCATACTGCCCAAGGTTGAGCCTGCCCATGGTTGAGCGCCGCCTTCCGAGGAGACGTTGATGGACCCGAAGCCCGATGTTGCCGCCCTGGCGTCCGCCGAGGACGACCTGCCGAGCTGGGACGAGGCGCTCAGCGAGGCGCGCGGTGCGCTCGCTGACGCCCGCGACGCGTTGCTCGCCGAGCGCGAGGAGGCCCTCGACCGCCGGGACGAGGCCGCCGAGCGCCGCGACCGTGAGGCCTCGCAACGCTTGGCCGCGGTCAGCGCCCGGGAGGTCGCCGGGCGCGTGCGTCACCGCGACCTCGAGGACCGGGCGGCCCGCTTGCGCCACCTGATCGATGCCGCCGACACCAGGGACCGGTCGGCGGAGATCCGTGACCGCGCGGCCGAGGCGCGCGACGCCGCTGCCTCCCTGCGAGCCGAGATCGCTCGGGAGCACGAGCGGCTTGCCGCACGCGACCACGCCCAGTCCGACGTCGACCGGCTCTGGGCTGCCTCCGACCGCGACGACGCCGCAGCCGACCGCGAGGAGATCCGCCGGATAGCGCTCGACGGCGAAGACCTCGCTATCGACTGAGCACCGATCCACCTGCGGTCCGACGATCAGACCAGGGCGGGCTCCTCGACGGGCTCGGGCTGCGGCGGGCGCGACCGGGAGGCCCGCACCAACATCGGGACGGTCGCCTGCAGCAGCAGCGCCACCGCGAAGATCCCCATCGCGACGAAGCCGTCCAGCCAGTAGTGGTTGGCGGTGGCGACGACGACGAACGTCGTGAGCACGAAGTGGGCGACGCCGACCCATCCCCAGCGCCACGGGCTGGCGCGCCATGCGTACCACGCGACCAGGGTGGCCCAGCCGACGTGGACGGACGGGAACGCCGAGAGCTGGTCCGCCAGCCCGATCGTGGTCGGTCCGTAGACGGATTGCCCGTAGACCGCGGCCGTGTCGACGAACCCGCCGTGCGGCAGCAGCCGCGGCGGCGCCACAGTGAGGAACAGGTGGAACAGGAAGCAGCCAGCAGTCAGCAGGACGACGCTCATCCGGACCGACGGGTAGAGCTGGCGGTGCCGAAGGAAGATCCACGCGAGGAAGATGATCAGCCCGTTGAAGTGCCCGTAGATGTAGAACGCGTTGCAGAACTGGCTGACGGTGTCGTGGCCCTGGATGAGGTGCTGCACCCAGTGCTCTGAGGGAAGGTGCAGGTCTGCCTCGGCGTCGAGGATCTCCTGTCCGCGCCGCCCCGCCCCGGTCGCGTTGTGGTGGGCGAAGGTGCCGGCGAGCTGCCAGACGGCGAAGAGCCCGAGCACGATGCCGCACTCGCGGACCGCCGCCACAGCGACCCGGCCGCGCCGGCCCTGCGGCCGGAACAAGGCGAGCAGCCCGGCCGCGAGGACGAGCGCCAGCGCACCGGCCAGCGCGATCCGCCAGCCCAGCATGAGGTGGGGCACGGGGACACGATGCCATCCCGGCCCCGCCGTCGTGGGTGGTGCCGACTACTTGTCGGCGATCACGTCGAGCTGGTTGATCTGAGGCGGCGAGCTGAACAACGCGTCGGCGTTGGCCATCAGGGCCTCGGCGACCTTCCCCGACAGGTGGGCCTGGCGGCCGTCCTCGTCGTCGAAGGTGTCGAAGATGCCGAATGACGACGCGCCCCAGCGCACGGCGTACCAGGTCCGGGTGCCGGGCTCCTCTTCGACGAGCGGCAGCGCACCGGTGAGGAACGCGGCGACCTCTTCCTCCTTGCCGGGCTTGGCCTCCAGCGGGACCCACAGGGCCTTGGTCGTCATCGCGTCTCCTCGTCGTGCGTGGTCGGGACGTGCGTCGTCCTCCACCCTCGCTCGCCGGGGGGCTCCACGCCACCCCGGGGCCGTCGTCGCAGGTCAGCCGCCCAGGTCGGGGAGGTCCACGAACAGGGCGCAGTGGTCGCTGACGGGCAACCGGACCACCTCAGCCCGGGAAGTCGGCGCAGGCGCTTCGGTGAGCACGTGGTCGAGCTGCACCCGCGGCTTCCACGAGGGGTACGTCGACACGCGGGCCAGCCGGGACCAGCCCGACACCAGCGAGGGCACCCCGCCGGGCAGGTTGAGGTCGCCGATCAGCAACCGCGGGCCCGGCAAGGAGCGCGCCCAGCGGGTGATCGCGCGCACCTGGCGGACGTTCCAGCCGAGCACGAACGACAGGTGCGCGGTGACTACCGTGACCGGCCCGCGCGGGCCGGCAACGACAGCGGCCAGCGCGATCCGGGGCTCGTCCGCGACGAGCGTCAGCCCCCGGCTGCCCGGCACCAGCAGTGGCAGCCCGAGCGGCGCGGGCGCGAACCGGCGTACCCGCCAGGACAGGACGGGGAGCCGCGACACGAGCGCGATGCCGTACGTCGGCCCGCTTGCGCTCCGGCCGTCGTCGGCCCGCGAGGCCGTCCACGGACCACCGGGCGTGCCTTCCAGGGCTGGGACGAACCGCCAATCCGTGGCACCCACCGTGTCGGCGACGACTTTCGCTTGGTCGACGTTGCCCGAGCGCTCCTGGTAGCGGTCCACCTCCTGCAGGCCGATGACGTCCGCGTCGAGGAGTCGCGCGGCGGCTACCAGGTTCTCGGTGCGTACCGCTCCGTCGGGGAGGGCCCGTCCGCTGAGGAGGTTGGACGTCGCGACCCGCACCCGCCCGACCCTATGCGTGGCCGTAGGGTCGGTCGCATGACGGACCCGGCGGTGCGAGCTGCGGTCGAGGCCGGCGAGCAGGACATGGTCGACGGCCTGATCGAGTGGCTGCGCATCCCCTCGATCTCCGGTGACCCGGAGTACCACCCCGACGTACGCCGGTCCGCGCAGTTCCTCGCGACTCGCTTGCGGGACCTCGGGTTCCCGACCGCGGAGGTGTGGGAGACCACCGGGCTGCCGTCGGTCTTCGCGGAGTGGCCGAGCGACGACGCGGACGCACCGACGGTTCTCGTCTACGGCCACCACGACGTACAGCCGGTCACGCCGCTGGACCTGTGGCAGCACCCGCCCTTCGAGCCCGTCGTGGACGGCGACCGGCTGGTTGGTCGCGGCGCCGCCGACGACAAGGGGCAGGTCTGGTTCCACACCCTCGGCGTCCGCGCACATCTCGCCGCCACCGGGCGGACCAGCCCGGCCGTCAATCTCAAGCTGATCGTCGAGGGCGAGGAGGAGTCCGGCTCGCCGCACTTCGCCGCGCTGCTGGCGGAGCGGATCGACCGGCTCGCCGCCGACGTCGTGGTGGTGTCCGACACCGGCATGTGGTCACGCGACACCCCGACCGTCTGCGTCGGGATGCGCGGCATGATCGACGGCCAGATCGACCTGCATGGACCCTCCGGCGACGTTCACTCGGGTTCGTTCGGAGGTGGGATCCGCAACCCGTTGACGGAGCTGGCCCGCCTGCTCGGGTCGATGCACGATGGCGACGGCCAGGTCACCATCGGCGGCTTCTACGACGGCGTGCTCGACCTGACCGTCGACGAGCGCGCGCTCATCGAGAAGCTGCCCTTCGACGAGACCGCGTGGCTAGCCAACGCGCGGAGCCAGACGACGTACGGCGAGAAGGGGTTCACCACCCTGGAGCGGGTGTGGACCAGGCCGACGGCGGAGGTCAACGGGTTCTGGGGCGGCTACATCGGGGCCGGGCACAAGACGATCGTTCCCTCGGTGGCTCACGCGAAGGTGTCGTTCCGCCTGGTGCCCGGCCAGGAGCCGGCCGACATCCAGCGCAAGGTCGAGGCGTGGCTTGCGGCTCACGTGCCGCACGGCCTGACCTGGACGATGGCGTGGTACGGGCCGGGGGTGCGCCCGTGCCTGACGCCGCTGGACCACCCGGCGCTGGCCGCCGTGACGCGAGCGGTGTCGGCAGCCTTCGGCACCGAGGTGTTGTACACCCGTGAGGGCGGCTCCGGACCCGAGGCGGACCTGCAGGAGGTGACCGGCGCGCCCGTCGTGTTCCTCGGCGTGAGCCTGCCCGACGATGGCTGGCACGCGCCGAACGAGAAGGTGGAGGTCCCGTTGCTGCTCAAGGGTGCCGAGGCCGCGGCGTACCTGTGGGACGAGCTGGCGCGCGCGCCGCGCGGCTGAGCCGGTGAACCCGTCGCCCGACGCCGCCCAGCGCGACCTGCCCGGGCTCGCGCTGTCCCGCGCCGTCGTCGACCGCGATGCGCTGCGGCGCACCGACGCCAGCTGGCTGGCCGCGGCGTGGGCCGACCCGGCCAGCCGCATCGTGCGGGTCCGCGAGGGGCGCGTCGCCGTGATCGGCGAGCCACCGCGCCTCGACCTCGGGCTGCGCCCCGACCTCCCTGCCGAGCGCCGGCTGTTCCTCGGCACCCACGACGGGGTCGCCTACTTCGCGGGCCTCGAGGACGGGCCGGATGCCGGCGACGAGCACGCGCCGTCGTACCTCGGACTGCGCGAGGTGGGCGCCCTCCTCGACGACCTCGAAGCGGGGCTCGTCGTGCACGCGGTGTCGCTGGACAACTGGCACCGCACCCACCAGCACTGTCCGCGCTGCGGTGCACCGACGCGGGTCGAGAACGCCGGGCACACCCGGCGCTGCGAGAACGACGGCAGCGAGCACTACCCGCGCACCGACCCTGCCGTCATCATGCTCGTCGTCGACGACGAGGACCGGCTGCTGCTCGGCCGGCAGGTCACCTGGCCAGAAGGCCGGTTCTCGACGCTGGCGGGTTTCGTCGAGCCGGGGGAGTCGCTGGAGGCAGCGGTACGCCGAGAGGTGCACGAGGAAGCCGGCATCACCGTCGACGCGGTGACCTACCTCGGCAGCCAGCCGTGGCCGTTCCCGTCCAGCCTGATGCTCGGCTTCGCCGCGCACGCGCGGGACACCGCGGTGGAGCGACGCGACGGCGAGATCGCCGAGACCCGGTGGTACACCCGCGAGCGGATGCTCGCCGACACCGAGTCCGGTGCGCTGCTGGTGTCGCCGTCCATCTCCATCTCGCGGCGGCTCATCGAGCACTGGTACGGCGGCCCGCTGCCCGAGAAGCCAGGGAGCTGAGCATGGGGTGGCAGAACGCACTGGGCTGGGCCGGTTCGGCGCTTCTCGTGTACTCGCTGCTGCAGGCACGGGTGCTGCGGTTCCGGGTGCTCAACCTCATCGCGAGCCTGGTGCTGGTCGTGTTCAACGCGCTGATCAGCGTGTGGCCGATGGTCGCCATGAACCTCGTGCTCGCCGGCATCAACGTGTGGTTCATCCGCAAGCTGCTCACCGAGCGCCACGACGAGACGGCCTACCAGGTGCTCGAAGTTGGTCTGGACGATGCGTACCTGCGGCATGTTCTGTCGGTGCACGCAGAGGACGTCCGGCGGTTCTTCCCCGAGCATGTCGACCTCGTCGACGACGGTCGCCGGTCGGCGTACCTCGTCGAGCACGGCGACGAGACGGTCGGCGTGGTCGTGGTGCGTGACGTCGGCGAGGGCGTTGCACAGGTCGAGCTCGACTACGCGACCCTGCGCTACCGCGACTTCACGCCGGGCGAGTTCGTCTACCGCCGCAGCGGGCTGTTCCGCGGTCGCGGCTTCCACCAGGTGCTCTCCCCGCCGGGGATGGTGCACCCCTACTACGACCGGCTCGGCTTCCGTCGCGAGGGCGACCACTACGCCCTCGACCTCGACTCCGCCTGACCCGGCCGATTGCCGGCCACGGTTGCTCGTTTGCGACATGAGTCCCCGACACGCCGAGGCTTCCGCCGGCGTGTCGGGGAACCATGTCGCAAACGATCACCTGGTGGGGCGGGCGGACGAGGTGCGGGTCAGGCGGTGGCCAGGGGGCGCAGCGCGTCGGCCAGCGGCTCGAGGTCGGCCGGGTCGTGCGGGTTCGGCACGTTGACGACGAGGAGCCCGGCGCCCACCTCCGCGTACCCGGCTGCTATCTCGGCCACCTGCGCCGCCCAGTCCTTCGCCGACCCGTCCTTGGGGGCGCGGGCGTTGACCGAGCAGAGGATCTCGGCCGGGTCGCGGCCGATCTCGGCGCACCGTTCGACGAGCACCTCGTACTTGGCCCGCCACTCGGCCGGCGAGCTGGTGATGGCGTTCCACTGCTGCGCGTGCCGGGCCACCGCGCGCAAGGTGCGCGTCGGTCCGCTGCCGCCGATGGTGATCGGCGGCAGGGGTCGCTGCACCGCCTTGGGCTCGCAGCGTGCGTCGGTCAGATGCAGGTAGCGACCCTCGTACGTGAAGGTCTCGTGGGTGAGCAGCCCGACGATGACGTCCAGGCCTTCGTCGAACCGGTCGAACCGCTCCTTCAGCGGCGGCAGCGGGATGCCGTACGCCGTTGTCTCCTCCTGGTTCCAGGCGGCTCCGAGCCCCAGCTCGAGCCGCCCGTCGGAGATCTGGTCGACCGTCGCTGCCATGTTGGCCAGGACCGCGGGGTGGCGGTAGATCATCCCGGTCACCTGGCACCCGACCCGGATCCGCCGAGTGGCCTGGGCCATCGCGGCGATCATCGTCCAGCCCTCGAAGTTCGTCCCGGTGTGGTCACCGGTCAAGGGGTAGAAGTGGTCCCAGTTCCAGGCCGACTCGAAGAGGTCGATGTCGTCGGCCGCCCGCCAGACGTCGAGCATCGCTCGCCACGTCGTGTGCTCGGGCATGGTCTTGATCGCGAATCGCACGACCGCCACCGTACGTGGGGCTGCGCTCAGGTGGGGGGCGCGGACTGCCAGAGCCCCATCAGGTTGCCCTCGGTGTCGCGGAAGTAGCCGCTCCACCCCATGTCCCCGACGGGCGTCCTGCCCTCGACGGTCCGGCCGCCCAGCCGCTCGACCTCCGCCAGCGCGGCGTCCAGGTCGTCGACCTCGATCGTGACGACCGGGCCGGCGAGCCCGGCGCTGCGCGCGAGCATGCCGCCGTTGATGAAGCCGGGCTCCTGCGGGCCGCCGCCCATCGGCGTCGTGGGGCCGGTCGTCACCATGACGTAGGACATCGCCGGGATCGCCTGCAGCTGCCAGCCGAACGCCTGGGCGTAGAAGTCGGATGCACGCTGCTGGTCCTCGAACGGGACCTCGAAGTGGACCACCCGGCCGCTCATGGGCCCAGGTTCGTCGTCCTGGGCCGACGGGTCAACGGCTTCCCGGTCAGGCGGCGAGCTTGGCCTTGACCTCGGCGAGGCTGGGGTTGGTCATTGCGGAGCCGTCGTCGAAGACCAGGGTCGGCACCGTCTGGTGACCGCCGTTGACGCTCATTACCAGGTCGGCAGCGTCCGGGTCGTCCTCGATGTCGACGACCTGGTAGCTGATGCCCGCACGGTCCATCTGCGCCTTCAACCGGCGGCAGTAGCCGCACCACACCGTGCTGTACATCGTCACGGTGCCTGCCTGAGGCAGGCTCTCGACGCTGACCGACACGGGGCGGGACCTCCTGGGGCTGGGGGCACCCACATGGTGCCCTGTCTCGATCATGTCAACGCCCTTTCCCGTGGTGGGGCTTCCCGCCGCGGATGTGGCGCAGGCAACATTCGGCTCGCGGACGTGGGCTAGGTCAAGATCAAGATCAAGATCAAGAGCGCTTTGGACGAGGGGAGGTGGCTGGCGGCCCTGCCGGGACTGCGGCGCCGTTCGTGGTCCGCCGGACACAACGACACACGGTGGAAGGCTTTTCGGACCAATCGAGGGGCTGAATGCCGGGGTCTGTGTGCCGTTGTGGCGCGAAGGCGCAGGGCCTGTGACCAGTGGTGCTCCTGTGACGAGCACCCTCGAGCCGGCGACACAACCGGTGATGTTGCGGCACGAGAGCCACCGCCGCCACCACACAAGTGCACGTGCGCACCGATGTGTCGCGGAGCCGTCGACCAGCCGTCGACCACCCGCCCAGTGAGGCAATCGGCGCCGTGCACCCTTCCCGCCCAAAGCCGTCCTTGACCTGACCGCCGCCACCACCACCACCGAGGGAAAGGCGCGAACGGCGATAACCGACCCCTCCTCCTCCCAAGCCGCCGTTGACCTTGACCTTGATCTGACCAGCACCACCACCGACGGTCATGGGCCCGCACTGAGCGACCCCCTCCACAACCGCGCAACACCGTGTCCCGGGACGCTGCGAGGATGGCGGACGTGCCCGCGCCCACCGTCGACGAGCTGCTGGCGTCGCTGGACCCGGAGCAGCTCGAGGTCGCGACCACGCTGGACGGGCCGCTGTGCGTGCTGGCGGGGGCCGGCACCGGCAAGACCCGGGCGATCACCAGCCGGATCGCGCACGGCGTCCTGTCGGGCGTCTACGCGCCACAGCGCGTGCTGGCGGTCACCTTCACGGCCCGGGCCGCGGGCGAGATGCGGACCCGGCTGCGCGACCTCGGGGCGGCCGGCGTGCAGGCCCGCACCTTCCACGCGGCGGCACTGCGGCAGCTGCGCTACTTCTGGCCGCGCCACGTCGGCGGCGAGCTGCCCGACCTGGTCTCGCACAAGGCCGGCCTGGTCGCCGAGGCCGCCGGCCGGTTGCGACTGGCGACCGACCGCGCCAGCGTCCGCGACCTCTCTGGCGAGGTCGAGTGGACCAAGGTGACGATGACCGACCGGGACGACTACCCGGCGGCCGCCGCGAAGGCCGGCCGCAGCGGGCCGGCCGGCGTCGACCCGGCGACGATGGTGCGCCTGCTGTCGACGTACGAGATGGTCAAGCGGGAACGTAACGTCATCGACTTCGAGGACGTGCTGCTCTACACCGTCGCGCTGATCGCCGAGCACCGGCAGGTGGCCGACGCCGTGCGCGGGCAGTACCAGCGGCTCGTGGTCGACGAGTACCAGGACGTCAGCCCGCTGCAGCAGGCGCTGCTGGACCAGTGGCTCGGCGGCAGCGATCAGGTCTGCGTCGTCGGCGACCCGAACCAGACGATCTACACCTTCGCTGGCGCCTCGCCGGAGTTCCTGCTCGGCTTCCGGGGCCGCCGTCCCGGCGCGCGCGAGATCCGGCTGCTGCGCGACTACCGCTCGACCCCTCAGGTGGTCAACCTGGCCAACCGGATCGTGACGGGGAGCCCGACCGGCCGGGCGACCGCGCTCGAGCTGGTCGCGCAGCGACCATCAGGTCCAGAGCCCGACCTGCGCGAGCTGCCCGACGAGCCGGCCGAGGCCCGGCACGTCGCCGGCCGGATCACGGACCTGGTCCGGGCCGGTACGCCGGCCAGCGAGATCGCGGTGCTGTTCCGCACCAACGGGCAGAGCGAGACCTACGAGCAGGCGCTCACCGACGCGGGGATCGCGTACGTCCTGCACGGTGGCGAGCGGTTCTTCGACCGGCCCGAGATCCGGGAGGCCCGGCTACTGCTGCGCGGCGCGGCCCGCTCGGCCGAGAGCGACGACCTGCCGACAACGGTGCGCGCCGTCCTCTCCGGCGGAGGCTGGGCCAGCACGCCGCCCGACGGCGGAGGCGCGGTCCGCGAGCGCTGGGAGTCGGTGGCGGCCCTCGCCCGGCTTGCCGACGACCTCGCTGCCGCCCGCCCGGAGGCTGACCTGCGCGACTTCGTCGCGGAGCTCGACGAGCGAGCCGACGCTCAGCACGCACCGACCGTCGACGGGGTCACCCTGGCCTCGCTGCACGCAGCCAAGGGGCTCGAGTGGGACGCGGTCTTCGCGGTCGGCGTCAACGAGGGCATGCTGCCGATCAGCTACGCCGAGACGCCCGACCAGATCGAGGAGGAACGCCGGCTGCTCTACGTCGCCATCACCCGGGCGCGGCACCAGATCTCGGTCACCTGGTCCCTGGCGCGGTCGCCCGGCGGACGTGCGGGACGCCGACCCTCGCGCTTCCTCGACGGCTTGGTCCGCAGCGCCGCGCAGCCGGCGGCCGCCCGCGGGCCCCGCTCCCGCAAGGGCCCCGCATCCTGCCGGGTCTGTGGAGCCGGGCTCACCGACGCCACCGCCCGCAAGCTCGGACGCTGCCTGACCTGCGAGTCGGCCTACGACGAGGAGCTCTTCGAGCGGCTGCGCACCTGGCGGGCCGAGCAGGCCAAGGAGGCCTCGGTGCCGGCGTACGTCGTGTTCACCGACGCCACCCTCACGGCGCTGGCCGAGCTGCGGCCGACGACGGTCGAGGCCCTGCTGGGCGTCTCCGGCGTCGGCCGGGCCAAGCTCGAGCGGTACGGCGACGACGTGCTCGCGCTGTGCCGCGAGGCCGTCGACGCCTGAAGGTCCCGACCTTCGAGGACCGCCAACCCGCCCCGCGAGCGGTCGAAAGGTCACGGCTCGGTCACATCCGGCGTCAGCAGTCAAAAAAATGATTGCACCTGACGGAGGCCTTCTCTAGTCTCGAACCACTCGGTCAGCAGAGACCGTTCCGCGCGCCCGCCAGGACGCCCGCACAGAAGTGGAGGTGAGCACGGTGGAGAACATCACGGAGAAGTACGCGTGCTCGCCGTCGCCGCTGTTCGGCGCCCCTAGGGGTGCTCACGGTGTCGTGACGGGCGGTACGCGTCTCACCACGCCCGCCCAGACGACGGTCCAGGGGACCACTGCGTCCATCGCCATGCGCACCCGGACCACCGCCGCCAGCACGCAGGCCGCTCAGGCCAACGCTCTGCTCCCGATCAGCGACGTCGTTGTCTTCGACAAGGACATCGCGGGGATCCGCACTTGGAGCCCACCGGTATAGGACTCACACCCTCGCCGGCACCTCCAAGGCCGCGGAACCCGAAACCCGGGATCCGCGGCCTTTTCGTTTGTCCGACCAGTTCGCCCAGTCCGACGAGTCCCATCACTACGACGACTGTCCGACCGGCCCTCCACCGGGGCCCTGGAACGAGAGACCACGCCAATGGCTCTCCTGATCGACACAGACCCGACGACCACCGGCCGACCGCTGATGGTCACGAGCACTACGGAGGTGAACCCCATGCAGCTCGCCGCGCTCGAAGCCGACCGCACGGAGAGCCCCGTCGCACACCTGACGGCGCTCACCGCACTCTCGGCCCTCGCCGACGTCGCACAGCGCGTCGCCGACGAACAGCTGCCCTGCCGGGCCAACGACCCGGAGCTGTTCTTCGCCGACTCGCCCGCCGACGTCGAGTACGCCAAGTCGCTCTGTACCACCTGCCCGGTCCGTCTCGACTGCCTCAACGGCGCTCTCGAGCGTCGCGAACCGTGGGGCGTCTGGGGTGGCGAGTGGTTCGTCCAGGGCGTTGTCGTGCCCCGCAAGCGGCCGCGCGGCCGTCCCCGCAAGTCCGAGGTCGCAGCGTGAGCGCGCGTCGAAGCAGCGTCATCGCTGCCGACGTCGAGCCCACCAAGCCGACCCGATCCGTACATCAGACACACGTCGTGAACAGGAGCACTGAGATGCAACTCATGCATGAGGATCTGGCGCGTGCCCATGCGGCACAGCGCCTCGAGGAGGCAGTCCGCCGTGAGCGGGCCCACCGTCTCGTCGCCGCCCACCGGGCGCACCGACGGGCCGAGCAGGCCGCAAGCCGGGCACGCCGTCTCCTCGCCTCAGTCGCCGCGCTCGACTGAGGCACCCGCCCCTCCTCGGGGCGTCACCCGGAAGGGCCCCGACCACCGCACTCGTGGTCGGGGCCCTTCCCGTCGTCCGGGACCACCGGAGAGGATGACCCGGTGCCCGAACGATCCACCGTCGACGTCGACGGCCGCCGCCTGTCGCTGTCCAACCTCGACAAGGTGCTCTACCCGGACGGCTTCACCAAGGGTGAGGTCGTCGACTACTACGCGCGGATCGCGGCCTACCTGCTGCCGCACGTCGCGGATCGCCCGATGTCCTTCCAGCGGTTCCCCGACGGCACCGACAAGAAGGGCTTCTTCGCCAAGAACGCGCCGCAGGGCACACCGGACTGGGTGCGCACCGTCACGCTCGCAGCGCCGGGCACCACGAAGAAGGACACCGAGACCCTCGACTACGTCATCGTCGGCGACCTGCCCACGCTGGTCTGGGCGGCCAACCTGGCGGCCCTCGAGCTCCACGTCCCGCAGTGGACGGTCGGTCCGCGCGGCGCGGTGCACGAGCCCGACCGGCTCGTCCTCGACCTCGACCCCGGTACGCCGGCCACCGCCGTCGAGTGCGCCGAGGTCGCCCTGCTGCTGCGCGACCTCGTCGAGGCCGACGGTCTCGCGCCGGTGGTGAAGTCCTCAGGGTCCAAGGGCCTGCAGGTGTACGCCGCGATCGAGCCCGCGAGCGACCGGCGTACCTCCGACTACGCCCGCCAGCTGGCGCAGACCCTTGAGAAGTCCCACCCCAGGCTGGTCGTCTCGCAGATGCGCAAGGACCTGCGCGGCGGCAAGGTGTTCGTCGACTGGAGCCAGAACAACGCGGCCAAGACGACCGTCGCCCCGTATGCGTTGCGGGCCAGGCCCGAGCCGTGGGTGTCGACGCCGCTCACCTGGGACGAGGTGGCGGCCTGCCGGCGACCGGAGGACCTCCGGTTCCGCGCCGAGCAGGTCCTCGACAGGGTCGAGGACCTCGGAGACCTCTTCGCGCCGCTCCTCGAAGCCTCCGCACCGCTGCCCTGAGCGAGCTGTGGAGAACTCCACGGAGCACGCGGTCGATCTTCCTAGGGTTCGGTCCACCCCGGCTGTCGGCGCCGGGCGAACCAGCTCGGAGGTCGGTGGTGCGGGTCGAGGTCGACACCTGGGGTGTCGTCACGGCGGCCGGTCACCTGCGGGCCCGCGCCGACGACCTGCGTGGTCTGGCACCACCCCTGCGGCGTTGGCCGGGACAGGTCCGGGATCCGGCCCTCCGCAGCGGCGTCGGGGCGCTGTCGGCAGCGGTCGCGGACCTGGTCGAGGTCCTGGCGCTGGACCAGGACGCGCTCGCCGACACGGCCCGAGCCGGGGCGCGGCTGTACGCGGATGTCGAGCAAGGCCTCGCCGTGGCGTCGCTGACCACCGGCCGGTGAGACCGAGGTTGACCCTGTGACACCGGAGGAGCTGCTGCCCTACCCGCCCGACGACCCGGCGTCGCTCGAGGCGCTGGCTCAGCGCTTCGAGGTGGCGGGGTGGCGGCTCGATTCGGTGCGTGCGGACCTGCTGCTCGACCGGGTCCGGCTCGCCGGCGCGTGGCGCGGCCCGGCCGCGCGCGCCTGCACCGGCGAGCTAGCCAGCGCGGCCGTTCTCGCGGTGTCCGGGGTGGAGCCGTTGCACCGTGGCGCGAGGTTGCTGCGCGGCCAGGCAGGCGCGGTCGAGGAGGCCCGGGCGGAGATCGACGGGCTGCGCCGCCGGTACGCCGGACTGGTCGCGACCGCTCGGCCGCAGCGGGCGTCCGACCCGGACGCCGACGTCCTCGCGGTGCTGCGTCGCCACGAGGACCTGCTCGAGGAGGTGCAGCGGCGGGCCGCGGTCACGGGGAGAGCGCTCGTCGAGCTTGCGGCGGGTCTGGCCCCGTCCGGCGCGGCGACGGCCGGCGGAGTCGCGGACCCCGCGGTGGTGACGCTGGCGGCGAGGTTGCCGCTGCTCGCGGCCGGCCGGCGGTCGGCGGGGGTACTCGGAGGTCCACCTCCGGCCTGGGCACCAGCCGCCGAGGTCCAGGCGTGGTGGGCCTCGCTGATCGGCGTCGAGCGCGACCGGGCGGTCCACGACCTGCCGGGGCGCTTGGGCGCGCTGGCCGGCCTGCCGGTGGCCGTGCGCAGTGCGGCCAACGAGCGGCGGCTCGCCCTCGATGTGGCTGCCCTGGAGCGGCGGGACCGCACGGCGGCGCTCGACGCGGCCGACCGCGACTGGCTGACCACCTGCCGGCTGGCGGCCGACGAGCTGGCCCGCGTCCGGGCCGGTCGCGACCCGGTCAGCGGGCGCCACCTCGTCGCGTCGCTGCTCGTGTTCGCGCCGCGTGCCTACGGCGGCCAGGGCCGGGTCGCGCTGGGCGTGGGCGACCTCGACGCGGCCGACGACGTGGCGTTCGTCGTACCGGGCATGGGGTCCGACGTCCATCGCACTCTGGGCGCGCTGATCGATGACGCCGTGCGTCTGACCGCGGCTGCTCGGCAGGCCTCGCCGGCGGCAACGGTGGCGACGGTGGCCTGGATGGGCTACGACGCGCCGGGCTGGCTGGGCGTACCGGTCGACGGCGCGGCGAGAGCCGGGGCGCTCCTGCTCGGTCGCGACGTGGCCGGGGTGCGCACCGTGCGGGTGGTGCTGCCGCACGTGACGCTGGTCGGCCATTCCTACGGCTGCGCGACCGTCGGGCTGGGACTGCGCGAGCACCTGGTCAGCGCCGACGACGTCGTGCTTCTCGGCAGCCCGGGTGCCGACGCCGTGCGGGCCGGCGCCCTCGGCGTACCGGATGGTCATGTGTTCGTCGGCGCGGACAGCCGCGACCCGGTGAGCTACCTCGGCTGGTTCGGCCCGGACCCCGCGACGCCCACGTTCGGGGCGGTGCGCTTCGAGGCGGAGGACCCGACGAGGGACCCCTGGCGGCCGGATCTCGCCGATCATGGCAAGTATCTCGACGCCCACACCGAGTCCCTCGTGAACACGGCGCGCGTGGTGGCCGGCCGCTACGACCAGGTCGTGCCGGCGCCGTACCGGCACGACCTGCCGTTCGTGCCGCACGCCCTGGGCGGGATCGTCGAGGACCCCGAGAGCTACCGGACGCCGACGACCCTGCGGTGACCCTGCCCACCCGTGCCAGGCTGGTCGGGTGGCGCCGGAAGCACGCGATGCGGAACGGGGTGGGCCGGTGGTCTGCGCCCTGTGCGGCGCGACCGCCGAGTCGCTGCCGCTCGGCTGGAGCACATCGGTCGAGCGCGGCCGGCGCGTGGTGCACTGCGCGTCCTGCAGCCGCGAGAACGTCCGCGCGATGGAGAGCAAGCTCGACCTCGAGTGGTGGTAGCCGGCCGCGCCGGAAACCACCACCGACCGCGTCGTTTGCGACCTGGTTCACGCGACACGCCGTGCGGGCACCGGCGTGTCGGGGACGCAGGTCGCAAACGAGCGCGGGTGGTGGGGCTCAGGCGCGCTTGCGGGCCCGGCGCGGCTTGGGCGGCGCGAAGCCCGGCAGCCACTTCTCCAGCTCGGCGCGCCAGGTGGCCTCGGCCTCGAGCTGGCACAGCACGCCGATCGCGCCGGTGGTCACCCGGTGGATGAGCAGGTACTCCGGCGGCAGGTTCAGCCGCAGCCCCGTGCTGTACGCCGGTGAGCGCGGGTCACCGACCCGCACCGCCTGCGCGCGCAGCCACGAGCGGGTGAACCGGAACGTGTCGGCGCGGGCCGGTTCCAGGATCGGGTCGAGGTAGGAGAGCAGTCGCTCGGAGTCGAGGTCGACTCCGGCGCGGACGAAGCCCTCGGCGCGCAGCCCGTCGAACACGCCCCGCGCGTCACCGTTCACGGCGAGGCGCAGCAGCGGACCGATCGACGCGGGCAGCCCGTCGGGCAACCGGTTCACGGCGCCGTAGTCGAGCACGACGAGGCGCCCGGCGTCGTCGAGCCGGAAGTTGCCGGGGTGGGGGTCGGCGTGCAGCAGGCCGCACCGCGACGGGCCGGAGAACAGGAAGCGAGCCAAGAGCAGGCCGGCCCGGTCGCGCTGCTCGGGCGTGCCCGACGCGATGATGCGCGACAACGGCGTACCGCCCACCCAGTCGGTGACCAGGACCCGGCCACTGCGATCGACGACGCGGGGGACGAGCACGTCGGGATCGCCGTCGTACGCGTCGGCGAACGCCGTCTGGCTGGCCGCCTCGAGGGTGTAGTCCAGCTCCTCCGCGACCCGTGCCTTGAGCTCGGCCACCAAGGGCTTCACGTCGAGCCCGGGGACGAGGATCCCGATCAGCCGGCCCAGCCGCCCGATCTGGGTGAGGTCGCCGAGCAGCGCGTCACCGGCGCCGGGGTACTGCACCTTGACCGCGACCTCGCGCCCGTCGGCCCAGACCGCGCGGTGCACCTGCCCGATCGACGCCGCTGCCGCGGGGACGTCCTCGAAGGAGGCGAACCGGTCGCGCCAGTCCTCGCCGAGCTCGTGGGCCAGCACCCGGTGGACAGTGCGCGCCGGCAGTGGGGGAGCGGCCTCCTGCAGCCGGGTCAGCGTCTCGCGGTAGGGGCCGGTCAGGTGCTCGGGCAGGGCGGCCTCGAAGACCGACATGGCCTGGCCGAACTTCATCGCTCCGCCCTTGAGCTCGCCGAGCACCCGGAACACCTGCTCCGCGGTGCGCGCCTGGACCTCGGCAGCGACCAGCTCGGCGGGGCGGCCCCCGATCCGGCGGCCCAGCCCCCACGTCGCGCGCCCGGCGTAGCCGAGCGGCAGCGCGGCCAGCTTGGCCGTGCGCGCCACCGCTCGTCGGGGAAGGTCCTCCACCACGAGACACAGTCTCGCAAGCCGAGGGTCGCCGCGGGTTCAGCGGGCTCGGGGCGGGGCGGCCCAACACGGACCCTCAGGCCGGGCGACGAGCCCACTGGCAACCGCACAGCGGGTGCGGCGCCCACGACCGACGGCGTACCGACCCGTCCGCCTGCGCGATCTCCAGCGTGCCGTCGACCGCAGGCGGCGCCGGGTCGCCGTCCAGGTACGCGAGGACTTGCAACGCGGTGTGCGCCGCGACGGCCGTGGCGAGCACCGTGTCGCAGGCGGCCGAGCGGTGCCGCGGTCCGCTGAGCAGCTGGGCTGCGATGCCCGGCCAGGCCGGGTCGCGGTCAGTGCGGTGCAGCTCGTGGCAGCGGTGGCAGGACGACCGGCCTGGCAGCACGAGGGGCCCGACGACGCCGGTCGTCTCACGGACCCGGGTGACCAGGTGCGGTACGCCGGCGCGCAGGAGCCGGTCGGCGATCGCCGGGTCGACTCCGGCGGCGGCTGCGATGACGGCGAGGTCGGGGTAGCGCCGACCGGACGGCAGCGTCGACCGCACCGAGGGCGCGATCCGGCGTGCGGCCCGCACAGCCGCCTCCTGCCGGCGTACGCCGACGTCCTCCACGGCGAGTGCGGCTGGCCCGACGTCCGCGTGCCCCGTGATGCCCGCGTCGTCGACCACGACGGCCCCCACGCCGGCCGAGGCGAGCAGGGTCACGGCGGCTGCACCGACCCGGCCGGCCCCGATGACCTGCACGACCGAGCGGCGGCGCCTGGCCAGCGGCCCGTGACTGTCGCTGTCGGGCCCCCGGCGTACCAGTGACGCGGCCGCCACATCGGGGCCGAGGCGGTCCCGTTCGTCGCGGGACAACCCGGCCAGCGCGGCCAGGGTGGCGCCATCGCCGGCGCCGTCCTCGAGGACGCCGGCCCGGGCGAGGAGCGCGAGCACGTCGTCCAGCTGCCGTCGGTCCAGGCCGAGGCGCAAGGCTCCCTGTGCCACGCCGGTGAGGTCGCGGCTGCCGTCGAGCGTCTCGATCAGCCGTGCCGACGGGGGATCCAGGCCGCTGATGACCACGGCGTGCGCCGGGTCGAGTCCCAGCTGGAGCGTGCTGCGGTCCCGCCACACCCGGCGCAGGGCGGGGTTGAGCAGGGGTCGGGCGTTCGGCATGGCGGGAGCGTGGCACGACCGCCGCCCCTCACGGTGTGCTCCGTCCACAGGCCACGGTGCGCGGACGTCGCGGAGTTGCTCAGACGACGCCGCAGACGTCGAGGGCGAGCAGCGCGATGGCTCGGGCCGCGGTGTGTACCTCGGCCAGCGGGACGCGCTCGTCGGGCGCGTGGGCCAGGACCGCGTCGCCCGGTCCGTAGTGCAGGGTCGGGATGCCGGCCGCGGCGAGCAGTCGCAGGTCCGAGCCGTATGGCACGCCTCGGCGGTCCGGCGTACCGCCGCCGATCACCGCAGCGTGCGCCGCCGCCATCCGCTCCGCGAGGTCGGACCCGGCGGCGAGCCGGCCGGACGCGAACTGGCCGCCCCACCACGTGGTCTCGACGGGGTGCTCGCGCAGCCACGGGTCGTGCGCGCACACCTCGGCCACCGCGGCCTCGAAGGCGGCCCGCGCTTCCTCCACCGGTTCGTCGAGCGCGACCCCGAGGCGCCCCTCGGCGACCAGCAGGTCGGGCACGCTGCTCGCCCAGTCACCGGCGCTGACCCGCCCGATGGAGAGCGGGTAGGCCAACGGCCAGCCGGCCATCAACGGGTCCACGTCGCGGTTGCGCGCGGCCTCGAAGCGCTGCAGCCCGGCGAGCACCGGGAGGAGCTTCTCCACGGCGCTGACTCCTTCGGTACGCCGGGAGGCGTGCGTCGCGCGGCCCGCGATCCGCAGCCGGAAGGTGAGCGCACCGGCCGCGGCGGTCACGAGCTGCAGGCTGGTCGGCTCGGGAACGACGCAGGCGTCGGCCGTCCACCCGCGGCGCAGCGTCGCGTACGTGCCGAGGCCGCCGTCCTCCTCGCCCGGCACGCACGCGATCAGCAGGTCCCCGCGCAGCGGTACGCCCGCCCGGCGTACCGCAGTCACGGCGGCCAGCGCCGCCACCAGGCCCGCCTTCATGTCGCACGCGCCCCGGCCGTGCAGCTCGTCCGCGACCACGCGGCCGGAGAACGGCTCCGGCGACGACCAGGCAGTGGGATCGCCGACGGGTACGACGTCGACGTGGGCGTTGAGCATCAGCGAGGGACCGTCGCCGCGGCCAGGCAACCGACCGACGAGCCCCCACGCCTCGTTGCGCTCGACCTCGACGCCGGGGAAGTCGTCGGCGGCGAGCAGGTCGGCGAGGGGGAGCCGCCAGTGGTCGACCTCGAGACCGGCCGCTGCGAGGTCGGCCGCGAGCAGCGCCGCGATGTCGTGTTCCGCATCGGTGCCGCCCACGCTCGGCACGGCCACCAACGCCGCAAGCCGCGCCTCGGCGCCGGCCGCTGCGGCGTCGACCTCCGCGAGCACGCGCCCCGTCCAGTCGGTCACCGGCGCAGCGTAGGGCGCGAACGACGGCGGGGGCGGTCCCCCGTGAGGGACCGCCCCCGCCGAAGCTCGGGGCGCACGGCTCTCGCCGCGCGATGCGTGCTGGTGTCAGGCCTTGCCGAGGATGCGGTTGAGCTTGGTGCCGCAGACCGGGCAGATGCCCTGAGCCATGCGACGGCCCGACTCGCTGACCTTGACTTCGCCGGTGAAGTCGCGCTTCTCCTTGCACTTCACGCAGTACGCGTCTCCGGTGTAGGTCTCCGCCACTGGTCCTCCTCCATCGGTGGGTTCGGTGTCCGGCGGGATGCCGCGCTACCGGACCTG
>DATBDW010000135.1:0-6643 GCA_036269735.1 Actinomycetes bacterium
GTGTGCGATACTGCAGGTGGTCGTACGCCACGTCACACCGGCCGTGCGACCCGACGACGTCCTTGCCGGACTCGCCTCGATCGGCGCCCTCACGCCGCCCACGACCCCCGCGGTCACCAGGCTGGCGCAGGGCCCGCTCGACGAGTCGGCCGGAACGGTGTCCGACCCACTGGCACCGGACCGGGACGCCGCCGGCGCCTGACCAGCTGCGCGCCGATCCCGGCAGCGAGGCTCGAGGGCGCGCCACCAGACTTTGCAGGACGTCCACCCGCGTCGCGGGCGGACGACGAACAGCTCCCGTGCGGCGCTGCGCCACCCGGCGAGGGTCCTCCGGACCCGCCGTCGGCTCCGCGCCCGGGAGCGTGACGGGAGACCACCCGGATGCTCGACACCGAGCCCACCGGCGACAGCGGCAACACCGCCGACGCCGCCGCCCAGACCACCTCCGACACCCCCTCCGGCGCCCCGCGCCGACGCCGGGCCGCCAGCCGGCCCGCCGGACCCCCGGTCGCCGCCGAGCACAGCGCCGCCGACGCTCCGAGCGCCGAGGCGCCCCCGGCCAAGAAGGCGACCCGCAAGCGGGCGGCCAAGAAGGCCGCCGCTGCGGCCGACACCCCCGCCGAGCACGCTGCGGAGCACAGCGCCTCCGACGCACCCTCAGCCGAGGCCCCGGCCAAGAAGACCACCCGCAAGCGCGCGACGAAGAAGGTTGTCCCCGCGGAAACCGGCCAGGACACGGGACAGGGCCAGGACACCGCGGCGGCCGACGACGCGCGGCCGAGCACCGCTGCCAAGCGGGCCGCCGCCGCGGCCGCCCCCGGACTCCTCTTCCAGCCGCCAGAGCCGGTGACCGCGGCTCCCCGCCGCCGCCGCCCGGCGACGGCTGATGGTGGCACCGCGAGCATCGAGTCGACCGACGCCTCGGACGGAACAACGACGAGTGGCGAGACCGGCCCCGACGACGCGGCCGGTGAGGGCGGCGAGGCAGGCACCACCCGGCGCCGGCGCCGCGGCGGCCGCGGCCGACGGGGCCGCGGCGGGCGCGACGACTCCGACGAGTCCCAGACCTCCGAGGGCCAGACCTCCGAGCGCCCGGCCTCCGGACGTGCAGACGGCGTCGAGGACCCGGCGTCGGGCGACGGCCCCGAAGGCGAGCCCGGTTCCGAGGAGAGCGACGGCGAGGGCGGCACCCGCCGCCGACGCCGGCGCCGGCGCCGGGGTGGCTCCGACGACACGTCCGAGGACGCGACCGTGGACGACCCGCCGAACACCGTCACCCGGGTCCGCGAGCCGCGCAAGAGCACCCGGACGCCGCGGGACCGCGACCGCGACGACGACGACGGGGTGCGCTCGGTCAAGGGCTCGACGCGCCTCGAGGCCAAGAAGCAGCGCCGCCGCGAGGGCCGCGAGGCGGGCCGCCGGCGCCCCTCGATCGTCACCGAGGCGGAGTTCCTGGCCCGCCGGGAGTCCGTCGAGCGGGAGATGATCGTCCGGCAGGCCGGTGACCGCACCCAGATCGCCGTGCTCGAGGACGGAGTCCTGGTCGAGCACTACGTCAGCCTGACCAGTGGCGCGGGCGGATCGGGCCTGGTCGGCAACGTCTACCTCGGTCGGGTGCAGAACGTGCTGCCCTCGATGGAGGCCGCCTTCATCGACATCGGCAAGGGCCGCAACGCGGTGCTGTACGCCGGTGAGGTCAACTGGGACGCCGCCGGACTCGAGGGCCAGCCGCGGCGCATCGAGCTGGCGCTGAAGTCCGGGGACCCCGTCCTCGCGCAGGTGACCAAGGACCCGATCGGGCACAAGGGCGCCCGGCTCAGCAGCCAGGTCTCGCTCGCCGGCCGCTACCTCGTGCTGGTGACCGGCAACTCGATGACCGGCATCAGCCGCAAGCTTCCCGACACCGAGCGGGCTCGTCTCAAGTCGATCCTCAAGAAGGTCGTCCCCGACGGGTCGGGCGTGATCGTGCGGACCGCGGCCGAGGGAGCCAGCGAGGACGAGCTCTCCCGCGACGTCGCCCGCCTGACGGCGCAGTGGGAGGACATCGAGAAGAAGTCGACCAAGGGCTCGACGGCACCGACGCTGCTCTACGGCGAGCCGGACATGACGATCCGGGTCGTGCGCGACATCTTCAACGAGGACTTCCGCTCGCTGGTCGTCTCCGGCGACGAGGCGTGGGACATGCTCGAGCCCTACGTCTCCCACGTCGCGCCCGACCTGCGCGACCGGATGTCGCGGTGGACCGGTGAGCAGGACGTCTTCACCGAGCACCGGGTCGACGAGCAGCTCGCCAAGGCGCTGGACCGCAAGGTCTGGCTGCCCAGCGGCGGGTACCTGGTCATCGACCGGACCGAGGCGATGGTCGTCGTCGACGTCAACACCGGGAAGTTCACCGGGGCGGGCGGCAACCTCGAGGAGACGGTCACCAAGAACAACCTCGAGGCGGCCGAGGAGATCGTGCGCCAGCTCCGGCTGCGCGACCTCGGCGGCATCATCGTGATCGACTTCATCGACATGGTGCTCGAGAGCAACCGGGACCTGGTGCTGCGCCGCCTGCTCGAGTGCCTGGGGCGGGACCGGACCAAGCACCAGGTGGCCGAGGTGACGTCGCTCGGGCTCGTCCAGATGACCCGCAAGCGGGTGGGGCAGGGCCTGCACGAGGTGTTCGCCGAGACCTGCGAGGCCTGCAACGGCCGCGGCTACCACATCCACACCGAGCCGGTCGAGAAGAAGAACGGCGGCGCGGGCACCAACGAGGTCGCCGAGCGCAAGAGCGGTGGCCGCGGCGGGCGCGGCAAGCAGGGCGCTGGTCCGGCTGCGGCGGCCGTGGCCGCGGCCTCGAGCGGCAAGTCCGGCCGACGGTCCCGTGCCGGAGCCGCGTCGGATGACGGGTCCGGCAAGGCCGCCGGCGCAGCCGAGGAGACGGGCGACTTCGACGAGCTCGACGCGTCGCCGGTGACCGAGGACGACCGCACCGGGCCGTCGGTAGGCGACGACGACCTCGAGGTGAGCGTCATCGACGTCAGCGGGGACGGCGCTGCGGCGGACGAGGCCGCCCCGGAGGCCGAGCCCCCTACCAGCGGCGGCTCGCGCACCCGACGGCGCCGGGTGGCCAGCAGCCCGGTGACCACGCTGTGATCGGGCTCGTGGCCTGCTCCCGACAGCCCGGTTTGACCCGGCCGGTCCGCCGTCCGTACGCTTGACCGTCCCCCCGTTCGGCGTGCCACAGCGCGCCGTCGTGCCCAGGCGCCCGTCCCGGGCTCCACGGGTCCCCAGACGTGAGCGCAGAGAGTGAAGTCGTCGATGGTGTACGCGATCGTCCGTGCCGGTGGCCGCCAGGAGAAGGTTGCCGTCGGTGACGTCCTCGAGATCGACCGGCTCCAGGCCGAGCCGGGCTCGACCGTCGAGCTGCCCGTCCTCCTGCTCGTCGACGGCGCCTCGGTCACCAGCGACAAGACCGCCCTCGCCAAGGCGACCGTGACCGTCGAGGTGGTCGCCGCCACCAAGGGCCCCAAGATCGACATCCTGAAGTTCAAGAACAAGACCGGCTACCGCAAGCGCCAGGGTCACCGCCAGAAGCACACCCAGGTGAAGGTCACCGGCATCGAGACCGGCACGTCGACCGCCAAGGCCGCCAAGGCGACGAAGTCCTCGGAGTCCCCGGAGTCCTCGACGTCGGAGAAGTCCACGGCCTCGACGGCCCCCTAGTCCGGCCCCTCACCCGCGCTCGCACGACCCGAAAGGCAGATCGATGGCTCACAAGAAGGGCGCCTCGTCCACCCGCAACGGGCGTGACTCCAACGCGCAGCGGCTCGGTGTGAAGCGCTTCGGCGGTCAGGCGGTCAACGCCGGGGAGATCATCCTGCGCCAGCGCGGCACCCACTTCCACCCCGGCCTCAACGTCGGGCGTGGTGGCGACGACACGCTGTTCGCCCTGGTCGCGGGTGCGGTCGAGTTCGGCAGCCGGCGTGGCCGCCGGGTCGTCAACATCGTCCCCGCCGAGAGCGCCGGCTAGGGCAACCGCCGCGGCGGCCGCCACCCGTTGGCTCGCCCAGGCACGTCCGGTACTGGGGATCATGGTTGCGGCCATGGTCCCCATTGCTGTGCAGGACTCGAAACACCGAGAGAAGAGCCAGAGAGCAGGGCAGATCCGTGACCACGTTCGTCGACCGGGTGGTGCTGCACGTCGCCGCCGGTGACGGAGGCCACGGCTGCACGTCGGTGCACCGCGAGAAGTTCAAGCCGCTCGGTGGCCCGGACGGGGGCGACGGCGGCCGCGGCGGTGACGTGCTGCTCAGGGTCGACCCCAACGTCACGACCCTCCTCGAGTACCACCACTCGCCCCACCGCAAGGCCACTAACGGCCGCCCGGGCGAGGGGAGCCACCGCAGTGGCGCCAACGGGCAGGACGTCGTGCTCACGGTTCCCGACGGCACCGTCGTCAAGAACGGGTCCGGGGAGGTGCTGGCCGACCTGGTCGGCTCGGGCACGACCTTCGTGGCCGCGCAGGGCGGTCGTGGCGGCCTGGGCAACGCCTCGCTCGCCTCAGCCCGGCGCAAGGCACCGGGCTTCGCCCTGCTGGGAGAGCCGGGCGACGGCGCGGACCTGGTGCTCGAGCTCAAGACCGTTGCCGACGTAGCACTGGTCGGGTTCCCGAGCGCGGGCAAGTCCAGTCTGGTGGCCGCGCTGTCCGCGGCCCGCCCCAAGATCGCTGACTACCCCTTCACCACGCTGGTGCCCAACCTCGGCGTGGTCCAGGCCGGTGAGGTCCGCTACACCGTCGCGGACGTGCCCGGCCTCATCCCGGGGGCGAGCGAGGGCCGCGGGCTCGGGCTGGAGTTCCTCCGCCACGTCGAGCGTTGCAGCGTCCTGGTGCACGTGATCGACATGGCGACGATCGAGCCGGGCCGCGACCCGCTGAGCGACCTGGACGCGATCGAGGCCGAGCTCTCGGCGTACGGCGGGCTGGACGGGCGCCCGCGCCTCGTCGCCCTGAACAAGGTCGACGTACCCGACGCCGACGAGCTGGCGGGGATGGTGACCGCAGACCTCGAGGCTCGGGATCTGCCGGTGTACCCGGTGAGCGCCGCGACGCACCGTGGGCTGCGCGAGCTCTCGTTCGCGATGGCGGCGGCGGTCGCCGCCGCGCGCGCGGCGGCCCCCGACCTGGAGGCCACCCGGATCGTCCTGCGGCCGGCTGCCGTCGACGACGCCGGGTTCCGCGTCGTCCACGACGCGGGTGCCGAGCGCTACGTCGTGATCGGTACGAAGCCGACCCGCTGGGTCCGCCAGACCGACTTCAGCAACGACGAGGCCGTGGGTTATCTGGCCGACCGGCTGGCCCGGCTCGGCGTCGAGGACGCCCTCGTGGCCGCGGGCGCCCAGCCCGGCGACGAGGTCGTCGTCGGCGACGGACCCGAAGGTGTCGTCTTCGACTGGGAGCCGGGCGTGCACGCCGGCGCCGAGCTCCTGCACGGCCGGCGCGGGACAGACCTGCGCCTCGACGGGCGCTGACGCCCGTGGCCGGCCGGCAACCGGTCGGCGGGCAGAGTGCCGCCCGGCGCGTGGTGGTCAAGGTCGGCTCCTCGTCCCTGACAGCTGCCGGTCCGGCCGGCGCGGGGTCAGCGGGCGCCGGCCTGGACGCCGCCCGGGTGGACCGGCTGGTCGACGCGCTCGCAGCTGCCCGGCAGCGCGGCGACGAGGTCGTCCTGGTGTCCTCCGGGGCCATCGCGTCCGGGCTCGACCCGCTCGGCCTGGGTCGGCGGCCACGCGACCTCGCCACCCAGCAGGCGGCGGCGAGCGTGGGCCAGGGCCTGCTGGTGCACCGCTACACCGAGTCGTTCGCCCGGTACGACGTCACCGTCGGGCAGGTCCTCCTGACCACCGACGACGTGGTGCGGCGGGGTCACTACCGCAACGCCCAGCGCACCCTCTACCGGCTGCTGGAGATGGGCGTCCTGCCGGTCGTCAACGAGAACGACACGGTGGCCACCGAGGAGATCCGGTTCGGCGACAACGACCGGCTCGCCGCTCTGGTCGCGCACCTGGTCCGGGCCGACCTGCTGGTCCTGCTCTCCGACGTGGACGGCCTCTACGACGGCGACCCGCGCCGTCGGGACGCTCGACGGATCCCGCTGGTGACCGGCGGGGCCGACCTTGCCGGCGTGCGGCTGGGGCGGGGCAGCGGTGGCGTAGGTACCGGCGGGATGGCGACCAAGGTCCAGGCGGCGCAGATAGCCGCGGCCGCCGGCGTACGCGCCGTGGTCGCGGCCGCCGAGCAGGCCGGCGACGTCCTGACCGGTGCCGATCTCGGCACCGTCTTCACGCCGGCGCGGACCCGCCTGGCCACCCGGATGCTGTGGCTCGGCTACGCGACGACACCCCGCGGCCGGCTGCACCTCGACGACGGCGCGGTCCAGGCGGTCGTCGTACGCCGGATGTCCCTGCTCGCCGCGGGCGTGACCGGCGTCGACGGCGAGTTCGCCGCGGGTGATCCGGTGGACCTCCTTGACCAAAACGGCCACACGGTGGCCCGCGGGCTGGTCAACTTTGACGTGACGGAACTTCCCGGTCTGCTGGGTCGCTCGACACCGGACCTGGCCCGGGAGCTCGGACCGGCCTTCGGTCGGGAGGTCGTGCACCG
>DATBDW010000136.1:0-14600 GCA_036269735.1 Actinomycetes bacterium
CACCACCCGCGAGAGCCCCCTGGAGGCGCCGATGTCCCTGCACCACTCCGAGGCCACCCACCAGCAGCTCCTCGAGCGGGTGCCACAGGTCACCGGCCGGGATCTCCCGCATTGGTTCGAGTGCCTCGAGAACGGGCCGGGGCTGCTGCGCTTCGACGAGCGGGTCAACTGGCTGCGCGACGAGCACGGTCTCGCCCAGGGACACGCCTCCGCGATCGTGCACGAGCACGACCTGCGTCGCGGCGCGCGCCGCCAGTCGTGACCGCCGCAGCCGCCTGGTTCGCCGGCCTGGCGTGACCCCGGACGAGGCACGGGACTTCATCCGGGCGAACCACCACGCGGTCGTCGCGACCTTCCGCAGAGACGGTCGCCCCCAGCTCGCCCCCATCACGGCCGGCATCGACGAGGCGGGGCGGGTGGAGATCTCCACCACGGCGCCGTCGGCCAAGGTGCACAACCTGCGCCGCGACCCGCGCATCTCGCTGTGCCTGTTGAACCCGGGCTTCTACGGCGACTGGGGCCAGGTGGAGGGCACCGCCGAGATCGTCGACCTGCCGGACGCGATGGAGCTGCTCATCGGCTACTACCGGCGGATCGCCGGCGAGCACCCGGACTGGGACGACTACCGGGCCGCCATGGAGCGCGACCAGCGGGTCCTCGTGCGCTTCGAGATCGATCGCGCCGGCCCGTCGCACAGCAACTGAGTGCCACCCGGATTAGTCGGTGCCGCGGAGGATGGCGAGGAAGCGCAGGATCTCGAGGTAGAGCCAGACCAGGGTGACGACCAGACCGAAGGCCGCGAGCCAGGAGTAGCGCTCCGGCAGCCCGTTGCGCACACCCTGCTCGGCGAAGTCGAAGTCCAGCACCAGCATCGTGGCGGCCAGGCCGATCGCGAAGAGGCTGATGACGATGCCGAGACCGCCCGACTGGAGGCCGAAGGTGCCACCGCCGCCGAAGGCCATCACCACGAGGTTGACCAGTCCGAAGAGGAGGTAGCCACCCATCGCGATGAGGACGGTCCGCCGGAACCTCGGGGTCACCCGGATCTTGCCGCTGCGGTAGGCCACCAGAGCGGCGACGAAGACCGCGAGGGTGCCGAGGATCGCTTGCGCGACGATGCCCGGCCACGCCTGCTCGAAGACCCAGCTGACGCCGCCGAGGAACAGGCCTTCGGCCGCGGCGTACGGCAGGATCAGGGCCGGGCTGGTCGACTGCTTGAAGGACACCACGAGCCCGAGTACGAGCCCTGCGATCAGGCCGCCCCAGAGCAGGATCGGGCTCTCCGCCAGCCAGCCGACGACCGCTGCGGGCAGCAGGACGGCGAACAGGATGCCGGTCTTGACGACGACGTCGTCGATGCTCATGCGACCGGTGTCGAGAGACGTCGCCGGCGGAGCTGAGTACCTGCGCTCGAGTTGGTCGGCGGTCGCTGTGGGCACGGCGGTCTCAGTGGCGCTACCGATACCCGGGGGGTAGCCCTTCGGCGCGAACGCCTTGCTGTTGCGGAAGACCGGATTGCGGCTCGGCATCGTGTCCCTCTGTCCTGACGGGGCCCGCGGGTATCGCGGGGTGGTGGTCCCTGCCCAGCGTAACGAGGCGTGCCGGCTGGGGGTTCCAGCGCCACGGTCGGCCCAGCGGCGGGGAGCGCGCACCGGGCGGCCGGCGCGGGCGCCGCGCCGGCCGCCTTGGTGAGGCCCTTGCCCGGGGACGGTCAGCCGACCTGCGGCTCGCGCGTCCACGAGAAGGGCCCGAACGTGGAGTCGCTCGTCTGACCGGACGCCTGGTGAACGGTCAGCTTGAGCCACTCGAGGGGAAAGGTGCTGCCGTGCACGACGACCCGGTGGAAGTTGGGCACGTCATAGCCGGGGTGCATCGTCGCGTCGTCCACCGGGCACGCCATGGTGGCCGTCGGGTGGGCCGGGTCCTTCGGAGACGCCTCGGTGACGCACCCACTTCCAGCGGCCAGCGGGTTGTCCGAGCGGTAGATATGCGAGTCGCCGTTGAACAGGAGCACCGGCTTGCCGAACGCGGTCGTGCCGGCGGCGATGTCGCTGACGAACGGCTCGTAGTTCGTCAGGTGCCCCGCACCCTTCTCGGGGTCCCACATGTCGGCCTGCTCGACGATGACCATGGCGCGGTCGCCGTCGGACTGGGCGCGGTCGAAGGCGCTGGCGAGCCAGCGCCGGTCTGCGCCGGTGCGGGCGGTCACCTCGGCCGCCTGCTGGTCCTTCTCCTGAGCGGTCTCGGCGGCGCCGTACCAGGGGTCGGCGTCGTTGTTCGAACCACCCGGAAGGTTCAGCGTCACGAAGAGCACGCCCTTGCGCGACCACATGACGTTCTCGACGTAGGCCGCGTCGCCGGGGTACGCCGGGTCGGCGTGCTGCGCCTGCGATTGAACGTGCAGCCCGCCGCCGCCGAGTGTCCGGCCGGGCTCCGGGAAGAACAGCGATCGCACCAGACCAAGGTTGGCCGCCGGGTTGCCGTCGGCGTAGTCCACGGGATTGCCGCTCGAGTCGCTGACGTGACCGCCCTCGTTCGTCTTGTGGCAATCGGACCACTCGTTGTCACCCGGTGTGTAGACCAGCGGGTCCTCGTAGTGGCTCCACAGACCGGCGATCGTCTCGTCGTAGGACGCTGTGCAGAACTGGCTGCCGGAGTGAATGTCGCCGACGTGGATGATGCTGCTCACGTCGGGGTCGGCGTTGACGGCGTCGACGAACGCCGGAGTGGCCAGCGTCTGCGAGTTGTCGGTGGGGCTCGTCCCGTAGGGCGCGTCGCCGTACACCGCCAACGTCATGGCCGAGGGCTCGTCGGTCCCGCTGCGGGCCGCGCCGTTCGCAACGCCCGCGCCGACCGTCGTACCCGCGACTGCCAGAGCCGCCGCGACGACGACCACTGCGAACCTGCTGGCCCTGATGTTGGGTCCGACCTTGCGCATCTGCACACTCCTGCGATGTCCCCGAGCCGACTCGACAGCCTCACCCTGGGAGGTGCGGGCGACGGCCCTGCGCCGGGCATGCGTCAGCCAGGTGAACAACGGTCGAAGAGTGCCCCCGGTGGGACTCGAACCCACACCATGACCCCGCTTTTAAGGCGAGCGCCTCGACCAATTGGGCTACAGGGGCGGCTGGTCGTCAGGCTACTGGCACCAGGCTGGCTCTCCCGGGTGAATGCCGCTCAGCGCGTGGCTTCGCGGAACTCCTCGCGCGGGCTCTGGAGCGAGCCCAGCGAGACGATGTCGCGGCGGAAGAACAGGGCCAGGGTCCAGTCGAGGATCACGCGGACCTTGCGGTTCAGGGTGGGCACCCGGCTGACGTGGTAGGTCCGGTGCATGAACCAGGCGGGGAAGCCACGCAGCTTGACGCCGTAGACCTGGGCCACGCCCTTGTGCAGGCCGAGCGAGGCCACCGAGCCGACGTACTTGTGCACGTAGGAGCTCGGTGAGCGGCCGTTGAGGACGAGCGCCAGGTTGTCGCCGAGCCGGCGGGCCTGCCGCACCGCGTGCTGCGCGCTCGGCCCCGTCAGCGCACCGGGGGGTCCGGTGAGGTCCGGTACGGCGGCGCCATCACCCGCCGCCCATGCTCCGTCGACGCCCTCCACCCGCAGGTCCGGGCGGCACTTGACCCGCCCCTTCTCGTCGAGCGGCAGGTCGGTCTTGGTGAGCACCGGGCTGGCCCGTACGCCGGCCGTCCACACGATCGTCTCGGCGTCGAACTCCTCGCCGTCGGAGAGAACGACATGGCCGTCGACGCACGACTCGAGGCGGGTCCGCAGCCGGACGTCGATCTTGCGCTTCATCAGCTCGCGAACGGTGTACTCGCCGAGGTCCTCGCTGACCTCGGGCAGGATCCGGCCGGTTGCCTCCACGAGCACGAACCGGATGTCGCCCTTGGACAGGTCGGGGTAGTAACGGGTCGCGTACATCGTCATGTCCTCGAGCTCCCCCAGCGCCTCGATGCCCGAGTAGCCGCCGCCGACGAAGACGAAGGTGAGCAGCTTCTTGCGGGCCGCGTGGTCGGAGATGGTCGTGGCGATATCGAGCTTCTCGATGATCTGGTTGCGCAGCGCGATGGCCTCCTCGACCTGCTTGAAGCCGATGCCCTGCTCGGCCAAGCCGGGGATCGGCAGTGTCCGCGCGATCGACCCGGGCGAGAGCACGACGATCTCGTAGGACAGGTCGTAGGCGTCTCCGCGCAGCGGCTGGACCCGCGCGACCCGCCGGCCGTGGTCAAGGCCCATCAGCCGGCCGGTGAGCACCTCGCACTTGTCGAGGATTCGGCGCAGCGGTACGACGACATGGCGCGGCTCGAGGCTGCCGGCCGCGGCCTCGGGGAGGAACGGTTGATAGGTCATGTAGGACCGTGGGTCCAGGACGATGATCTCGACCTGTCTGGCCTTGAGCTCGCGGCGCAGACGGCGCTGCAGGCGCATCGCGGTGTACATGCCGACGTACCCGCCGCCGACGACGAGGATGCGAGTCCGCTCGGTCGACGGACCGGTGGTGATCGACATGGCAGAAACCCTAGAGCCGCAGGGTGGTGCGGGCGACGGCGAGGTCCAACACCCGGTCGAGCATGGGTTCGGTCAGGCGCCCGGTGAAGGTGTTCTGCTGGCTCGGGTGGAATGAGCCCACGACCAGCAGGCCACCGACGTCGACGGTCGCGGCGTGCCCGAACTTCGGCCGCGGGGACGGGACGGAGAGGCCGGCGCGGTGCAGCGCCGCCAGCAGCGCCTGCCAGGCGAAGGCGCCGAGCGCGATGGCCGAACGCAGGTGAGGAAGAACGAGGGCGAGCTCCGCGTCGAGCCACGGTGCGCAGGTGTCGCGCTCGGCGGGCGTGGGCGCGTTGGCCGGCGGTGCGCACCGGACAGCGGCGACCATCCGGGTGCCGATCAGCTGCTGCCCGTCGCCGGCGTGGGTGCTGGTCGGGAGGGCGGCCAAACCGGCCCGGTGCAGGGCGGCGAAGAGCCAGTCACCGCTGCGGTCGCCGGTGAAGATGCGCCCGGTGCGGTTGCCGCCGTGCGCGGCCGGCGCGAGGCCGACCACGAGGATCTCGGGCCGCTCGGCGCCCCAGCCGGCGATCGGTCGGCCCCAGTAGCGCTCGGTGGCGAACGCCTTGCGGCGCTCGGCGGCGACCTGCTCACGCCAGGCCACCAGGCGCGGGCAGGCCCGGCACACCGACACCTCGGCGTCGAGCAGCGGCAACGTCGTCGCCGCGCCGGCGAGCCGGCGTACCGCTGCGGCGTCGCGGGCCACCGGTGTACCGGGGTCGGCGGGGTCGCCCGGCCACCCCTTTCCGGGCGCCGCGGGGCCGGGCGCCGGAGGGGTCGCTTCGCTCAGAGCCGCGACCTCAGCAGGTCGATGGTGCGCCGCCAGGCGGCCTCCGAGTGCTCCCTGCTGTAGGCCTCGGGCCGGTCGTCGTTGAAGAACGCGTGCGACGAGCCGGGGTAGTCGTAGACCTCGACGTCGCCGCCGGCCCGCTCGATGCCGCGGACCGCCGTCTGTACGCCGTCGGCCTTGGACGTGCCGTCCGCCTCGGAGGCGTGGATCATCGCCGACTTGTTGGCGTAGTTGCCCCACGTCGGGGCCATGCCGTCCCACGGGAGGGCGGGGTAGAAGCCGACCGCCACCTTGACCTCGTCGTCGAGCGCACCGCTCCACAGCGCGAGCGAGCCGCCGATGCAGAACCCGACTGTCCCGACCCCGTTGCCCTTGGTCTCGGGGCGCCCGGACAGGAAGTGCGCGGCGCCCTTGATGTCGCGTGCGGCCCGGTCCATCTCCATCGACATCAGCAGCCGCTGTGCCTCGTCGGGCTCGTCGGTCTGCTGGCCGTGGAAGAAGTCGGGAGCCAGGGCGGCGAAGCCCTCCTGCGCGAACCGGTCGCACACGCCGCGGATGTGGCCGACCAGGCCCCACCACTCCTGCACGACGATGACGCCCGGGCCCGAGCCGGAGTCCGGGACCGCGAGGTACGCCTCGCAGCTGTCGCCGTTGCTGGGGAAGCTGACCATCTCGCCCACGGGCGGGACCTCTTTCGCGCTCGGCATGCGGCGCCCGATGGCGCCAGGGGCTGGCGCTGGTGACCATTCCACTCCGGGGGCGCGCCACGCCAGGGTCAGGTCAACGCCGACTGAAACGTTCGGCAGGCCGAACCGGACAAATCGCCTGCCGAAGGTTTCAGTCGCGGGCTGGTCGGGCGGGGGCCGTCATCGGGGCGGCGACCGGCTGCGCACTGGAGCGGTCGACGACTCTCGGTCTCACCCGCCCGGACCACGCCGGGTTCCTCGGCCTCGCCTCGGTGCTGCCGGCGGCCCGCGGGCTGGGAGCCGGGCGGGCGCCGGACGAGGTCGTGCACCGCTGGGCGGCGGACGCCGGATTCACCAGTCTGGTCACGGACTGGCGGGGCGCGAACCTCCTCTCGTCCCGGACCTCGCCGCGGCTGGGCTACCGGCCGACCTTCCTGCGCCTGCACAGCCGGCTCGGCTACTGACCCACCGGCCCGGCCGGCCCGCCCGCCAACCTCGCCGTCTGTGGGGGGACCCTCAGCGTGGGTCAGAGGCCGAACAGCGGGCGGGCCGCGTCGATGCCGCCGACCTCGACGTCAGGCGCACCGGGCCCGGCGAGCCACTCGCCTCGCGTCATCCGCAGGTGCACGAGGGTGTCCGCCTCGTCGCCGCCTTCGCGCACCAGGTAGGAGAGCCCGTTGTCCAGGTAGCCCAGCCGTCGCGAGACGCCGAGCGACGCGTGGTTGTCGTGCCAGGCCGAGGTGATGGCCGCCCGGGCGCCGAGGTGGTCAAAGGCAAGGGCCAGCGCGGCCCGGCGCATCGCGGTGCCCACACCCTGGCCCCGGGCCGACTCCGCGAGCCAGGACGACGTGTCGACCGTCTGCAGCCGCCGGAAGTCCGGGCCCTCGAGACCCTGCACACCGAGGACCGCGCCGGCCCGTCGGACCACGAAGTAGACCTCCCAGTCGTCCGGGCTCCATGTCCCGAGCGACTTCCAGTACTCCTGGTGGATCACGGTGCCGCGCCAGGTCCGCTCCCCCAGCCCGTCGTACCGCGTCGCCGCCGGGTTCAGCTCGAGGTCGTCGGGTACGACGGCGGCCACAGCGTCGAGGTCCCGCTCGGTCATCGACGTGAGCTCGACCTCCCCGGTCCGCAGCCAGAGGTCGTGCAGCGGCCACCACCGGTTGGTCACGACGTCACCATGGAAAATGCGATGCCGTCGAGGATGTCGTGCTCGCTCACGACGATCTCGCCGACGGGAACGTGGTCGAGCACCGCCGAGAGGAGCAGCGCGCCGGCGCCGATGACGTCCACCCGGCCAGGATGCATGAACGGCAGCGCCGCGCGCTCGTCGTGGGTCATGTGCAGCAGGCGGTCGGCCACCCGGCGTACGTCGTCCGCACCGACGTGCGCGTGGTGGATCCGTTCCGGCTGGTACGCCGGCAGGTCGAGCGCCATCGCCGCGACCGTCGTCACGGTGCCGGCCAGCCCGACCAGCGTGCGGGCCCGTGCCAGGGGCACCGACTGGCCGGCCAACTCCAGCGCGGCCTCGGCGTCACCCGTCGCCGCCGTCACCTGCTCGAGCGTCGGCGGGTCCTCGTGCAGGTGGCGCTCGGTCAGGCGCACGCAGCCGACGTCGACCGACACCGCCGCCACTGGCTGTGTGCCGGGCTCGCCCAGGACCAGCTCGGTGGACCCGCCGCCGATGTCGACCACGAGGAACGGCCGCGCGAGCTCCGAGCCGGCCAGCTCCCTGGTCGCGCCGGCGAACGACAGCGCTGCCTCCTCGTCCCCAGTGACGACCTCGGGCTCGACGCCGAGCCGCGACCGGACCCCGGCCACGAACGCGTGGCGGTTCGACACGTCGCGCGACGCCGACGTGGCGACGAAGCGCACCATCGTGGCGCCGGTGTCGCGCACGACCTCGGCGTACTCATCGCAGGCAGCGAAGGTCCGGAACAGCGCCTCGGGTGCGAGCCGTCCGGTCCGGTCGACGTCCTGCCCGAGCCGGACGATCCGCATCCGCCGGTCGACGTCGGTCAGGGAGCCGGCATCGCCGTCGATGTCGGCCACCAACAGGCGGATCGAGTTGGTGCCGCAGTCGATCGCCGCGACCCTCGTCGTCACGGCTGGTCCTCCTCCCGCGGAGTCACGCACGGACCGCCGCGCCACCACTCCGGCAGCTCCGCCAGCGCCTCGTCGCCGAGCATCTGAACACCCAGCCCCTCGGCCAGCGACTGCGCGACCAGCACGTGCAGGCACTTGACCCGGTCCGGCATGCCGCCCGCTGACACTCCCGCGATCTCCGGCACGTCCAACACTGCGGTACGCCGGGCCAGGTAGCGCTCGTGCGCAGCCCGATAACCGGCCCGCAGCTCCTCGTCGCCGGCAAGGCGCTCGGTCATGTCACGCATCATGCCGCCGGCCTCGAGCGTGCCGACGGCGCCGGTGGCTCGCGGGCAGGTCAGGTAGTAGAGCGTCGGGAACGGCGTACCGTCCGGCAGCCGGGGCGAGGTCTCGACCACGTCGGGGTTGCCGCACGGGCACCGGTGGGCGACGGCGACCACGCCGCGCGCGTCCCGCCCGAGCTGCATCGCGACCACCGCGAGATCACGATCGTCGGGAGGCGTGCTCACTGTCCGGCGGCAGGCTCGCGGCCGGCGACCTCGACGCTGTGCCACAGGTCGGTGAACCACGGGTTCTTGGCCACCACCGACGGCTCGGCAGCGACGACGCCGTCGGGCGCCTTGTCCTCGGGCGACTCCAGCACGACGTAGGACGTCTCTCCCGGCATCACGTAGTGCAGCCGCTCGCGCGCCTGCGCCGCCACGTACGCCGGGTCCTCCCACCGGGCACGTTGCTTCTGCAGCTCGGCCACCCGTTTCTGCTGGTCGGCGACCATGCTGCGGTAGTCGGTGAGCTGACCCCGCTGGGCGAGGTACTCGCGCAGCGGGTAGGCCAGCGAGATCGCCAGCAGGCAGACGACGAGGGCCAGCACCGCCGCGCGCCCCGTGAAGTTGGCTCCCGGACCGGCGTGGCGCGCAGCGGCGGCCTCGTCCGTGGGCGCTCCGCGCCGGGTCCCGGCGACGGGCGGGTGGGACCGGGTACGCCGGGGCATGCTCACCCGGCGTGCCGCGGGAAGGCCGCCCGACCGGCGTACCGGGCGGCGTCGTCGAGCTCCTCCTCGATCCGCAGCAGCTGGTTGTACTTCGCGACGCGCTCCGACCGGGCGGGTGCGCCGGTCTTGATCTGCCCGCAGTCGGTCGCGACCGCGAGGTCGGCGATCGTCGTGTCCTCCGTCTCGCCGGAACGGTGGCTCATCATGCAGCGGTAGCCGTTGCGGTGCGCCAGGCCGACGGCGTCCAGCGTCTCGGTGAGGGTGCCGATCTGGTTGACCTTGACGAGCAGGGCGTTGGCCGACGACTCGCGGATGCCGCGCGCCAGCCGCTCCGGGTTGGTGACGAACAGATCGTCGCCGACGATCTGCACCCGGTCACCGAGCGACCCGGTCAACGCCGACCAGCCGGCCCAGTCGTCCTCCGACAACGGGTCCTCGATCGACACCAAGGGGTACGCCGACACCAGCTCGGCGTAGTAGGCGGTCATCTCCTCCGCGGTCTTCTTGGCGCCCTCGAAGGTGTAGACGCCGTCGGCGAAGAACTCGGTCGCCGCGACGTCGAGTGCCAGGGCGATGTCGTCACCCAGGGTGAAGCCGGCCTTGTCGACCGCAACCGCGATCAGGTCGAGCGCCTCGCGGTTGTGCGGCAGGTCGGGGGCGAAGCCGCCCTCGTCACCGAGCCCGGTAGCCAGGTCGCGTTCCTTGAGCACCGCCTTGAGCGCGTGGTAGACCTCAGCGCCCCACTGCAGTGCCTCGCGGAAGGTGCTTGCACCGATCGGCGCGACCATGAACTCCTGGATGTCGACCCCGGTGTCGGCGTGCGCGCCGCCATTGAGGATGTTCATCATCGGCACCGGGAGCAGGTGCGCGTTCGGACCGCCGACGTAGCGGAACAGCGGCAGCTCGGCGGACTCGGCCGCGGCGCGCGCGACAGCGAGCGAGGCGCCGAGCATCGCGTTGGCACCGAGGCGGGACTTGGTGGGTGTGCCGTCGAGATCGAGCAGAGCCTGGTCGACCAGCCGCTGCTCGCTCGCCTCGAAGCCGACCAGTGCCGGGCCGATCTCGTCGAGCACGGCGAGGACGGCCTTCTCGACACCCTTGCCGCCGTACCGCTTGGTGTCGCCGTCGCGCAGCTCGTGCGCCTCGAACTGGCCAGTGCTCGCGCCGCTCGGCACCGCGGCCCGAGCGATGGTGCCGTCGTCGAGCGCGACCTCGACCTCGACGGTGGGGTTGCCGCGCGAGTCGAGGATCTCGCGCGCGCCGACGGCGTCGATGCTCGCCACGGGGACTCCTTGCCAGGTCGTGCGGGGTCCGCCCACCGGAGCGGGCGCACGGACGGCCTCAGGCTACCGGCGTGCCCGCGCCCGGTCAGGTTCCGCCTCGCCCGCGAGGCCGCCGGCGATCACCGGCCGAGCCGGTCTCAGGTGGCATCGGCCATGGCGGGCGCCAGCTCGGGCACGGTCCGGGTGTCGCCGACGGCGTTGCGTCCGAACAGCAGCACGACCGCACCCAGGGCCACGACGCCGACCGCGACGAGGAACGGGAGCTGGTCGTGACCCGTCCACTCGGCGATCCGGCTCACCAAGAACGCGCCGATGCCGCCGCCGAACCAGCGCAGGAAGTTGTAGCCGGCACTGGCCACCGGGCGAGGCGCATCGGACACCGACATTGCTGCGCCGGTGTAGAAGGTGTTGAGCAGGCCGCAGCAAGCGCCCGCGAGCACGGTGACCGTTGCCACCACCGAGTGCGAGCCGACGGCATCGGCGAGCATCAGGAGCGCGAACACGCCGAGCGTCCACATCATCGCCCGGACCTCGCCAATGCGTGCGGCCAGCCGGGGCGCCGCAACCACCGAGCTGATCGCGACCAGCAGCCCCCAGCCGAAGAACAGCAGCCCGATCGGCGTCGGGCCCCAGCCGAGCACGAACGGGGTCCAGGCCAGGATGGTGAAGAAGCCGTAGTTGTAGAAGAACGCCGACAACGAAACGGTGAGCAGCCCGCGGTGCCGCAGTGCCCGGATCGGGGCGGCGAGCGAGACGCCGGCACGGGTGGGTTCGTCGCGGGGCAGCAGGGTGGCACAGAGCACCAGTGCGCACGCCATCAGGACCGCGGTGCCGAAGAACGGTGCCCGCCAGCTGATGTTGCCCAGCGCGGCGCCGACCAAGGGGCCGACCGAGATGCCGAGGCCGAGCGCTGCCTCGTAGAGCAGGATCGCGGCGGTCTGGCCACCGCTCGCGGCGCCGACGATCACCGACAGTGCGGTGGCGATGAAGAATGCGTTGCCCGCACCCCAGAAGGCTCGCAGCCCGACCAGCTCGCCGATCGAGGACGACGTCCCGGACAGTGCCGCGAAGACGACGATGAGCACCAGACCGACGAGCATGGTGCGCTTGGCCCCGAACCGCGCGGCGAACATCCCGGTCAACAGCATGACGAAGACCTGCACGAAGATGTAGGAGCTGAACAGCAGCGTGACCTGGCTGGGCGTCGCGTTCAGGCCGGCCGCGATCGACTTGAGGATCGGGTCGACCAGGCCGATCCCCATGAACGCGATCACCGCGGCGAAAGCAGTCACCCAGACGGCGCGGGGCTGACCCTTCACCGCGTCGAGCAGCTTGCCGTGCTCGTGGTGCTGCTCGCGCCGTGCCACATCCAACTCTTTGACGACCTGACCCACTATGCACTCACTCCGTCATATCGCTGTATCATACAGGCAAACACGTGTAGGATACACCCATGTCGAAGCGAGCCTCGTCCAGGGCGGTGGCGCCGTCCCGGACCGCCGTCATCGAGCGGGAGCTGGTCTTCCTGGCCCGGTGGCTCGAGGCGGCCCAGCGCAAGCAGAGCTACCAGATGGAGCGCGCGTCCTACCTGCTGCTCCTCCGGCTGAGCGACGGCCCGCAGCGGGTCGCCCACCTCGCGGCCTCGCTCGGGCTGGACGGCTCCACGGTGACCCGCCAGCTCGCGGCGCTCGATGCCGCAGGGTGGATCAGGCGGTCGACGCACCCCGCGGACGCACGCGCCACCCTCGTGGAGGCGACACCGGCGGGCCTCGACGCCATGGATGACCTGCGCGAGTTCCGGGTACGCCGGATCGGCACCCTGCTGGGCGACTGGTCGGCCACCGAGCAGGCCGAGCTCGGCCGTTCGCTCGCCCACCTCAACGAGGTGCTCGAGCGCAACGCGCTCAGCTGACCACCCACCCCGGTGATGGGCGGCGGCCTCAGAGGGCGAGCAGGGTGCGCAGGTGGCGGGGGGCGGGTGAGCCGTGCGCGAGCATCGCGTCGTGGCGCTCGCGCACCGAGAGCTGCGGGTGCGCGGCCGCGAGGTCTCTGGCGACGTCGGCGACCTCGACGTACCCGACGTAGTAAGTCGACAGCTGGCTGCTCGTCAGCAGCGCCCGCCGCCACTTGCCGGCCGCTTCGCCCTCCTCCTGGTGACCGCGCATCATCATCAACCGCATCGCCTCGTCCTCGGTCATGCCGTGGGCGTGCACCCGCGCGTCAAGGATCGCGTTGATCGTCATCCGCAGCTGCATCTTCAGCTGCTGCATCCGCAGCGCGTCGGCAAACCCTTCGTCGGCCAGGTAGCCGACGTGGGCCATCAGCTCCTCGGCGTAGACCGCCCAGCCCTCGACGAACGAGCCGCTCCACAACGCCTTCCGCACCGGCACCGGTGCCTCGTACCGTGCGTTGTGCGCGAGCTGCAGCATGTGGCCGGGCATCGCCTCGTGCACGGTGAGGTTGGCCAGCATGTGCGCGTTGTACTCGCGGAAGAACGAGTCGACCCGCTGCTGCGGCCAGTTCTCCGGCGTCGGCGACACGGCGAAGAGGGTCGGTAGCGGTGACGACTCCAGCGGCCCAGGGGGGTCGCAGTACGCGACGGCGACACCGCGATGGATCTCCGGCATCACGATGATCTCGACGGGATCGTCGTACACGGTGACCAGATCGTGCGCGCGGACGAATGCCGTCGTCTGCGCCATCGCCTCGGTGCACAGGCCGAGGATCGTGTCGTTGGTGACCGGACCGTCGACGGCGAGCCGGTCGAGCACCCGGCGCACCCGGCCTTCTCCTGGACCGTCGTCCAGGCGGGCCGCGGTCTCCTCGATGCGCTCCTCGATGCGGTCCAGGTCCGCCTCGGCGCGAGCGAGCACGGCATCGGAGTCGTCCACCGCGTCCAGCGTGAACCCGAGCTTGCGGCCGAAGCGCTCGGCACCGATCCGCGGGTCACGGTCGGCGTCCTCGACGCAGGCCTCGAGCCACCTGATGTGCTCGTCGAGCGCGGCGACGGCCGCGTCCCGCGCCGGCTCCACCTCGCGGCGCAGCGACGGCTCCTCCCCCAGCGCGTGCTCCAGCTGGGTCGCGATCAGTGTGCGCGTCCCCGTGAGCTGCCCGATGGCCGTCTCCACGTGCACGCGGGGCATCGCTCCGAGCGCCGCACGCGACTGCGCCAGCCTTTCCGGTACGCCGGTGAGCCGGCCCGCCGCCGACCGCAACCGGTCGCCGAGCGGGGCGAACCCGCGGGCGAGCAGCATGTAGACGGCCGTACCCGGGTTGGCCACCAGCGGGTCCCACTCGGTCTCGCGCAGCGACTCGAGGTCGAACTGCCGGGCCCGCAACGCGTTGCGCAGGATGGCGACATCGACCCGGTCGGCCGTCTCGAGCGCGGTCTCCTCGACGGCGGCCAGGTCGGCCAGCCGGCGCCCGGCCCAGGCGAGCTCCTCGCCCTGGGCCTCGGTGCCCAGGTCACCGAGCCGGTCGTCGAAGCGGTGGTCGCCCAGGATCGTCGCCCACTCGGGGTGCCGCTCGAGCAGCTCGTCGAGCACGGCGGCCGCGAGCCCGTGCGTGTCAGTGGTGGGCGCCCTCTGCTGGGTCACAGCCCGCGACCTTAACCCTGGGACGCGTCGACGGCCTCCGCGGCCTGCACCCGTTCGGCGAAGCGGCGGACCGCAGCGCGCAGCTCGGCCTCGGGGTCGAGGCCCGCAGCGCGGGCCTCGACCGCGAGCCCCATCAGCCGGTCGCCCAGGCCGTCGCCGTCGACCGGGGCGACGGCGACCCCGTTCTTCTCGGCGCGGTGGACCATCTTGGCCGCCAGCGACAGCGCTGGCATCGCCATCGGCACGCCGTCCACCGCCGAGGACCGGCCCTTCTCGGCGGCCTTCGCGCGCTCCCAGCCCGCTTCGACGTCGGCGGCCGTCTCCGCGGTCGCCGTGCCGAAGACGTGCGGATGCCGGCGTACCAGCTTGTCGGCGATGTCTGCTGCCACGTCGTCGACCGACCAGGGCTCCGACTCGTGCTCGCCCGCGATCCGGGCGTGGAAAACGACCTGCAGCAGCAGGTCGCCGAGCTCCTCGCGCAGGTGGTCGCGGTCGCCGGTGTCGATGGCCTCGAGCGTCTCGTAGGTCTCCTCGACGAGGTAGCTCGCCAGCGACGCGTGGGTCTGCTCGGCGTCCCACGGGCAGCCGCCCGGTGAGCGC
>DATBDW010000137.1:0-7834 GCA_036269735.1 Actinomycetes bacterium
CCGGGCGCCCGATGCCGGTGCTGCCCGAGCCGAGGCCGCGCGACACCCATGGCCCGGCGCGCATCGTCGCGATGTGCAACCAGAAGGGCGGGGTCGGCAAGACCACGACCACCATCAACCTGGGTGCCGCGCTGGCGGAGTTCGGCCGCAAGGTGCTGCTCGTCGACTTCGACCCGCAGGGGTCGCTCTCGGTCGGGCTGGGCGTCAACCCCTACGACATCAAGAAGAGCGTCTACAACCTGGTGATGGAGCGCGACGTCACGCTCGCCGACGTCGTGCTGCCGACCAACGTCCCCGGGCTGGACATCCTCCCGAGCAACATCGACCTGTCGGCCGCCGAGGTGCAGCTGGTCAGCGAGGTGGCCCGCGAGCAGGTGCTCTCCCGGGCGCTGGGGCCGGCCGTACCGGAGTACGACTTCATCATCATCGACTGCCAGCCGTCGCTCGGGCTGCTCACCGTCAACGCGCTGACCGCGGCCGACGGGGTGATCGTGCCGATGGAGTGCGAGTTCTTCGCCCTGCGGGGCGTCGCGATGCTGGTCGAGACCATCCAGAAGGTCCAGGACCGGCTCAACCCCGAGCTCGAGATCGACGGGCTGCTCACGACGATGTTCGACTCGCGGACGGTGCACAGCCGTGAAGTCGTGGCGCGCCTGGTCGAGGCCTTCGACGACAAGGTCTTCCACACCGCGATCCACCGCACCGTCCGGTTCCCCGAGACCACGGTCGCCGGCGAGCCGATCACCACGTTCGCCAGCTCGTCGGGCGGTGCCTACTCATACCGGCAGCTGGCCAAGGAGGTGCTCGCCCGGTGCCCCGGCACGTGAGCACCGGGACGGCGCCGGCGGGCGCCGAGGCGGACGGCGCCGAGCAGCCGGCCCCCCGCGCACGGGTCCGGCGACTCCGACCACCGGCGAGCCCGGCCACCGGCCGGGAGCGCCACGACGAGAAGATCACCGTCTACGTCTCCGCGGACGAGCTGGTGGCCCTCGAGCAGGCCCGCCTGGTGCTGCGCGCCGAGCACAGCATCGCCGTGGACCGGGGCCGCCTCGTCCGGGAGGCCATCGCCGAGCTGCTGCGCGACCTGGACCAGCACGGGGACGACAGCGAGGTCGTCGCCCGGCTGCGCGAACCGTCCTGATCGAGACCGGCGGGGGGCCGGGAGCGGTGATCGATTCGGTGCACCCCAGGACCGGCGACTACCGTGCCCTTGTGAGCGAGGAGACCGCTCCGCAGCTGGTCGCGGACGACACCGCGGGCGCCGGGGGCACTGGGGGGTTCCATGTCGACCTCGGTGACCTCTTCGAGGGGCCTTTCGACCTGCTGCTCGGCCTGATCGCCAAGCACAAGCTGGATGTCACCGAGGTGGCCCTGGCCCGGGTCACCGACGAGTTCATCGCCCACATCAAGACCATGGGGTCGGAGTGGGACCTCGGCGAGACCACCGAGTTCCTCGTCGTCGCTGCGACCCTGCTCGACCTCAAGGCTGCCCGGCTGCTGCCCAGCGGCGAGGTCGAGGACGAGGAGGACCTCGCGCTGCTCGAGGCCCGCGACCTGCTCTTCGCGCGGCTCCTGCAATACCGCGCCTACAAGCAGGTGGCCGCGGTGTTCGCCGGCCGGATGGCTGCCGAGGCCGGCCGGTTCCCGCGAGCCGTCTCGCTGGAGCCACAGCTCGCCGGGCTGCTGCCCGAGGTGCTGCTCGGCCTGGGACCCGCGGAGTTCGCCCTGCTGGCCGGCCGGGTCTTCACCCCCCGTCCGGTCCCCACCATCTCGTTCGACCACCTCCATGCGCCGGTCGTGTCGGTGCGGGAGCAGGCGGCGCTGCTGGTGACGTCGCTGCGCCGGTCGCGTACGGCGACGTTCCGTTCGCTGATCGCCGACTGCGAGGGGACGGTGCTTGTCGTGGCCCGGTTCCTCGCCCTGCTCGAGCTGTACCGGGAAGGCGCGGTCTCCTTCGAGCAGGTCGACCCGCTGGGCGAGCTGCACATCCGCTGGGTCGGCACGGACGAGGGCGAGATCGAGGTGCCTGACGAGTTCGACGACGACGCGGTGGCACTGACCGCGGTCAAGAACGAGGACGACGCCGCGAGAGCCGGCAAGCCCGACGACGAGGCACCGGCCGAGGACGGCACCACCATCGACCTGCGGGAGAGCGGCACCGATGACTGATGAGCACCACGAGGACATCGATCGGCCCGAGCACGACGGGCACGAGAGTCGTCTCGAGGCGCCGGTGGCGCCGGACGGCCCTTCTTTGCGCACCGCGCTCGAGGCCATCCTGATGGTCGTCGACGAGCCGGTCAGCGAGGTCGTCCTCGCGCAGGTGGCCGAGCGGCCGACCGACGACGTGATCGCGGCCCTGCGGGAGCTCGCGGCCGAGTACGACGAGCAGGAGCGCGGCTTCGAGCTGCGTCAGGTCGCTGGCGGCTGGCGGTTCTACACCCGGGCCAGCGCGGCGGCCTACGTCGAGCGCTTCGTCCTCGACGGGCAGCAGGCCCGGCTGACCCAGGCGGCGCTGGAGACCCTCGCTGTGGTGGCCTACCGGCAGCCCGTCTCGCGGGCGCGGGTGTCGGCCGTGCGCGGTGTCAACGTCGACGGCGTCATCCGGACGTTGGTGTCGCGCGGCCTGGTCGAGGAGGCCGGGCACGATGGCGAGGGCGGCTCGATCCTCTACCGCACGACCTCGCACTTCCTCGAGCGCCTCGGGCTGCGTGATCTCGACGAGCTGCCCGAGCTGGCGCCGTACCTGCCTGACGTCGACGCTATGAGCGATCCCCTCGACGAGATCGCTGCCCACCGGTGAGCCCGGCCCCCGACCGGCCGGACGGCATCCGGCTGCAACGTGTGCTCGCCTCGGCCGGGCTCGGCTCACGGCGCGCCTGCGAGGAGCTCATCGAGGAGGGCCGGGTCGAGGTCGACGGGAAGGTCGTCGTCGAGCAGGGCATGCGGGTGGACCCGGCGAGCGCTGTCATCAAGGTCGACGGGCTGCGCATCGCCACTGCCCCGGACCATGTGTACATCGCGCTCAACAAGCCGCGCGGAGTGGTCAGCACCATGAGCGACCCCGAAGGTCGCCCGTCGCTACAGGAGTACGTCGGGGACCGCTCGGCGCGGCTGTTCCACGTCGGCCGGCTCGACACGGACACCGAAGGCCTGATCCTGCTCACCAATGACGGTGACCTCGCGCACCGGCTCGCGCACCCGTCGTACGGCGTGGTGAAGACCTACCTCGCTGAGGTGACCGGTCCGGTCGCGCGCGACGTCGGCAAGCGGTTGCGTGCGGGTGTGGAGCTCGAGGACGGTCCGGTGCGGGTGGACGGCTTCCGGCTCGTCGGTCAGTCGGGCAACCGGGTGATGGTCGAGGTCTCCCTGCACGAGGGCCGCAAGCACGTCGTACGCCGACTGCTCGGCGAGGTCGGCCACCCGGTCTCCCGGCTGGTGCGCACGGACGTCGGCCCGGTCTCGCTCGGGCACCTCAAGCCCGGCAAGCAGCGCAAGCTGAGCCAGCAGGAGGTTGGCGCGCTGTACAAGGCCGTCGGGCTGTAACTGCAGCTGTTGCGGGCCGGCGTTGTCCGGCTGCTCGCCGTGGGGGTGAAGAGCGCCTGATGACTGCGGGTGCTGTTGGGTGCTCGTCGCTCTCCGTCTGGTGGGGTCAAGAGCGATGGGCTGCTGCATTACGACTTGCTGGCGGCGCCACTTCGGGGTCGACTCGCGATGATCGCGACCGCTTGCGAGGCTCGAGCCTGAATACGTGATTTGCCGAAAAACCGTTGTGGATAAAGGGATTTCGCCTTCCGCAGCAGCCCGGCATGCTGTACTCTTCGAACATGTCTTCGAACGGTCAGGTGGTGGAGCACCCGCTCCTCGCCGCCGCCGGCTGCGCGGCCGGCGCGCTGACCGCTGCGGCGCGGGCCGCGGCCTGGCAGCTGGCCGATGACCAGGTTCAGGACGCGATCGCCCTGTCCTTGCAGATCGAGGCCCGCAATGCCGCGCTGCGCGCCACCCTGATCGCCGAGGCCAACACCCGCTGCCTGCGGGACCGGACCCAGTCCACCACCACCGAGGGGTGGCTGGCCGGCCGGTACCGGCTGTCCACCCCCGACGCCCGGGCACGGGTCGAGCAGTCCGATGTGCTCGCCCGCCACCCCCGCGTGGCCGACGCCCTGACCGAGGGTGCGGTCACTGTGGAGCAGGCCGCGGTGATCGCCCAGACCCTGGACCGGGTCGCCGACCTGCCCCTGGTCGAGCCCGACAAGCGCGAGCAGGCCGCCGAGTTCCTGGTCGAGCAGGCCGCCGCCCTGATCCCGCGGGAGCTGGAACGGGCCGGTCAGCAGATCGTGGCGCACCTGACCCGCACCCCCAGCGTGGACGACCCGGCTGAGGCTGATGCGGTCGCGCGTGAACGGCGGCGCGCCGAGGAGGAAGCCGAGGCCGCTGTCCGGGACCGGGCCTGCTGGCGGCACCGGCTGCGCCCCGGGCGGCGCGGGCGCGGCACGCTGGACACCGGACCCATCGGGGACGCCCTGGTCAAAGCCTGGGAACACCGTGCCGGCAAGAAGCATCCCGGCACCGACGGCTTCCAGGACGACCGCAGCCGCGACCAGCGCCTCGGCCAGGCCCTGCTCGACCTGATCGCCGCCGACCTCGGACAACCCCCACTACCTCGCCCATCCACCGGCACCTGCAACGAGGAGCCTGACGAGGCCGACGAGAACGACGAGACCGATCTGACGACGCCATTGTTCGACCAGCCCGTCGAGCCTCTCTTCGACCAGCGTCTGTGCGACCTGCCACAGTGCGACGGATCTATGTGCGAGGACGACGCGCAGGCTCCCGAGGCATCACCTCGCCGGCCGGGTCCGATCAGCACCCGCGCCGTGCTCGCGGTGACCGTCACCCTCGCCGAGCTGCGCGCCGCCCTCGCCGGCTGCGCCGGTGCCGGCGGGATGCTGGACACCGGGGTCGCGCTCACCGCGGCCGAGCTGCGACTGCTCGCCTGTGACGCCGGGATCATCCCCGCCGTGCTCGACTCACCCTCCCAGGTCCTCGACCTCGGCCGGGCCACCAAAGAGTGGAACATGGCCCAGCGCCGCGCGCTGGCCATCCGCGACCGGGGCTGCGTGGCCCCCGGCTGCGACCGGGAACCGTTCGCCTGCCAGGCCCATCACCGGTTCCGCTGGGCCGACGGCGGCCCGACCGACATCAACAACGGAGCGCTCCTCTGCGACTTCCACCACCACCAGGTCCACCGCCAGCACTGGCAGGTGATCCTGGCCGCCAACGGCCACCCCGCCCTGATCCCACCCACATCGATCGACCGCGAGCAGCGACCGATACAACACCACCGGTACCGCCTCCAGCTGCTCACCACCACGTGGCGGACCTGACCCGCGACGCGCAGCGAAGCGCCCCGGTGCGCCCACCGAGGACCGCCGCCACGACCCCGCGGAACCCAGGCCCGAGCACCCGCCTCACAGGCGTGACTCCTCCACCACGGCACCAGCGACCTTCGCAGCGAAGCGATCGCATGGGGGAAGCCGCACACGGTGGCCCGCCACGGCCGACCGCCGTCGTCCGAAGCGCCCCTGAGCCACGCCGCCCACCGGCGGAAAGCCGCACACCGTGCCTGGCCGCGACGGACCTCCGTCGTCGGAAGCCGCACAGTCCTGTGCCACCCACCAAGGGAAAGACGAGCCGAACCCGATGGACTCCCGCCGCAACCCAGTCGCTGTCAACGAGCGCGGTACCTATCCTCGCCGGGTGGACGGGCAGGAGCGGGGATTGACGATGCTGGAACTGCAGGTCACCGTCGGCGACCTGCGAGACGATGAGGTTCCGGGGCTCGGGTGGGCCGGTGGCCCGGGCTATTGCGAGTCCGTCGCCCAGGAGCTCGCCGGTCGGGACGCGGGCCTGCTCGACTACCTCGCGGTGCGTGGACCGGCGGGGCTGCCGATCGCCGTTGGCGGGGTGCGCTTCGACCGGCGGCGCGACAGCGGCACCATCTACCAGCTCTCGGTGATGCCTCTCCTCCAGTCCTGCGGCGTGGGCACCCTGCTCATCACGGCGCTCGAGCATCGCGCTCGGGATCGCGGTGCGAGCCATGTCGACCTCGGGGTTACTGACGGCAACCCGCGGGCCCGTGCCCTTTACGAGCGGCTTGGCTACGTCTCTTTCGCCCGTGGCACTGACAAGTGGACCTATCGCGAAAGAAACGGCGCGATCGTCGAGGTCGTCGACCAGTGCACGCTGCTCTTCAGGGACCTGTGACCATCGGGGCTGCCAGCGACGGACCGGAGGTCGTTCGCGCCGGCTATGACCTGCTGGGGGAGCGCTACCACGACTGGTCGCACGCTGGTTCTGTCCGGCTCGGGTACGTCGACGCCGTCCTCGGTCGGCTCGAACTCGGCAGCACCGTGGTGGACCTCGGCTGCGGCCCGGGCGACCCGGCCACCCGACTGCTCAGTGAGACACACATCGTCCTCGGCGTGGACATCTCCGCAGGACAGCTCGCGATCGCGCGCCGGTTAGCACCGCGAGCCTCGTTCGTCCAGGCCGACCTCACCCGGTTCGGGCTGCAGCCGAACTCGGTCGACGCTGTGGTGTCGTTCTACGCCACCGGGCACCTGCCGCGAGCCGCACACGCGCCGTTCTACGCCGAGGTGGGCCGCTGGCTGCGACCGGGAGGGCTGCTCGTGACCAGTGCGCCACTCATCGCGGGTGACGACGCCAACGAATGGCTCGGCGTACCCATGTTCTTCGGCGGCATCGGCGTCGAAGCCACGGTCGCGGCTGTCGAAGCCGCCGGGCTCGTCGTCGAGTCCGCGGACGAGGTCGACGAGCCGGTCGGCGGTCAGGTCGAACGGTTCCTCTGGGTGACGGCGATCAGTCGTGACGCGGCTGGGCGCGGCGTTCGGCGCGCTGGCCGAGGGTGACCCCCACGCTGGCCAGGCTGACCAGGACCAGGGCGACCAGCTCGCGGCCGCCGAGGTGCTGGTCGAGGACGAGCAGACCGGCCACCGCCGCGGCGGCGGGTTCGAGGCTCATGAGTACGCCGAAGACCCGGGTCGGCATCGTACGCAGCGCGGTCAACTCGCAGGCGTAGGGCACGACCGAGGACAGCAGCGCGACACCGACACCGGCCAGCAGGGCCCAGCCGTCGGCGACCGCACGACCGGCGCCGGCCGCGCCGAACGGCAGGGCGAGCAGCGCCCCGACGAGCAGTGCGCCGGCCAGCCCGTCCAGTCCGGGTAGTGCCCGGCCGACGCGGGCGCTGGACACGATGTAGCCCGCCCAGAACAGCCCTGCCAGCAGCGCCAGCAGCAGCCCGCGGAGCGGGACCGACCCGCCGTCCTGTAGTCCGAGCAGGGCCACGCCGGCACCCGCCAGAGCGGCCCACACCAGGTCGCGCAGCCTCCGGGTCTGGGACACCGCGAGCAGCAACGGGCCGATGAACTCCACCGTCACGGCGACGCCGAGCGGCACCGTCTGGATGGCCAGGTAGAAGACCAGGTTCATCGCGCCCATGGTCAGGCCCAGCGCCAGCGTGGCGGTCCATTGCTCGCGACCCCACGACCGGAACGCGGGTCGCACCACGGCGGTGAGCAGGACGCCGGCGATGGCGAGCCGCAGCAGCGTCATGCCGGCGGCGCCGGTGACGTCGAAGAAGGTGCGGGCGATCGCGCTGCCCGTCTGTACCGAGGCGATACCGATCAGGACCAGGGCGGGGGCCGGAACCGACTCCAGTCCTGTCCGCCGGCTCACAGCCCGCGACCCTACGGGCCGGTCTTGCCTCCCGGACGGTGACGACCGCCATCCGGGCGGGCCGGGATAGCCT
>DATBDW010000138.1:0-5464 GCA_036269735.1 Actinomycetes bacterium
ACCCGGGCGCAGGCGCTGGCCTGGAGGATGGGGCGACAGCTGCTCGACCCCGTTGGGTCTGAGTCGGTAGCCGGCGTCGTAAGCCGGCTCGGCGCGGTGCTCTCGATGGACGAGTCGCTCGCCGAACTTGCTGTCCGGACCCGCCGCACGACGTCGCGCCCGGGCCAGCTCGCGAAGGCCTTGGCGGAGGGAGAGGTGATCAAGGCATTCGCCTTCCGCGGGTCGATGCACTATCTCTCGCCGGAGGACGGCGGTATCTATCTCGCCCTCCGGTCGGCGGGGCGCCAGTGGGAACTGCCGAGCTGGGTGGAGTACTACCGGCTCACTCCATCGGACTGGCCCGACTTCCGTGCCGCGGTACGCGATGCGCTCAGCGACAGACCGTTGACCATCGTGGAGCTTGGCGACGTGCTGACGAAGCGCCGCGAGTACCGGCACCTGAAGCCGGTCTTCGAGGAGGGCTCTGTCACCCTGATCAAGCCGCTGACGTGGCAGGGAGACATGAGTTTCGGTCCGCCTCGCGACGGACAGCACACGTTTCAGCGCCTCGACAGCAACCCACGGTGGCGCGGCATCCCGAACATCGACGACGCAGGTCCGCGTGCCATAGTGGCCTACCTCCGGACATACGGGCCGGCGACACTCGACCACGTCCATTACTGGCTCGGTAACGGCCTGAGCGCCGGCCGCAAACGGCTCGACAACTGGTTTTCCGGACTCGGCGACCGGCTGGTCGCAGTCGACGTCGAAGGCACCGCGGCGTACGCCGTGCGCGAAGACCTCGACGGCCTGGAAACGGCGCGGCCATCGGAGGCGGTGCGGTTCCTTCCCGGGCACGATCAATGGGTGATGGGTCCTGGTACCAAGGACGTCCACGTGACCCCATCGTCAAGACGGGACCCCATCACCCGCAAAGCCAATCCAGTGATCGTCGGCGGGGTCGTGTGCGGGACCTGGGCGCGAAAGGGCGACGAGCTCACGGTCACTTGGCTCGACGAGCGGCAGCGACCCGACAAGCCCATCGAGCGGGAGGCGGCGCGACTGGCCGGAATCCTCGGCCGCGACCTGCACGTGAAACTGATGTAATAAACGACCGTCGATGGCCCACCCCGCTGCGGCGAGCGGAGTGGCCTCACGCGAACTATCTGCAGTCAGCGCAGGGCGAGCAGGGACAGCAGATGGGCCGCCTCGGCTTCTACGGCGGCGCGGGCGCTGCCCAGGTAGCGCCGGGTGTCGACCACGTCCGGGTCCTGCGCAAGGTGCTGTCGTAGTGCCGTGGTGAACGCGTTGTTGAGGCGCGTGGCGATGTTCACCTTCGTCATCCCGGCCCGGACGGCGGCGACCAGGTCGGCCCCCGGGACACCGGAGGCGCCGTGCAGCACCAGAGGCACCGGCACCCTCTCGTGGATCGCCGCGATCAGCTCCAGGTCCAGCTCCGCCGTCCGGCTCGTCATCGCGTGCGAGGAGCCTACGGCGACCGCCAGCGCGTCGACCCCGCAGTCCGCCGCGAACTGCTCGGCCGCGGCCGGGTCGGTGCGTACGCCGGGGGCGTGCACGCCGTCCTTGCCGCCGATCTCGCCCAGCTCGGCCTCGACGCTGACGCCCGCGGCGTGGCAGCGGTGCACGACCGCGCGGGTCGCGCGGCGGTTGGCCTCGTCTCCGAGCCGCGACCCGTCGTACATCACCGACGTGAAGCCGAGCGCGACGGCCTCGTCCACCAGCGGCTCGCTGACCGCGTGGTCGAGGTGCAACACGCACGGAACCGTCGCTCGATCCGCGATGGTGCGCGTCGCCAGTCCGATCGGCGCGAGTGAGCCGTGGTAGCGCACGGCGTTCTCGCTGATCTGCAGCACCACCGGCAGGCCGGTCTGCTCAGCGGCGGCGACCAACGCCTCGGCGTGCTCGAGCTGGATGACGTTGAACGCGCCGACGCCACGGCCCTCACCGACTGCCTCCGCGAGCACCTCGTCGAGCCGGGCGAGCGTCATCGGGTCTCCACCAGCACCTGCGGCGCCAGCCGCGCCACATCGTCGGGGTCGATCTCGCCGGCGATGGGCTGCAGCACGGCCGCGGCCGACCAGGACACCGCGTCCTGCATCAGGTGCTGCCACATCGAGTCGCCGGCCAGTCCTGCGGCGACCGCTGCGACCACCGCGTCACCCGCACCGGTGGGGTTGCCGGACAACGGCGCCGGCAGCCGGGCCTGCCAGCCGGAGCCCTTCGCGGGCAACAGCACCAGCCCATCGGCACCGCAGGAGACCAGCACGTCACGCGCGCCGAGCTCGCGGAGGGCGGCTACGCCGGCTGCGACGTCCCGCGTGCCGGTCGCACCGGCCAGCTCGACGCGGTTGGGCGCGACCAGATCGGGGCCGGATCTCAGGGCACCCCGCAGCGCCGCGCCGTCGGCGTCGACGATGACCCGGGCGCCGTGGGCGTGGCCGAGGTCGACCAGCTCGGCGTACCCGTCGTCCGGGACTCCAGGCGGCAGGCTGCCGGACAGTACGACCACGGTCGCCGCGGCCTCGCCCAACAGGAAGTCGAGTCCCGCGACCAGGGAGTGCCAGCCGGGTCCGGTCAGCTCCGGGCCGGGCTCGTTGAAGATCGTGGCGTCGCCGTGGACGGCTGAGACGATGTTGACCGTACGACGGGAGCAGCCGCCACCGTCCACGAACCGCGCCGCCACCCCGCGTGCCTCGAGGTCCGCGCGGATCTCTTCCCCGACCGCGCCGCCCACCAGGCCGCTCGCGATCACCGGGCGTCCCATCCGGGTGAGCACCGACGCGACGTTGAGCCCCTTGCCGCCGGCCCGCTGGCGCACCGCCGTGACCCGGTGGCTCTGGTGCGCGACCAACTCATCGACCTCGTAGGTGACGTCGAGGGCAGCGTTCGGCGTGACGGTGAGGATCACACGGCGTCCCAGGCGAGGCAGGCAGCGCCCATGCTGCCGGCCCGAACACCGAGCGCTGCCTGCTCAATCTGAGGCGGGCGCTGGAAGGTCAGCCTGTTCGGGACGTCCGCACGCAACGGGTCCAGCAAGGCGGCGCCGCTCTCGGCGAGGCCGCCGCCGATAACGACGAGGTCCACCCCGGTGATCGTCACGGTGCTCGCGATCGCCTGCGCCAGGGCGGCAACGGCCCGGGCCCACACAGCAGCCGCGTCCGGGTCACCTTCGGACGCCCGTACGGCGACCTGCTCGGCCGTGGCAGCGTGGCCGGTCCGCGCGGCGTACTCCCGTTCGATCGCCGCCGCCGAGGCGATCACCTCCAGGCAGCCGATCGCCCCGCACGCGCAAAGCGGCCCGGCCGGGTCGATGAGGAGGTGTCCCAGCTCGCCAGCATGGCCGTCGGCGCTGACCACCGCGCCGTCGAGGAGCAGAGCCCCGGCGATGCCGGTGCCGACCGCGAGGAACAGGGCGTGCCGCGCACCGCGGGCGGCACCCAGCCGGGTCTCGGCCAGCAGCCCGGCGCGGACGTCGTGGCCGACGACAGTCGGCACGCCGAGCACGGACGCCACCGGGTCGCGGATCGGCAGGTCGCGCCAGCCGAGGTTCACCGAGAACACGCCGACCCCCCGGACCTCGTCCACCAGGCCGGGGACGACGACAGCGCAGCCGACCACCCGGGCAGGGCGGTCGTCCTTCACGGCGGCAGCCAGCAGGTCGGTGACCGTCGCGTGAACGACTCCGCCGATGTCCGCGGTGATGTCCTTCGGGGTCGGCGCCGTGACGGCGGCGAGCGTTTCGTAGCCCGCGGTGACCAGGGCCGCCTTGATGCGGGTGCCCCCGACGTCGACCGCCGCCACCACGTCGGACACCGCGGCCATGCCCTACGCCTGAGAGGCGGCCGACGGCAGGACCACCGACCGCGTGAGGTGTCGGGGGTGGTCGGGGTCGAGGTCGCCCTGGCGGGCCTTCGCGAGGCAGAGCCGGTGCACCCGCACGAGCTCGGCGAGCGGGTCGATGTCCCGGCTCTCGAAGTGCGCACCGGTGCCGCGTACCTGTTCAGGCAGACCCGGCGGCACCTCGCCGAGCGACCAGACTGCTCGGCCCGCGGTGGCGATGCTCACCGGACCGTGCCGGTACTCCATCGCCGGGTAGGACTCGGTCCAGAACTGGGCCGACTCGCGCAGCTTGAGAGCCGCCTCCGCGGCGAGCCCGATGGTCCAGCCGCGACCCACGAAGGTGACCTGCTCGGCGTCTGCCACCCCGGCCAGGCACTGCGCCTCGTCCTCGGCCAGCACGGCGCGGGCGTCCGCGATCGCGGCCGACAGGTCCTGGCCGAGCGACGCCCGGAGCAGCGCCACCGTGGAGGTGGCGAACCGGGTCTGCACGACCGACTTCTCGTCGACCTCGGGCAGCAGGACGGTCCGGTCGGCCAGCTCGGTGACCGGCGTACCGGGCGTCGCGACGATCGCTGTCGTGGCGAGGTCGCGGCCGCGCAGCGACGTGAGGACGTCGAGCACCTCGGTGGTGGTGCCGGACCGGGTGATCACCAGCACGGCGTCGTAGCTGCGGTCGAGTCTGTGCTCGCTGGCCGCGAACGCATCGGTCTCGCCGTGACCGGACTGCTCGCGCAGCGCGGCGTACGCCTGGGCCATGAAGTACGACGTGCCGCAGCCGACGACCGCCACCCTCGCGCCGGCCGACGGCAGGGCGTCGGCGAGCTCCGGCAGCCGGGCGACGACACCGGCCCAGTCGTCGGGCTGTCCGGCGACCTCGCGCTGGAGGTCGCTGTCCGGGTTGAACGTCACGGCGGCTCCCCTGGCGATGGCTGCGTTCGTCTTTTGGATCAGTGACGACCCTATCCACGCAACGCGACATGATGGCTCGCGTGACCGCCCCTCAGACCACGCTCCTGACCGGGCGCCTGGTCACTGCCTCGACCGTCGTCGAGGACGGCGTCCTGGTGGTCGATGGGGACACCTTCCTGTACGCCGGGCCGGCGTCCGAGCTGCCGGCTCCCTGGCGGGACGTGCCGGTCTCCGATGCCGGGCCGGGCCGGGCGACCTTGCTGCCCGGGCTGGTCGACGTCCACTGCCACGGCGGCGCGGGCGGCGAGTTCGGAGCGGCCGGCGACTCGGCCGCGACCGCGGTCCGCCACCACCACGTGCACGGCACCACGACCCTGCTCGGCAGCCTGGTCTCCGCCGCTGCCGACGAGATGGTGGCGGGGGTGCGTACCTGCGCCGCGCTGGTGGCCGACGGGGACCTCGCCGGCATCCACCTGGAGGGCCCGTTCCTCTCCCACGAGCGGCGCGGCGCGCAGAACCCCGCGACGCTGACCGACGTCGACCCGTCGCTTGTCGAGGCTGTCGTGCTGGCCGCCGAGTCGGCCGGGGCGCCCGGCGCGGTGGCGCAGATGACCTACGCACCGGAACGCCGCGGCGCCGACCGGTTGCCCGCGCTGCTGGGCGATCACGGCATCCTGCCCGCCCTGGGGCACACCGACTGCGACGCCGCGACGGC
>DATBDW010000139.1:0-2423 GCA_036269735.1 Actinomycetes bacterium
AGCCCGGAGACGCGGTACTCGCCGCAGACCTCGTCGAGCTCCTCGAGGGTGGCCTTCGGGCTGATCGTGATCGGGTTGGTGATCATGCCGGTCTGGGTCCGCTTGACGAGGTCGACCTGGTAGGCCTGGTCCTCGATCGAGAGGTTGCGGTGCAGGACGCCGATGCCGCCCTGGCGGGCCATGGCGATGGCCATCCGGGACTCGGTCACCGTGTCCATCGCGCTGGACACCAGGGGGATCCGTAGCGAGATCTCGCGGGTCAACCGGGTAGTTGTGTCGATCTGGTCCGGGACGACGTCGGTCTCGCCGGGCAGCAGCAGGACGTCGTCGAAGGTCAGGCCGAGGGGAGCGATCAGCTCGCCCCCCGCGGCGGCGTCGTCGCGGGGGCTCGTCACCCCGCTCATGCTACGGGAGGGCTCAGGTCGAGGATCGACCGTGCATGGTCGTGTCGGTCGCGGTGCTCGTGTCGCTCACCCGGGCCCGCGGGGTGTTCGACGCCTTCGGCGAGCCGCCGCCGGTGGACCCGCCGTTCCCCCCGCCGTCTGTTGCGGCGGTCGCATCGGGATCGGGCGTCGTGACCGGGGTCGGTTGGACAGTGCCCGAGCCGTTGCCCCCGTTGCCAGTGCCGTTGGCCTTTTCGCCGGGTGTGGCGGACGGCTTCGCCGTCGACCCGCTCCCCTGCGGCTGATGGGTCGGCTGGTGCGAGGGCTTGCCGGAGGCCTGAGCCTTGGGGGACTTCGTCGAGTGCGGACCCTTCGCGGTGGCCTGCGAGTTGGGCCCGGCCTCTGCGTTGGCCAGCGACCGCATCAGGTTGCGCAACCTGGTCTGCAGCAAAGCCTTGTCATGTTCGGAGATCGACGGATCTGCGATCGCGGCCTGCAGGGCCGCGATGTCGGTACGCGCACCGGCCAGGTCCCCGTGCGCGATCTTCGCCTGGGTCCCGGTGGCGAGGTGGTTGAGCTTCGCGGTGGTCGACGCGTGCGGCGACGGTGCGCCCGCGTTGGTCACGGCGCGCACGATCCCCTTGTACGGCGCCAGCGGGTCACCGGTCACGGCAGCCGCGACACCGCTGACCGACAGGGTCGCGCCGACGACGATCGCGACGGTGGTGGCGCGCAGGCCGTGGGCCTGCCGCAGACCCGGCGTACCGACGGTCGCCGTCGAATCGTCCTGCTCGAGCAGTGGCGCCTCGATCTCGGCGAGCAACGCGTCGAGTCCGTCGTCGACCTCGGCCGCGAGCGAGGCGAGCAGGCGCGCAACATCGTCGTCGACGGCCAGGGGCGCCCGTACGGCGAGCCGGTCCATGAGCTCGGCATCGCGGGCCACGGCGGCGAGGTCGACGCCGCCGGCACCCTGCTCGAAGATGCCGGTCATGACGCGAACTCCGCTGCTGCGAGCACGCGCAGCCGGGCGAGGGCCCTGTGCTGGGCGACGCGCACGGCGCCGGAGGTCATCCCCAGCGCGGCGCCGGTCTCTTCGGCGGAGAGCCCTGCTGCGACCCGCAGCAGGAGGAGCTCCCGCTGGTGGTCAGGCAGCAGGTCGAGCAGACGGCGCGCGATGGCCGCCTCGCTGTTGCGGACGGCGTGCTCCTCGGGGCTGAGCCCGCCGTCGGGGGTCTCGGGGATGCTCTCGGTCGGGACCGCCGCCCGCACCGCGGCGCGCTGGGCGTCGGCGACCTTGTGTGCCGCGATGCCGAAGACGAACGCCTCGAAGGGGCGCCCCTCGTCGCGGTAGCGCGGCAGGGCGGAGAGCACGGCGAGACACACCTCCTGCGCGACGTCGTCTGCGGTCTGCTCGCTGCCGGGCAGCCGTCCAAGCCGTGCACGGCAGTAGCGGTGGACAACGATCCGGACATGGCCGAGCAGACTGTCCCGAGCGGCTGTATCCCCCTCGATGGCGCGCGCAGCGAGCCATCCCAGGTCGACCGGAGATCCACCGATCTCCGTACGCTGGGAGATCGCGTCAGAGGGTCCCGACGTTACGGTCACGAGGCCACCGTCAGGTCACCGCACCAGTCCCCAGCGGAACCCCATGGCGACCGCCTGGGCCCGATCGGCCGCACCGACCTTGCGGAACAGCCGGCGCGCGTGCGTCTTGACGGTGTCCTCGGAGAGGTAGAGCTCCTTGCCGATCTCGGAGTTGCTGCGCCCGCGGCCCATGCCGCGCAGCACCTGGAGCTCGCGCTCGGTGAGCGGCGGCAGTCCCTCGGCGTCCGGCCGGGGCCGCGGCACGTGCCGCGCGGCGGCGTCGGCCAGCGCCTGGGTCACCATTGCGGTCAGCTCCTCACGAGAGGCGTCCTTGACGAGGTAACCACGGGCCCCCGAGCTGACGGCCCGCGCGACGCCGTCGACGTCCTCCGCCATCGTCATCATGATGACTGCTGAACCGGGTGCCGCGCCGAGGATTCGCCGAGCTGCCTCGAC
>DATBDW010000140.1:0-2989 GCA_036269735.1 Actinomycetes bacterium
CGCCGAGAAGGGCTACCTGCGCGAGACCGGCAACCTGCTCTTCCACCTGGCCCTGCTCCTCCTGCTGCTGTCCGTCGCGCTGGGGCACCTGTTCGGCTACAAGGCCAACGTGCTCCTTGTCGAGGGCAGCTCGTTCTCCAACACGGTGTCGACCTACGACACGTGGACGCCCGGGGCGCTGGCCGACGAGGCGAAGCTCGCGCCGTTCACGGTGACCCTCAAGCAGCTGGCGGTCCGGTTCCAGCGCGGCGGCCAGCAGAGCGGGGCGCCGCGCGACTTCCAGGGCGCGCTCCGCTACACGAGCGACCCGAGTGCCCGCGCGCGGAGCTACGACCTGCGGGTGAACCACCCGCTGGTCGTGGACGGCGTCAAGGTGTTCCTCCTCGGCAACGGCTACGCACCGGTCATCACCGTGCGCGACAGCAACGGCCAGGTGGTGCTCAAGGGCCCCGTGCCGTTCCTGACCCAGGACGGCAACTTCACGTCGAACGGCGTGGTCAAGGTGCCCGGCGCCAGCCCGCAGCTCGGGTTCCAGGGCTTCTTCCTGCCGACCGCGGCGTTCGACCCGACGCGGGGCCCGGTGTCGGTCTACCCGGGACTCGCGCTGCCGCGGCTGGTCCTCACCGCGTGGCGCGGCGACCTCGGCGTCGACGGCGGGGCGGCGCAGTCGGTGTACACGTTGGACACGTCGGGGATGTCGCAGGTCCTCACCTCGACGGGCAAGCCGTTCGCCCGGTCTCTTGCCAGGGGCCAGACGATGACGCTGCCGACCGGGGAGACGGTCACGTTCGACGGCGTACGTCGGTGGGCGTCGTTGGCGGTCGCGCGCGACCCGGGGACGACCCCCGCCCTGCTCTCGGCGGTGCTTGCCCTGGCCGGCCTGATGCTCTCGCTGTTCGTGCGCCGGCGCCGGGTCTGGGTGCGGGTGAGCGACGAGGGCGGGCGTACGCTCCTCGAGGTGGCGGGCCTGGCCCGGGCCGAGGGCGACGAGGGGCTTCCCGACGAGGTGCGCGAGCTCGCCGGCTCGATCGCCGGGACCGATCCGCCGGACCAGGACGACGACGCGAGCGACAGGACGGGTGCACCGCGTGAGCGCTGAGACGCTGGCCCACATCAGCAACAACCTCGTCTACTCGGCGATGCTGGTCTACGCCGGCGCGATGTACTGCTACGCGGCCGAGCTCGCGTTCGGGTCGCCCCGTCGGCGTCGGCGGGTCCCGGAGCAGGTCGAGGCCCGCGCGCTCGTGACCGCAGGCGCGAGCGTCGGCACGGGGGACGTCGGACAGACCGCAGTGGTGCCCCCGGAGCAGGACGACCGGGCATGGGCCGAGACGCGCCGGGCACGCGCTGGCCGCCTCGGGCGGACCGCCGTCTCGCTGACCGTGCTCGCCTTCGCCCTGCACCTGGGCGCGGTCGTGACCCGCGGGATCTCCGCCGGGCGCCCGCCGTGGGGCAACATGTACGAGTTCTCGGTTGCCGGGTCCCTGGCGGTCACCGGCGCATTCCTCGTCCTGCTGACCCGCAAGGACATCCGGTACCTCGGCACCTTCGTCGTGCTGCCGGTGCTGCTGACGCTCGGGCTCGCCGTCTCGGTGCTCTACACCGAGTCGGCGCAGCTGGTGCCGGCACTCAAGTCGGTCTGGCTGCTGATCCACGTCACGGCGGCGATGATCGCGTCGGGCATCTTCACGATCGCGTTCGCCCAGTCGATCTGCTTCCTCGTGCAGGAGCACCGGGAACGGGTGCCCGCCGAGCTGCGCGGGCCGTCGTTCATGGACCGGATGCCGTCGGCCGCGGTGCTGGACCGCTCGGCGTACAAGATGCACGCGTTCGCGTACCCGATCTGGACGTTCGCGATCATCGCGGGCGCCATCTGGGCCGAGAACGCGTGGGGCCGCTACTGGGGCTGGGACCCCAAGGAGACGTGGGCCTTCATCACGTGGATGGTCTACACGGCGTACCTGCACGCCCGCTCCACGGCGGGCTGGAAGGGCCGCCGCGCGGCCTACCTCGCGATGCTGGGGTACTCGACGTTCCTGTTCAACTATCTGGTCGTCAACATCTGGCTGGTCGGCTTCCACTCGTACGCCGGCGTCAAGTAGCGCCGGCGTCACCGAGCGGGAGCGGCGGTCAGACGGACTCGTCGTCCTCGGGGGGACGGGGCTGCGGGCGGTTCAGCCCGCGCAGGAACTCGGGGTCGTCGTCGGGGGCCAGCGAGCCGGGTCGACCGCCCGGGCGGGGGGCCGCCGGGTCCTCGATCCGGGGCAGCATGCCCGGCAGCCGCCGGCTGCGGCGCCCGACGAGCAGCCAGGCGACCGGGCCGACGACGAAGATCAGGACGATCAGCAGCAGCCAGACGAGCTTCGGCAGGCCCTGCACGTCGTCTTCCGGGGTCTGGACCAGGTCGACGACGGCGTAGATCGCGATGAGCAGCGGCAGGGCTTCGATGACGATGCGGAGCATTGTTAGGGGGAACCTCCCGCAGCAACCATACGGTCAGATCAGCGGCGGCGGCTGTGGCGGCGCGAGCGGCGTGGGGCTGCGACCAGGCGGGCCTGCTCGGCGGCGCGGTGCAGCTCCCGGATGTGGGCTCGGGCGAGATCCAGCGTGTACACGGTGGTGCCTCTACTTTCCAGGTCTTGAAGACGGTGTACCTATGATAGCAAGATATATAACCGAGCATGACCATGGTTTCTTCCCCTGGACGGGTGACCGTGATGGATGACATCGATCGGGTCTTGTTGGCGACGCTGCGCCGCGACGGACGGGCGTCCTGGGCCGAGCTCGGCCGCCTGGTCGGGCTGTCCGGGCCCAGCGTCACCGACCGGGTGACCCGCCTGGAGGGGGACGGTGTGATCACCGGCTACCACGCGGCGGTGGACCCCGGTGCGCTCGGCCGGTCGGTGGCCGCCCTGGTCGGGGTGCACTTGTCGGACACGTCCGACCAGGACGCCGTGACGGTGGCGATGCAGCGGCTCGAGGAGGTCGA
>DATBDW010000141.1:0-1555 GCA_036269735.1 Actinomycetes bacterium
TGTGGCCACCTGCGTCACGCCCGCCCCGAGCACGGCCTCGTCCCGGCCGAGGCAGACCCACGACGCCGCGAAGAAGTGCCTCCGCTCCCAGGCCAGGACGTCGGGCGACGTGTAGGCCGCGGCGGGCAGCATCGTGCTCTCGCCGAACGGCCGAAGCGCGGCGTCGAGGTCGTCGTCAGGCAGCGGAGCGGCGATCCCCTCTGCGCTCGGCAGTGGCACGGAGGCCGCCGTCACGACGTACCTGCGAAATCGGCAGCGGGTTGGCGCGGACCGTCTATGGTCCGGGCATGGCACGGCGAGCGGTCGAGGTACGGCGCGACGAGATCCTGCGCGCCACGATCGCCGAGGTGACCGCCCGCGGTTTCGCCAGCACCCGGATCGCCGACGTGGCGGCCCGGCTGGGCATCAGCACCGGCCTGGTCTTCTACCACTTCGAGTCCAAGGACGCCCTGCTCTCGGCGGCCTTCGACTACGCCGCGGAGCGCGACGTGGCCCGTCTCGACGCGGCGGCCACCGGCACCGGGAGCGCCGTCCGCCGGCTGGCCCGGATCCTCGCGCTCTACGGCCCGGAGGAGTCCGGCGCCGCCTGGCCGCTGTGGATCGACGCCTGGGCCACGTCGCTGCGCAGCCCCGAGATGGCCGAGGTGTCGCGCCGGCTCGACGTCCGGTGGAAGGACACCGTGGCCGAGGTCATCCGGCAGGGCGTGGCGATGGGCGAGATGACCTGCGCCGAGCCGAGCGCCGCGGCCTGGCGGATCACCGCCCTGCTCGACGGTCTCGCGGTGCAGGCCACCGTGCACGACGGCGCGCTCAGTCGCCGCCAGGTGACGTCGTGGGTCCGGGCCCTGGCCGCCCAGGAGCTCGGTGTGGACCGGGCGGCGCTGCGCCGCTAGCACTGCGTCACCTCACACCAGCCAGCTCAGCGGGTGGTCGGCCTCGACGAGCGGCGGCCGGTCGGCCGCGAACGCGGAGACGTCCGACGCCGTCGTACCCGCTTTCGCCGGGTCGGCGAGGTCGGCGAGCACCCGCCCGAAGGTCGGCGCGAACTTGAAGCCGTGCCCGGCGCCCAGACCCACCAGCACCGAGGGGTACGCCGGCAGCGCACCCAGGACGAAATCGCGGTCCGGCGTCAGCGTGTACAGGCAGGTCACCGTACGGGCCGCCGGGCCGATGCCCGGCAGCAGCCGCGCCGCGAACCCGGTCAGTCGGTCCAGGGCCGCTGGGTCGGGGTCGAAGGAGCGGCCCTCTGCGGTGGTCACCGCACCGCCGCAGTCCTGGGCCGCCTTCACCAGCGAGCCGTTGCCTCCCTCGTCATAGGTCGGGAACCCGTAGAACGACGGGTCGTCCATCCAGATCCATACCGGCAGTCGCTCCGCGGCGAAGCGAGACGGGTCGCCCGGCGCGAAGTACGTCACTTGCTCGCGGGTCACCGTGAGCGGCAAGGAGCAGCCGAGGTGCCCGAGCAGGTCGTTGGTCCACGCGTCCGCGGTGAGGACGACCCGGTCCGCGACATACAGCGCGGGCGCAGGCCCGGAGGTCGCCACCGACACCGTCC
>DATBDW010000142.1:0-12031 GCA_036269735.1 Actinomycetes bacterium
CTCGGGGCCGGCTTCGGCATCGTGCTCGGGCGAGGCTTCGGCATCGTGTTCGGGGTCGGCCTCGGGGTCCTGGTCGGCGATGGCTGCGGCCTCGGCGACCGGCTCGGCGTCCTTCGGGGCGACCTCGATGTCGACGTCGTCGAAGGTGAGCAGGTCGAAGCCCTGCTCGTCGATCACCGGCGCGGTCACCTCGACCGGCGGCGGCAGCGCCGGCACCTCGGAGTGCGCGCCGCAGCCGTGGTCGTAGGACACGACCTGACCGTCGCTGGGTGACATCTCGTTCGCGCAGACACCGAACATCCGGCGCAGGGAGCCGCCGATGGGGACGACGAAGCCGCACGTGGAGCAGGGCGCCGGGGCTGCCTCCGCGATCGGCGCGGTCGGCCCGTGCTCGCCGGAGTACCACCGGTCCACGGCGTCGTCGCGGCCGATCGGCGAAAGAACGCGGGGCCGGCCGAGACCGAGCTCCCAGATCGCGAGCTGGTCGGTGTCGTCGTCGGCCGGCTCGGCCCGCGGGTCCGGCACGGCGGCGTAGCCCGGCTCGAGGCGCTGGTCGTCGGGGTCGCTGGGCAGCAGGTCGCCGACGCCGAGGTCACCGGGCGCGAGGCGCTGCGACCACGGCACCCATTCCTGGGCGAGCATCGCGCCGTCTCCCGGGAGGAGGACGGCCTCGTCGACGGTGACGGTCCGCCCGCGCGGGACGCGGGCCACGGTGACGGCCCACTGCCAGCCGCGGTACGCCGGGTCGGCGCTCGCGAACCGGTGGGTCGCGACCCGCTCCTCCTCGAGCTCGACACCGAGGTGCTCGCCGACGTCCTCGGGCCGCAGGGCGACCTCGACAGCAGCCGCGCGGGCCAGCTCGACGGCCCCTGCCAGGGCCGCGTCGACCGCTCCAGCGCGCCGCGCCGGCCCCGCTGTCGTCGTACTCGTCTCGGTCGTGGTCGTCGGCACACGCGGATTCTCCCCCATGCCGGCGCCGGCCGCGAACCGGTGAGCCTGCGGTAGGCCTCTGTCGCGGTGACCCGGCAGGATGGGCGCGTGGTCGGGACGCGGCGGGAGCGGCTGGCGCGGGCCACCCGCGCCTCGCAGGACGCGGCTCGCCCGCTGCGCACCGGGGCGGTCGGGTTCGCCCGCCGGGTGCGCCAGGTGACCCACGCCGGCGGGGCGGGCGAGTCGGGCCTGGGGCGGCTCATCGAGCTGCACGGGGTCAACACCGCCGGCGACGCGATGGTCGCGGTGGCGCTCGCGAACACGCTGTTCTTCTCGGTGCCGACCGGCGAGGCCCGCGGCCGAGTGGCGCTCTACCTGCTGATCACGATGGCGCCGTTCGCCGTGATGGCCCCGATCATCGGCCCGCTGCTCGACCGGTTCCGCCACGGCCGGCGCTACGCCATCGCGACGACCATGCTGGTGCGTTGCTTCGCCTGCTGGGTGCTGGCGGGCGCTGTGAACGACAACGGCTTCTCGCTGTACCCGGCGGCGTTCGCCTGCCTCGTCGCGTCGAAGGCCTACGGCATCAGCCGGGCGGCGACCGTGCCCCGGCTGCTCCCGGCCGGCGGCACCCTCGTCGCGGCCAACTCACGGATCTCGCTGGCCGGCATCGTGTCCGGGACGGTCGGGGCCGCCGTCGCGGCCCTCGCGTCGCTGGCCGGCGCGCCCTGGTCCTTGCGGGTCACCTTCGTCGTGTTCGGCTTCGGCATCGTCCTCGCCCTGCGCCTGCCCCGCCAGGTCGATGCGGTCACCGGCGAGACGCGCTCGACCCTGTCCCTCGACGACACCGGCCCGATCATCCGCCGCCGGGCGGTCGGTGGCGACGTCGTGATCGCGTTGCGGGCCAACGGGGCGCTCCGCGCGTACTCCGGATTCCTCACGTTGTTCCTCGCGTTCCTGCTGCGGGAGCACCCGGTCGGCGGGCTGGACAACAAGGTGGCCTTCGGGCTGGTCGCGGTGGGCGCCGGGATCGGCAGCTTCACCGGTACGGCGATCGGCTCGCGGCTGCGCACCCGGGCGCCGACCGCGGTGATCGTCGTGGTGCTCAGCATCGCGACCGTGGCCGCCTTCGCCGGCGCGCTCGTCTACGGCGTGGTCACCGTGGTGGCGGTCGCGCTGTCCGCGGCCCTCGCGCAGGCCCTCGGCAAGCTGTCGCTGGACGCGATCATCCAGCGCGACGTGCCCGAGGCCGTCCGTACCTCGGCCTTCGCCCGGTCGGAGACCCTCCTGCAGCTGTCCTGGGTCGTCGGCGGCGCGATCGGCATCGTGCTCCCGCTCAACGGCCGGCTGGGACTGGGGATTGCCACCGCGGGGTTGCTGGGCATGCTGGCTGTCACGGTGCGCGCGCTCGCGCGCCGCAACTGACCCGCTACAGAATTGGGAGGCCGCCATGGAACGGCGACGGCTCGGCCGGACAGGTCTCGAGAGCTCGGTGCTCATCTACGGCGCGGCCGCGTTGGGCGAGGTGACGCAGGACGTCGCGGACGCCTCCGTGCAGGAAGCGCTGGACGCCGGCATCAACCACCTCGACGTCGCAGCGAGCTACGGCGAGGCCGAGCTGCGGCTCGCGCCGTGGATGCCGAGGATCCGTGAGCAGGTCTTCCTTGCCACCAAGACGGGTGACCGCGACGCGGAAGGCGCCTGGGCCTCGGTCAACCGGTCCCTGGAGCGGCTGCAGACCGACCACGTCGACCTGATCCAGTTGCACGCCGTCGGTGACCTCGACGAGCTCGACAAGGTCACCACCAAGGGCGGTGCGCTCGAGGCCGTTCTTCGTGCGGTCGACGAAGGGATGGCCGGTGCCGTCGGCATCACCGGCCACGGCGACGCAGCACCGACGACCCATCTCGAAGCGCTCCGGCGGCACCCGTTCACGACGGTGCTGACCCCGATGAACGTGGTCCTGCACAAGGACACCGCGTTCAGGGCGGCGTTCGACGAGCTCTGCGACGAGGCCGCCCGCCAGGACGTCGGGCTGATGCTGATCAAGACCGTGGCGCGGCGCAACTGGCCGGCACCACCCGGGGAGCACTCGTCCGCCGATGGCCAGCGCTACGCCACCTGGTACGAGCCGTTCGACGACCAGGCGAGCGTCACGGCAGCCGTCTCGTGGGCGCTGTCGCTGCCCGGCGTCACCGGCATCGCGACGCCGGGTGACGTCCGGCTGCTCGGCATGGTGGTCGAGGCCGAGCGGTCGCGGATCGACGCGGGCCCCGCCGCCGCCGCGCTCGGCGCCGCCCCGGCGTACAGCTCGCCGTTCATCGACATGCCGATCTGACCCACACTCCGGCCGTGATGCCCGGCGGCGGTGGGTCAGCGCAGCGGCCGCACGCCGACCTCCTCGAGGCGGGTCAGCATCTCCGCGGGGTCCGCGTAGACCCGATAGGCGCCGGCGCGCTCGAGCTCCTCGCGGCCGTAGCCGCCGGACAGCAACCCGATGCCGAGGGCCCCGGCGCGCTGGGCCGCGAGCAGGTCCCACACGCTGTCGCCGACGACGAAGCACGACCGCGGGTCGATACCGAGCCGCTGGGCCGCGGCGAGGAACAGGTGCGGGTCGGGTTTCGCGCGCTCGACCTGGTCGCGCGTCACTACGGGTACGCCGGGCGGCAGGCCGAGCAGCGCGAGCGCCGAGCCGGCGGTGTGCTGCGCCCCGCTGGTGGCGATCGCGAACGGCACGGACCGCTCGTGCAGGTACGCCAGGAGCTCCCGGGAGCCAGGGAGCGGCACCACAGACTCGCTCCTGCGCAGGTACGCCTCGGCGTGAAGCACCCGCAGCCGCTCCGAGAGGTCGGCGGTCAATGCGACACCGGTCTCGCGGCTGAGCGCATCGATGAACAACCCACCGCTCATGCCGATCCGCCGGTGGATGCGCCAGACCGACAGCTCGATGCCGCACGCGGCCAACGCCTCCTGCCAGGCCGTCACGTGCTGGTAGACCGAGTCGACCAGGGTGCCGTCCAGGTCGAAGAGCAGACCCGGCTGCACGACATCGATCGCAAGGTCCTCGCTCACGTCGAGCCTCCACTGGCCAGCTCGCGGCCGCGGTCGCGAGCCGCCTCGAGCGCGGACAGCATCGCCGCTCGCACCCCGTGGTTCTCCAGCTCGCGGATCGCGTTGATCGTCGTACCGGCGGGTGAGGTCACCTGCTCGCGCAGTGTCGAGGGCCGCTCACCCGAGTCGCGCAGCATCACCGCCGACCCGATCGCCGTCTGCACGATGAGGTCGTGCGCGACCTGGCGTGGCAGGCCCAGCAGGATGCCGGCGTCGGTCATGGCCTCGACGAGGTAGAAGAAGTACGCCGGTCCGCTGCCCGAGAGCGCGGTGACTGCGTCCTGCTGTGACTCAGGCACCCGGATGGTGCGGCCGACCGGCGAGAAGATGGCCTCGGTCCGCACCAGGTGCTCCTCCCCCGCATGCGACCCCGCCGAGATCGCACTCATCGCCTCGTCGACGAGCACCGGCGTGTTCGACATGACGCGCACGACAGGCGTGCCTGCGGCCAGCCGGCTCTCGATGAAGGAGGTCGTGATGCCCGCGGCGACCGAGACGACGAGTCGCTCCGGCGGGCAGCCCGGTGCCAGGTCCTCGAGCAGGGCGCCCATGTCCTGGGGCTTCACCGCGATGATCAGGGTGTCCGCGCCGGCCGCTGCCTCGGCGGTCGGGACCACCTCGATGCCGTGCCGCGCGCGCAGGTGTTCGGCACGCTCCGGGCGGCGCGCGGTCGCGGCGAGGTCGGTTGCCGGCGTGCCGCCGCGCAGCATCCCGGACAGCAGCGCCTCGCCCATCTTTCCGGCGCCGAGCACCGCAACACGCTGGCCCATCTCAAGCCCCCTGCCGGTCGGGCTTATCCCTTGGTCGCCACCGAGCGTAGGAAGAACGCGAGGTTCGCGGGTCGCTCGGCCATCCTTCGGACCAGGTAGCCGTACCACTCGTTGCCATAGGGGACGTAGACCCGCATCTGCTGCCCCTGGGCGGCCAGCCGCTCCTGCTCGTGCGGGCGGATGCCGTAGAGCATCTGGAACTCGAAGCTGTCCTTCGCCCGCCCCAGCCGCCGGGCAAGGTCCTCGGTGATGGCCACCAGCCGCGGGTCGTGGGTGGCCACCATCGGGTAGCCCTGGCCGGCCATCAGCACCTTGAGGGCGCGGACGTAGGCCTTGTCGACGTCCGAGCGGCCCTGGAACGCGACGGACTCGGGCTCGCGGTAGGCGCCCTTGCACAGCCGGACCCGCGACCCCGCGTAGGCCAGGTCGCGGCAGTCGGCCTCGGTGCGGTGCAGGTAGGCCTGCACCACCGCCCCGGTCTCGGGGAAGTCCACGCGCAGGTCGCGCAGGATGCCCAGGGTGGAGTCGGTGGTGGTGTGGTCCTCCATGTCGAGGGTGACCGTGGTGCCGGCGGCGCGGGCCGAATCGCAGACGGCGCGGGCGTTCTCCAGAGCCACCTTCTCCCCGTCGCCGGGCAGGGCCTGGCCGACGGCCGAGAGCTTGACCGAGACCTCGGCGCCGCCGGCCAGCCCCTCGTCCGCCAGCCGGCTCAGCAGGGTCAGGTAGGCGTCGCGGGTAGCGGTGGCCTGGGTCAGGTCGAGGGTGTCCTCACCGAGATGGTCCAGCGAGGCAAGCAGCCCCTTCGCGACCAGGGCTCGGCTGGCGTCGACGGCGTCCTCGGCCGTCGTGCCGGCGATAAAGCGAGCGACGACCGAGCGGGACACCGGCGCGGTCTCGACCAGGTGCCGGACCCGCTCGCTGCGGGACATCGACAACAGCGCACGCCGCAGCACCGAAGCTCCTCCTCCGTCGCGGACCAGCCCGCGAGAGACGACGCCTGCGACGTCGTCGTCGCACGCCGGGTCAGGCTAACCCTGCCCCGTTCGGGTCCGGCGGGGGCCTGTTACCAGCAGGTTTCGCGCGGAACGGCGCGGGGACAACCAGCCCGTCCTATGCGACCGGACCACGGCCGCAGCGTTCCGTGGAGAGGTCGCAGGATGAGCGGGGTACAGACAGGCACGGTCACCACCAACATCCCATCAAGGCTCGATCGGCTGCCGTGGTCCCGGTGGCACTGGATGGTCGTCATCGGGCTCGGCACGGTGTGGATCCTCGACGGGCTCGAGGTCACCATCGTGGGCTCGATCGCCAGCCGGCTGACGGAGAAGGGCTCGGGTCTCGAGCTGTCCAACAGCCAGATCGGGCTCGCCGCCGCCATCTACGTGGCCGGCGCCTGCCTCGGCGCGTTGTTCTTCGGTTACCTGACCGATCAGCTCGGCCGCAAGAAGCTGTTCCTGGTGACCCTGCTGGTCTACCTGGCGGCCACCGTGCTCACCGCGTTCTCGATGAACCCGATGTGGTTCTTCGCCTGCCGGTTCTTCACCGGAGCCGGAATCGGCGGCGAGTACGCCGCCATCAACTCCGCCATCGACGAGCTGATCCCCGCGCGGGTACGCGGTCGGGTCGACCTCATCATCAACGGGTCCTACTGGGTCGGCACGGCCGCCGGCGCCGCCCTGTCCGTGTTCCTGCTCAACGAGAACTTCTTCCCCAAGAACATCGGCTGGCGGATCGCCTTCGGCCTCGGGGCGCTGCTCGGGCTCGGCATCCTGTTCGTCCGGCGCAACGTGCCGGAGAGCCCACGGTGGCTGTTCATCCATGGCCGCGAGCAGAAGGCCGAACGCGTCGTGCGCGACGTGGAGGCACAGGTCGAGGAGTCGACCGACGAGCCGCTACGCGAGCAGACCGACGCTGACGACTACCTGACGGTGCGCCAGCGGAAGACGATCGGCTTCGGCACCATCGCGAAGACGGCGTGGCAGCTCTACCCGAAGCGGTTCGTCCTCGGGCTGTCGCTCTTCATCGGCCAGGCGTTCCTGTACAACGCGGTGTTCTTCACACAGGCCCTCGTCCTGACGACGTTCCTCAAGGTGTCCGACGCTTCGGTCGGGTGGTACATCATCCCGCTCGCCGTCGGCAACTTCCTCGGCCCGCTACTGCTCGGGCCGCTGTTCGACACCGTCGGCCGGCGCGTGATGATCACGCTGTCCTACGTCCTCTCGGGCCTGCTGCTGATCCTGACCGGCGTGCTGTTCGACAACGGCACACTGACCGCGACGACGCTGACGATCGCGTGGATGGTCGTGTTCTTCTTCGCCTCGGCGGGTGCCAGCGCGGCGTACCTCACCGTCAGCGAGATCTTCCCGATGGAGACCCGGGCGATGGCGATCGCGTTCTTCTACGCGGTCGGCACCGGCCTCGGCGGGATCGTCGGCCCGCTGCTCTTCGGCAAGTTCATCGACATGGGCAAGGACATGGTGGCGGTCGGCTACTACATCGGTGCCGGCCTGATGATCGCCGCCGGTATCGTCGAGATGGTCCTCGGCGTCGAGGCGTCGCAGCGCACGCTCGAGGACGTCGCGACGCCGCTGACCGCGCAGGATGCCGAGGACCGCGACCGCAGCATCGACCTGCGGGACCGGGACGGGAGGCTCACGTCGACCGGCCCGGCCGCCAGCTCGATGCGCCGCTACCACTAATCCCTCGCTGACCTGTCAGCCGCTGGACGCCCTATAGGGCGTCCGGCGGCTGACAACTTTCAGGGGGTACGGCGCCGCAGGGTGACCGCCCCCAGCGCGAGGGCCAGTACGGTGCACCCGGAGACGACAGCGAGGTCGACCCAGGTCTCCATGGCCACCGTGCTGTCGGTCGTGATGGCACGCAGCGCGTCGACCGCGTAGGACAGCGGCAGCACCGACGAGATCGCATGCAGCACATCGGGCATCTCGTCGCGCGGCACGAGCAGCCCACAGAGCAGGAACTGCGGCAGCACGAATGCTGGCATGAACTGCACCGCCTGGAACTCGGTCGACGCGAACGCGCTGACGAACAGGCCCAGCGCCATGCCGAGCACCGCGTCGACGACGGCGACCAGGAGCAGCAGCCAGGTCGGGCCGGCGACGTCGAGCCCGTAGACGGTCAGCGACAACGTCGTGACCAACACGCCTTGCACGACGGCGACGACACCGAAGGCGACGGCGTACCCGACGAGCAGGTCGAGCTTTCCGATCGGCATGGTCAGGAGCCGCTCGAGGGTGCCCGAGGTCCGCTCGCGCAGCGTCGCGACGCTGGTCACCAGGAACATCACGACGAACGGGAAGATCCCGAGCAGCGGCGCGCCGATCTCGTCGAACGTCGGCGTCCCGTGGAAGATCCACGCGAGTAGCCCGACCAGCACGCAGGGCACCACGAGCATCATCGCGACGGTGCGCGGGTCGTGACGCAGCTGGGTGAGGACGCGCCGGGCGGTGGCGGCGGTCCGGCGGAGGCTCATCGATCGCTCCCGGTGCTCGCTGCTGCTGGGTTCGCCGGTGGCGTCACGCCCGGCCCGGCCGCGTCGTCCACGAGAGACAAGAACGCGGCCTCGACGTCTGTCGTGCCGGTCGAGGCGAGCAGGCCCTCGCCGGTGTCGTCGGCCAGCAGCCGGCCGTCGCGCAGGAGCAGCAGCCGGTCGCAGTGCGCGGCCTCGTCCATCACGTGGCTGCTGACGAGCAGGGTCGTCCCCCGTTCTGCCAGCGACCGGAACAGGGTCCACAGGTCGCGGCGCAGCACCGGGTCCAGCCCGACCGTCGGCTCGTCGAGGACGAGCAGCTCGGGGGCGCCGAGCAGGGCGACCGCCAGCGAGACGCGGGCCTCCTGGCCACCCGACAGCCGGCCGACAACAACGTCGACGTGGCTGCGCAGGTCCACCTCGTCAACGACGCGGTCCACGTCAGAGGCGGGTGCGCCGAGGACGGAGGCGAAGTAGCGCAGGTTTTCCCGGACGGACAGGTCGCCGTAGACCGACGGCGCCTGGGTGCGGTAGCCCACCCGGTGGCGCAACGGCGCCGACCCGGCCGGCAGGCCGAGCACCCGGATCTCGCCGCCCGCGACCTGCTGGACGCCGACGACGGAGCGCATCAGCGTGCTCTTGCCGCCGCCGCTCGGCCCGAGCAGCCCGGTCACCGAGCCCGGAGCCACCTCGAGGCTGACGTCCTCGAGGATCACCCGGCCGCCGCGGACCACCCGCAGCCGGTCCAGCACGATCGCCGATTGCATATTCATCACACGATGAATATGCCCGGGACCGGACCGCTCCGTCAACCCCCCGCGACGGTCGAGCCCGGTCGGGAGGCCGCCACGTTGCCCGGTCGGCGGTCAGCCGAGCAGGTGGCGCTGGACGACAGGTGCCACCAGGGCCACCAGGTCCTCCTGGGAGGCCGACGCGAGGGGCTCGAGGCGCACGACGTGGCGCAGCAGCACCACGCCGACCATCTGGGCGGCGGCCGCCTGCACCCGCAGTGGGTCGACGTTGCCGACCGCAGCCGCAACCCGGCCGAGCAGCGCGCCGCCGACGAACTCCCGCAGCATGGTCGCGCCCTGGTCGCCGGTCATGGCCGATCGGAGCAGCCCGAGCATGGGCGCCCGGAAGTCCGGCTCGTCCCAGATCGAGACGAAGAGCCGGACCAGCCGCTCCCCCAGCCGCGCCGGGTCGCCGGCCAGCACCTCGGGCAGCCGCTCCGCAGGGTCGAACGGCAGCTCCATGGCTGCGACGAACACCTGCTCCTTGGTGCCGAAGTAGTGGTGCACCAGCGCCGGGTCGACACCCGCCTCCCGGGCAATGCCGCGGATGCTGGCGGCGGCGTACCCCTTGGCGGCGAACTCCGCTCGCGCGGCCGCCACGATCGCGGTACGCCGGTCGCCACCGTCGGCCGGCCGACCCGGGCCGCGGCGGGCCGGCGTCGTCGGTGTCGTCAAAGGAATCGCCCGGACACGCGGCCATCCTGCCCGACGGGTCGCCGGCGGCGTGCCCGGAGCCGCCGGCGACCAGTCTGCCCACAAAGGGCTGGTGAGCGGTGGTCAGCCCGCCGGCGGCGCGAAGAACTCGAGGGCGATGCCGTCGGGGTCGCGGAACGAGACACCCGAGCCGTAGTGGGCGTCGACGATGCCCCCGTTGGTGATGCCGAGCTCGTTCAGCCGGGCCTCCCACTTCGCCAGCTCGCCGCGGTCCGCGCAGCCGAAGGACACGTGGTCCAGGCCGGTCTGGTGCTCGTCGAACGTGGCCGTGGAGGACACCGGGTGGGTGTGCAGCCCGAAGAGCTGCCCGCCGTCCAGGGCATAGACGGTGTGGTGGAAGTTGCCGGTGGTCTCGTCCTCATCGAGCACCGGCTCCGATCCGAGCAGGCGCGTGTACCACGCGGTGCTGCGGTCGAGGTCGGTGACGGTGATCGCGATATGGGCGATGCCGGGAAATGCGGGCACGGTGGCCTCCTGGTCGAGGTGGTTGATCTGTGACCTCGATGGTGGGGCCGGACCCGGTCGGCTGTCTGTAGGTCAATCTCCCTAAACAACATGGTCAGCTACCCGCCTGCCAGCCCTGGTCATGAGCGCAGGTCGTCAGCGGCGGACCAGCACGGCGTACGTCGAGAACGGCTCGTCGACGTACCCGTCGGGCTGCTCGGCGGTCAGGGCCTCGACCTCGTCCGCGACGACCTGCGCCGCCCGGTCGCCGAGCTCGAAGACGTAGGACTTGGTGACCAGGTTGCGACCGAAGTCGGTGACCGACATCCGCCGCGACCACGGGATCTCCACGGTCCCCACATGGCGTTCCCACGGCGCGGCCGCCAGGCGGTCCGCGACCCACGACTCGTCCCGGTGCCCCGCCCACCCACAGGCCGCCCAGAACCGCTTCTCGTGCCGGGCGAACCACGGCACCGTCAGGTCGTGGCGGTTCCACCACGCGGCGAGGAGACCGCCGGGCCGCAGCACGCGGAACGCCTCGGCTATCGCGCGGTCCGGGTCGGTCCAGTGGAACGACTGCGCGTAGGACACCAGGTCGAAGCTCGCGTCGGCCAGCGGCAGGGCATTGCCGTCACCGACGACCGGCCGGACCCGTGCGGTCGACCGGGCCCGCAGCACCCGCAGCACCCCTTCGCCCGGGTCGACCGCGGTCACCGTCGCCCCGCGGCCGGCCATCGCGCGTGACGAGATGCCCGTGCCGCAGCCGACATCGCACACCGACGACCACAACAGGGGCTGGCCCATCGCGGACTCGAGCGCGTCGAAAAGCTGCGCCGGGTAGTCGGGCCGGAAGGCGTCGTAGTCGGCCGCGACGGTGTCGAAGAGCTGGCGACCGGTCATCGCCTGCATGCTCTCATCGGGTACGCCGGTGGGCGGGTCACTGGATCGTGCCGGCCGCCGCGGCCAGGTTGAGCCGCGCGAAGGCGAGTCCCTCGGCCAGGTCGGCCTCACGCTCGTCGCGGTTGAGCGCACGCCGGGTGTTGACCTCGAGGACCACCGTGCCGGCGTACCCGCGCCGTGCCAGCCGCTCCAGGACGTCGCTGCACGGCTGGGTCCCACGCCCCGGTACGAGGTGCTCGTCCTTGCTCGACCCGGACCCGTCCGCGAGGTGCACGTGCTGCAGCCGGTCACCGAGCGCGTCGACGACCCGCAGCGCGTCGGAGTTGGAGGTGGCGGTGTGCGAGAGGTCGAGCGTGGTCGCCGGGTAGTCCAGCTCGAGCAGGTCCCAGTGCGGCAGGTACGCCGCGATCTCCCGGCTGCGGGCCCGCCACGGGAACATGTTCTCGACCGCGAACATCACGTCGGTCTCGGCCTGCATCCGGTGAAGCCCCTCGACGAAGCCGCGGGCGTACTCGCGCTGCCACCGGAACGGCGGGTGCACCACGACGGTCGGTGCGCCGACCCGTTCCGCGGCCGCCTGCGCGCGCTGCAGCTTCGCCCATGGGTCGGTCGACCACACCCGCTGGGTGAGCAGCAGGCATGGCGCGTGGATCGCCAGCACCGGTACGCCGAACCGGTCCGACAGCCCGCGCAGGGCGTCCGCGTCCTGGCTGACCGGGTCGGTCCAGACCATCACCTCGACGCCGTCGAAACCGAGGTCAGCAGCCATCTCGAAGGCCGTCGTGCAGGTCTCTGGGTAGCAGGAGGCGGTGGACAGTGCGACCCGGGCACGGGGCACGCTGACGGTCCGGTCCATGCCGTCCAGCGTAGGTGCTGTCGTG
>DATBDW010000143.1:0-9332 GCA_036269735.1 Actinomycetes bacterium
GGTCCGGCACCAGCTCGAGACCCGACTCGGTGGCGACCTCCTCGAGCACCCGGGTGGCGACCGCCCAGTCCTCGTCCGAGCCGACGAACTTGTCCGGCTTGGAGTCGTCGCGGGTGGACAGCTCGAGGTAGTAGTCGGTCAAACCGAAGTCGCGGAACAGGCTGAGGCAGAAGGCGAGCAGGTGCTTGATCTCCGGGCCGGCCTGCTCCGGGGTGACGTAGGAGTGCGAGTCGTCCTGGGTCATGCCGCGGACCCGGGTCAGGCCGTGCACGACGCCGGACTTCTCGAACCGGTAGACACCGCCGAACTCGAACAGCCGCAAAGGGAGCTCGCGGTAGGACCGCCCGCGCGACCGGAAGATCAGGTTGTGCATCGGGCAGTTCATGGCCTTGAGGTAGTAGCTCGCGCCCTCGACGTCCATCGGCGGGAACATGCCGTCGGCGTAGTAGGGCAGGTGGCCGCTCGTGTAGAAGAGGCCCTCCTTGGAGATGTGCGGAGTCCCGACGTAGGAGAAGCCCTCCTCGATGTGCCTGGCCCGGACGTAGTCCTCCATGACGCGCTTGATGACGCCGCCCTTGGGGTGGAACACCGCCAGCCCCGATCCGAGCTCGTCGGGGAACGAGTACAGGTCCAGCTCGGCGCCGAGCTTGCGGTGGTCGCGCTTCTCGGCCTCCGCCAGCCGCTGCTGGTAGTCCTTGAGCGCCTCGCGGGTCTCCCAGGCGGTGCCATAGATGCGCTGCAGCTGCTTGTTCTTCTCGCTCCCCCGCCAGTACGCCGCAGCCGAGCGGGTCAGGCGGAACGCCGGGATGTGCCGGGTACTGGGCAGGTGCGGGCCCCGGCACAGGTCCTTCCAGGCCAGCGTTCCGTCCGGCCGGAGGTTGTCGTAGATGGTCAGCTCGGTGCCGCCAACCTCCGCGTCGGCGCCCTCGGCGGCGTCGGCCGCGTTGCCGCCCTTGAGCCCGATGAGCTCGAGCTTGTAGGGCTCGCCGGCCAGCTCGGCACGGGCGTCGTCGTCGTCGACGGCCCGCCGGACGAAGGTCTGCCCTTCCTTGACGATCTGCTGCATCCGCTTCTCGACGGCTGCGAGATCGTCCGGGGTGAACGGGATCTCGACGTCGAAGTCGTAGTAGAAGCCGTTCTCGATCGGCGGCCCGATGCCGAGCTTCGCGTCGGGGTGCAAGGCCTGCACGGCCTGTGCCATCACGTGGGCGGTCGAGTGGCGCAGGATCGCGCGGCCGTCGGCCGAGTCGATCGCGACCGGCTCGACGTCGTCACCTTCGCCCAGCTCGTAGGCGAGGTCCTTCAGCTCGCCGCCCACCCGGGCCGCCACCACCGAACGCTCCCCGTCCAGGGCCTCCCCCGCCGTCGTGCCGGCGGCGACATGACGCTCGCTGCCAGCGACGGTGACGCGGAGGTCGGACACGATGGTTCCCTTCGGCGGTGTGGGTCACGCAGACGTCGCGATGCTACCGACGGACCGGCACTCGGCTCGCCCGCGTTTCCGCGTCAGCCGAGCCAGACCTCGTCACCGACGTGGACCTGACCGGGGCTCGCGACCTCGGCGTAGGCGCCCAGGCAGTGGTTCGGGTGCTCGGTCATCCGCAGCACCGCACCGCCCAGCGAGACCCGGCGACCGAGCCAGTCACGCTCGCTGACGTCGACGCCGCCGACCAGGTCGAGCACCAGGTTGGCCCGCGGTGCCCGGATGTCGCAGGCGTCGCACTGCTCGGCATGCTCCGCGTCGGCCATCGACCCCCGCGACACGACGTGCACCGGCGCCACGTCGACGAACCCCGTGCCCTCACGGTGCTCGAGCCGCAGCGGCCGCCCCAGCCAGCCGCTCAAGGCCTCGGCGGCATCGGGCTCGAGGCGGTCCGTGGCTCCTGGTACGTCGAGACGCAGCTCGCCTGCCACCAGGCTGGGGACGACCTCACGCAGGCGGGGCTCCTCCGCCGCAGTCACCGGGCGGCCCGCGTCGTCGACGACGGCCCAGGCCCGGTCGCCGGCCAGCCCGCCGGCAACGATCTCGGCCGCCTCCAGGAGCGCGCCGGCCATCGACTTGACGGGGAAGACCCACACCTGGGCCAGCCGGCCAACGTTCTGATCCATCATGCCGCCGTCACCTCGTACAGACCGCCGGTCAGTGTCGTCGCCCACAGCTCGCGGCCGTCGTCGACGCCGAAGCTGGTGACGTGGTCGAGGTGGCCCACGGTCGCGATGCCGTCCGGGGTCCCGACGAAGACCCGGCCGGTCTCGTAGTCGCCACCGAGGTAGCGCCCGCCCAGCACGCCGGCGTACCGGGTGCCGCGGTAGACGAAGCCGCCGATGAGCGCCTGGCCATAGGAGTGGTCGTACGTCCAGACGGGGTCGACGTAGGTCACGCCCGCACGGCAGCGTGACTCGGCGTAGACCGACGCTCCTTCGCGGCAGGACCACCCCAGGTTCGCGCCACCCTGGTCGGCGCGCAGGTGGTCGACCTCCTCGAACCGGTCCTGGCCGACGTCACCGATCCACAGGGCACCGGTGACCGGGTCGACGGAGAACCGCCAGGCGTTGCGCACCCCGCTGGCCCAGATCGCGGAGCGGCCGGGGGTGGGCCCGGCGTACGGGTTGCCGGGCGGGATGCAGAACGAGTGCCCGCAAGCCCGGTGCGCCCCGATCACGCGCAGCCTCAGGATCTTGCCCTCGAGGCTGGCGAGGTCCTGCGCGTGGTTGTCCGGGTCCCCCGCGCTGCCCCCGTCGCCGGTCGACACGAACAGCAGCCCGGACGTGCCGAAGGCGAGCTGCCCGGAGTAGTGGTTGGTGAAGACCGGGTGCGGTACGTCGAGCAGGTGCACCCTGCTGGACAGCAGCGCATGGCCGGCGTGCGCGGTCCGGGCGCGGAACCGGTCGATCCGCAAGTCCCCGGCTAGGTCGGTGTAGGCGACCCACAGCACGTGATGGTGCAGATAGTCGGGGTGGAACGCGACGCTGAGCAGGCCTCCCTCGCCGTCGGCGCGGACCCGCGAGCTGAGGTCGAGGAACGGCCGCGCCACCACCGTGCCGTCGTGCACGACCCGGATCTGGCCCGTCTTCTGCGACACGAACAGCCGGTTGCTGCCGTCCCTCGCCGACGTGACGGCCACCGCTTGGTCGAGGCCGCTCGCCCGGCGGACAAACGTGACGGCGGGCAATGTCGCGCCCGACCAGGTGACCGCAGCCGGGACCGCCCTGGGCGACGACGTGGGCAGCCGGTGGGCAGGGATCGCAGGAAGGCTCAGCAGCGTGAGGCCGAGCAGGAACGGTGCGAGGCCGCAGACAGCGCGGTGCACGTGGCGCATCGAGCCACTGTAGGCGGCAGCGGACCGCCCGGCCGGGACGAAACACCCCCAGGCCTACAGGTCGGTGATCCCCGGGTCGAAGTAGGACGAGACAGCGAGAAAGGCAAACCCGCCGCGAGACGGGGACGCAAAGCCACGGGACCCACGAGGTCAGCCGGGCTGCCGAACGGAGAGGGCCGCACCATCGCCAGCGCATCCCTGCGCGCCGCGACGAGCTCTGCGGAGCCGCGCGCCGCGCACCAACCATGCCACCGCTCACCTGCAGCGCACCGAATGCTGGTTGCTGCCGCCTCGGTCGCCCTCGTGGCGGCCGTCTGCGCGCCGGTTCCGCGCGGGCCCTGGGGTCCGGCGAGCAGCGGCACGTCTCAGCCCGTCGTCGCCGCAGCCGAAGCCGTGACCTCGTCTGCCGGCCACTCCGCCGGCGGTCTGCGGGTCGTCGTCACCGGTCCTGGCGTGCGGCCCGGGCGACATGGCTCGGTGACGGTCCCGGTCGCCGGATCCGTCTCGGCGAACGTCGTGCTCCCGGACCGGGCTGCGCACCGTACGGTGCGTCTCCAGCGGGGCGGGCGCGGCTGGACCACCGTCCAGTCGCGCAGCACCCGGGCAGGCGGCCTCGCGAGCCTGAGAGTGCCCACTGCCCGACCGGGGTTGATCCACTACCGCGTACTCGTCCCGGCCGCCGGCGGGCGACCGGTCACCAGCTCGACGATCACGCTGGTCGTCCGGCCGGCGGCCCCTGAGAGCTCGCCGGTCGAAGCAGTCGCCGTACCGCTCGCCGACGCGCCGTCGGACGACACCGCCTGGTCGTTGCTCGACAGCGGACGGCCGGGAGTCCCGTTGCGCTGGGACCCGTGCCGGCCGATCTCCTACAGCGTCCATCTCGGGAACGCCCCCGCCGGGTTCGAACAGGACGTCACCGACGCGGTCCAGCAGCTGGCCGCGGCCACCGGGCTGACCTTCGTGGCCCTGGGCTCCACGCCGTACCCCGGGCCGACCGCGACGGGCGACCAGACCGGCTGGCCGGCCGACGCGGACCTGCTCGTGACTGTGGCCGAGGAGGCCGACGACCCCGGACTCGAGGGCTCGGTCGTCGGGTACGCGAACGTCCTGCGCGCGAGCTGGACCACTACCGACGCCCGCATCGAGCGCGCCGAGGTCGTGCTCAGGAACGAGTACCTCGTCGCCGCCGAGGACGCGACGACACCCGGCGGCACCGTCGACGAGCTGCTCCTCCACGAGCTGGGTCACGCCGTCGGGCTCGGCCACAGCGACGACAGCACCGAGGTCATGTACGCCGAGCTCGGGCACCAGCCCCGTCCCGGCTACCAGTCCGGCGACCGGAACGGCCTGGCGCGGTTGGGTGCGAGCGGCGGCTGCCTCACGTGAGCGGTGGACGATACTGGACTCGAACCAGTGACCTCACGCGTGTGAAGCGTGCGCTCTAACCAACTGAGCTAATCGTCCAGGACGGGCGCCAAACCTTACCGGATCCACGTCACCGTCCGGGCACCCAGGACGGCAGCACGGGGTCCAGCCAGGGCGGTGCGCCATAGAGCTCCAGGTAGCCCCAGAACACGCTCGCCACCACGAGCAGTCCGGCCAACCCGATCAGTGCCCGGACCATGAGCGACTGGTCCGTGACCCAGGCGGTCCAGCCCTGGACCTTGTGCCGCGCATAGCGCAGCAGGCGGTCCGCCCAGGCGAACTCGGTGGCCAGGATCGCGAGACCGGCGAACACGATCAGCCAGCCCGGCCCCGGGAGCGGGATGAGCACGAAACCCAGCACCACCACCGCGGTGCCCACGATCCCGACGGCGACCCGGTAGCTGATGTCCAGCCAGGCGTGCTTGGCGAAGATTGCCCGGAAACCGGCCCGGTCCTCGATGTCGTCGAGGACCGATTCGTGGGTCTCGGCTCGCTCCTGGCGATCCTGCACCGCACCTCCCCCACTGGCCGCTCGACATCGGTCCGTACGAGGGCCGGACGGACCGTGACCAGGGTAGGGCCCTCCTCGTTGACTGGCTCGGACGTGTTCCGCTTGGCCGCTGCGTCGGGACGAAAGGGTCCGTCGGGTTTTCGCAGCAGCCGGACAGGGGAACGTCCACTAGCGACCGCCTGTCGGCAGGCGTAGAGGAGAGACCATGAACGGTTGGGAACCGACCACGGTGACCCGGGAGCTGACGGTCCAGCTGGTGGCCCCCGGAGATGGTTCGGTCTCACTTCCGGTCGTCCTCCACTACGACCTGAGCGACCCGTACGCCGTCCACGCGACCTTCCGGACAGGGCAGGGCGAGGGCGTCGCCTGGGTCTTCGCCCGCGAGCTGCTCACCCTCGGTGTCCATCGCCCGTGCGGCGATGGCGACGTGCGGGTCTGGCCGTCGTGGAGCTCGGGCGCCGAGGTCGTCTTCATCGGGCTCACCTCCCCCGACGGTGAGGCGTTGCTGCAGGCCCCCACCCGCGAGCTGGTTGACTTCCTCGGCCGGACCTACGCGCTGTGCGCTCAGGGCCAGGAACGCCAGCACCTCGACGTCGACGCGGCGATCGAGGCACTGCTCGCCACCTAGTGCCTCGGCCGGGCGGGCTAGACCGGCTGGACCAACCCGCCGACGACCGTCGCGGTCACCGGGCGCCCGCCGAGGTGGGCCACCACGTCGGCCTCGTGCTCGGCGTCGAGCACCACGAGGTCCCCGTGCGCGCCGGCCATGAGGTGGCCCACGTCGTCGCGGCGCAGGGCGTGGGCCCCTCCGAGCGTCGCCGCCCGGAAGGCCTCCTCAACGGACAGGCCCATCGCCAGGCACCCGAGCTGGATGGCGTAGGGCATCGACTCGCACCACGAGGTGCCGGGGTTGCAGTCGGTGGCCAGCGCGAGCTCGACCCCGGCGTCACGCAGCACCGCGGCATGCCCCCAGGCCTGGGACCGCAGCGACAACGTCACCGTGGGGAGCAGTACGCCGACGACGCCGGCCGCCGCCATCGCGGCGGCGTCCTGGGGGCTCACGTGCTCGAGGTGGTCCGCGCTGGCGCAGCCCAGCTCGGCGGCCAGGCCCGCGGCGCCGGTGCGGGCGATCTCCTCGGCGTGCAGCCGGAGCCCGAGGCCCGCCTCGTTTGCGGCGGTGAGGATGTGCCGGGCCTCGTCGACGGTGAAGACACCCCGGTCGCAGAACACGTCGGCCCACCGCGCTCCGGCAGCAGCTGCGGCGGGCAGGGTCGCGACCACCTCGGCGACGTAGTCCGCCCGGTCCCGCCCGGCGGGGACGACGTGGGCGCCGAGGTACGTCGGCTCGATCCGCACCGGCGTCCGCGCGGCGAGCTCGGCTATCAGCCGCAGCAGCCGGAGCTCGGAGTCGTGCGAGAGCCCGTAGCCGGTCTTGACCTCCATCGTCGTCGTACCTGAGGCCAGCCCCTCCGTCACGCGCCCGAGGGCGAGGTCGAGAAGCTCGTCGTCGCCGGCCGCGGCAGTGGCGTCGACGGTCGTCCGGATCCCGCCGCCGTCGTAGGCCGTCCCGGCCAGCCGGGCGACGAACTCCGCGCGGCGCACCCCGGCGTACATGATGTGGGTGTGGGCGTCGACGAAGCCCGGGACGACGCAGGCCCCGGCGGCGTCGAGCACCTGGTCGGGGGCGTCGGCCGGGAGGTCGGCGTCGGCTCCTGCCCAGGCCACTCGGCCGGCGCGAACCACGACCGCCGCGTCGGGCTGCGGAGGAGCGGCCATGGTGAGCAGCCGACCGACGTGCCGGACGGTCAGGTCCACGACGCCACCTCCTCGGCCGGCCGGACCGGCTGGGGCTGCCGCCGGGGCCGGCGACCCGCGGTCGCGGCCACCACCCCGGCCAGGACGATCGCGCAACCGAGCAGCTGCACCCGCGACGGGCGCTCGTCGAGCACCGCGGCCGCCAGGGCGACCGAGGCGACCGGCTGCAGCAGCAGGACCACGGAGGTGAGGGCCGCGGGCACCCGCGGCAGGGAGACAGCGATGAGCAGCCAGCCCACCACCTGCGAGGTCAGCGCGAGCACCACGAGCCACGCGTGGGCAGGCCAGGTGGGGACCAGATCGACTCCCCCCGTCAGCAGGCCGAGGACGACGCACACGGGTACGGCGACGGCTGTGGCGTCGAAGAGCGGGCCGGCGACCCGGCGCAGATCGGAGGAGCCCGCCCGGAGCAGCAGGAGGAACACGCCGTACGCCACCGACGTGCCGAGCCCGAACATGACGCCGAGCCCGGGGTGCTCGCCATAGGCACCCGACCCCACGACCCCGGAGATGAGGACGACGCCGACAAGCACCACCGGGACGGCCCCGACCAGCCGCCGGCCCGGCCGCTCGCCGAGGAGCCACCAGGCGGCGAGACCGACCACGACGACCTGCAGGTTGCCGAGGACCGTCGCGATGCCCGCGCCGACTGCCGCGATGGCGTGGTGCCAGAGGACCAGGTCGACGGCGAAGAACACGCCGGCGGCCGCGGCCAGACGCCGGTCCCGGGCCGGACGCCCGCCGAGCCGCCGGTCCTCGCGCAGCAGCAGGAAGCCGAGCACCGGCAGTGCGTAGAGGCAGCGGAAGGTGCCAGCCGTGGCCGGTGCGACATCGGCCAGGCGGACCAGCGTGGCCGAGCTGGCGATGCAGGCCGCGCCGGCCGCGGCGGCTACCGCCGGCCGCTCGGTCAGCCGGCGTGCGGTGGGTGCCATCACTGCGCACCTCCCGCTCGGAACCTCTCGGACCGCCCGTCGTTGACACGTCAGGAGCGTTGCGCGGTTACGCTCCTGACGTCCTGGCACAGTAGCAGCGGAGGCTGGCAACGATGGAGTTCGGTCACGACACGGCGTGCGCCCTGGCGACCGTCGTCGACCTCGTCAACAGCGCGCCCGACGTCACCGGCACCGAGGGTCTCCCCGACCTGGCGTCGCTGCAGGACCTGGTCGAGCACCGGGAGATCTCGGACGCCGGTCGGCTCGGTGCCGACGACCTGGCTGCGGTACGCCGGCTGCGCGCCCGGCTGGCGGCTGTGTTCGCGGCCGACGACGACCCGTCGGCGGTCGTCCTGGTCAACGACCTGGTCGCCGACGCCCGCACCACCCCTCGGCTGACCGACCACGACGGCTGGCCGCTGCACATCCACTACTACGCACCCGGCGCCCGGCTGGCCGAGCACCTGGCCGCCGACTGCGGCATGGCCCTGGCGTTCGTGATCGCCTCCGGTGAACGGTCCCGCCTCGCCGTCTGCGCCGCCCCCGACTGCTCCCGGGTCCTCGTCGACCTCTCGCGCAACCGGTCGAAGCGCTACTGCGACAGCCGGACCTGTGGCAACCGGCTGCACGTCGCGGCGTACCGCGCCCGCCAGAAGACCGGCTGACCGGGGCACGGCTCTGAAGAAGGGCCCGGACCGCGGTGGGCGCGGGCGTCGGCAGAAGTCGGTGGTACGGGTCAGAGCAGGCTTTGGAGGAGGGTTGCCAGGCGCCCGCCCGTTCGGAGCTCTCCCGCCGTTGACGGTGCTGTCAGAGCAGGCTTTGGAGGAGGGAGCTGAGGTCCGTCCGCTCGGGTCTCTCCCGCCGTCTCACATCCCGAGACCGCCCGGGGCCAGTGCGTCGACTGGCGCGTTTCGGTTGTCCTGTACCGATACAGAGACAGCCGGAACGCGCCAGTCGACGGATCGGGAGCGTCAGGTGTCCAAGAGGTGAGACGACTGCGGCCAGTCCCGGACGGCGCAGAACCCTCTCCCATCCAAAGCCGCCTTTGCCGTGACCCGCACCACCCACGGCGGAAAGCACCGCACGCCCTGACCCGCACCACCCACCAAGGCAGGGCCAACCCGACCGGTGCGTTCCCGCTCAGGTCTGCCAGGACGGAGGGTGGGTGCCGTCCAGCATCGGGATCCGGATGCCGACCTCGCGCGCCGTGCGGGTGGCGATCTCGTAGCCGGCGTCGGCATGGCGCAGGACGCCGGTCCCCGGGTCGTTGGTGAGGACCCGGGTGACCTTGTCGTAGGCGGCCTCGGTGCCGTCCGCGACGACGACGAC
>DATBDW010000144.1:0-4756 GCA_036269735.1 Actinomycetes bacterium
CGCCTTCTTGTAGTCGACGCAGACCACCTGGTACGAGATCAGGATGATCGGGTAGGCGTCGGCGGTGGTCGTGTCCCGCTTGACGTCGATCGACAGATCGCCGGTCGGCCGTCCCGGAGTCGGGGTCGACTCCTCGGCGACCAGGGCGGCGCCTTGGGCCGACGGAGCCACGTACGTGTCGCCGACCTTGACCTTGACCACACCGAGGTCGCCGACCTGGCTGTCGTCGGCGTACCCGATGGTGCCGCTGCCGGACTTGATCGCCTGGATCACGCCCGACGTGCCCTCAGCGGCCTCGCCGCCCTTGACCGGCCACGTCTGCGCCGGAGGGTAGGGCCACGAGGTCGACGCCTTGCTCAGGTAGTCGGTGAAGTTCTGCGTGGTGCCCGAGTCGTCGGAGCGGTGCACTGGGGTGATGGCGCTGCTCGGCAGCTTGGCGCCGGAGTTCTGCGACGCGATCGCCGGGTCGTTCCACTTGGTGATCTTGCCGTTGAAGATCTTGGCAATGGTGTCCGCGTCGAGCTGCAGGCCGGTGACCCCCGGGAGGTTGTACGCGACGGCGATCGGGCTGATGTAGACCGGCAGGTCGATGGCGCCGGTGCTGCCGCCGCAGGCACTCTGCGACTGAGTGAGCTCGTCGCTGGTCAGCGCCGCGTCCGAGCCGGCGAACTGCACGCCGCCCTGGAGGAACTGCTCGCGGCCGCCGCCCGAGCCGACCGGGTCGTAGTTGACGGTGACCTTGTCGTTGGCGCCCTGGAAGCCGGCCTGCCAGGCCTGCATGGCCGCCTGCTGCGCGGTCGAGCCGGCGCCGTTGAGGTTGCCCGTCAGTGAGACTGTCCCGCCCGAGGAGCTCGAGCCGGGAGTGCTACCGCCACTACTGCTGCCGCAGGCGGTGAGGGCGAGGCTGCTGGCGGCGAGGGCGCCGACCACCAGGGAGAAGCGGGTGAGCTTCACGGTGAGGTCCTCCAAGGACGTCTGCGTGTCGTCGTGCGGGCATGCGCACGTTCTGGGACTTCTGGTTGACGCTGCGGACGCTAGGGAGGACAAGTGACGTGATGGCCCGGGCAGGGTGAACAAGAGGTGAACAGGGGCGCAGAGTTCCTGCCGAACCGGGCGCGGCACGCATGCCGGCGCCTCAGGTGTGGTGCACCTCACGGGAGAACATGACGTCGGTCTCCCACCGGGTGAAGCCGAGTCCTTGGTACAGCCGGATCGCGGGCGTGTTGTCGGCGTCGACGTAGAGCATCGCGTCGGGCAGGCCGAGGGCGCGCAGGTGCCGCAGGCCGGTGAGCGTGAGGGCCCGCCCGAGACCGGTTCCGCGTTCGGCGGGGTCGACGCCCACGACGTACACCTCTCCGATCGGGTCGTGACCGTGTCCGTGACCCTCGGCGTGCGGGTGCGGGTGCTCGTGGCTGTCGCCGCCGTGGACCTTGGTCCAGTGGAAACCGGCGAGGCGTTCGCCGTCGTCGCCCGCCCGGACGGCGAGGAAGAAGCCGGCCGGGTCGAACCACGGCTCGGACTCGCGGCGATGCAGGTCGTCGATCGTCCAGGACCCCTGCTCGGGGTGCCCCCGGAACGCCAGCGCGTTGAGGGCGACCCAGGCGTCGTCGTCGAGACCGGGGCGGAAGGTACGCAGCTCGATCCCGGCCGGCACCGACACGTCGGGCAGCGCGGCGTACAGCGAGCGACGCATCTGCCACAGCTCGCGGGACTCCCGGAAGCCCAGCGACGCCGCGAGCGCCGCGGCGGCCGGATGGCCGCCGTGCGCCCAGAGCCGCAACCGACCGTCGTGGGTCTCGGCCACCGTGGTCTCGACGAGCGCGCGCCCGACACCCTTCCTCCGGTACGCCGGGTCGACGACCACCTCGGCGCTGGCGCCCGCGACCTCGTCGGTCACGTCGAGGTGGGCATAGCCTGCGAGCCGGTCGCCGTCCCAGGCCAGCAGGTTGCGCACCGGGTCGTCGCCGCCGTACCGGAGGTGCAGCACGACGTGCTCGGAGAGCGGCCGCACCCCGTCGGCCTCGGTGGCGGCCTCGACCAGGCCGCTCACGGCGGCGACCTCGTCGGGGTCCAGGACGCCGACCACCTCGAAGCGGACCACCGAGCGAGCCTAGGGGCCGCCGGTGCGCGCAGAGGTCAGGCGACGGGTGTGGGCGCCGGGGCCGACGATCCGACCGCCGCGTCCGAGCCGTCCTTGGGGAGCACGAACCGGTAGCCCACGTTGCGGACGGTGCCGATCAGCGTCTCGTGGTCGGAGCCCAGCTTCGCCCGCAGCCGCCGGACGTGCACGTCCACGGTGCGGGTGCCCCCGTAGTAGTCGTAGCCCCACACCTCCTGGAGGAGCTGCGCGCGGCTGAACACCCGCCCGGGGTGCTGGGCGAGGTACTTCAGCAGCTCGAACTCCTTGAACGTCAGGTCGAGCACCCGGCCCTTCACCCGCGCGGTGTAGGTCGCCTCGTCGATCGTCACGTCACCGCGGCGGATCTCGGTGAGCTGCTCGTCGCCACCGCGCTCGGCCATCCGCCCGATCGCCAGCCGCAACCGGGCCTCGACCTCGGCGGGGCCGGCGTGCTCGAGGAGCACGTCGTCGACCCCCCAGTCGGCGGTGACCGCGGCCAGCCCGCCCTCGGTCGTCACGAGCAGGACCGGGCAGTCCACGCCGGTGGTACGCAGCATGCGGCACAGCGAGCGCACGTGGGGCAGGTCGCGGCGCCCGTCGACGAGCAGCGCGTCCGCAGGCGGTGCCTCCAGCAGTGCGGAGACCTCGGCCGGAGCCACCCGCAGTCCGTGCGACAACAGGCCCAGGGCCGGGAGCACCTCGGTGGAGGGCTGCAGCGTGTTCGTCAGCAGCAGCAGCTGGCTCACGGCATCCGCTCCCCACGTCCGTCCTCGTGTCTGCCTCTAGTTCACCATGATGGTGCCTGCGCGGCACGGATCGTCCGTACCGCGAGAACGATTTACTCCCCAGCAACACCCTGACACGGGACGACACCGGCGCGAGCTACGCGCGACGAAAGCCAGATGCAGGCAGGAGGACGCCGTGGCGGCCGGCACCATCCGCTACTGGGCAGCGGCTCGCGCCGCGGCCGGCACGGCCGAGGAGCCCTGGGACGCGAGCACCCTCGGGGAGGTACTCGACGCCGCGGCGGTCCGCCACGGCGCCGCCCTGGTCCGGGTGTTCGGCGCGGCCAGCTTCCTGGTCGACGGGGTCCGTACCGGCCGGGACGCCGTGCTGGCCGACGGCTCGACCGTCGAGGTGCTGCCGCCGTTCGCCGGAGGCAGCCGGTGACGGTCGCGGTGGTCCTCGGGGTCGGTCTGGTCCAGCTGCTGCTGGTCTGGACCTGGTTCCCGGCGCTGCAGGTGCGCGGTGTCCTCGGCGGCCGGGTGGTCACCGTCGGCGCGGCCGCGGCGGCCGACGTCGCGGTCCTCGCTGCGGACGACGCCCGCCCGTCGGCGCCGCTCGCTGCCGTCCTCGCCCTCTCGCTGCTCGCCGCGTTCGTGGTGCAGCTGTTCCGCCGGGACGGACGCGAGGGCCTGACGGCGTCCCTCACGGCCACCGGGACGGCCGAGACGATGGTCGTGCTCGGTTCGCTCTGGCTCGCGCTGGACACGGTGCGGCGGGGCGACGCCGTGCTCCTGGTCGCGGTGCTCGCCCTGGCTGCCGTGGTGCTGGCCGACCTGCTGCCGCTCGCGGGCTGGCTGCGCTGGACCGCCGGCGCGGTCGTCGCGCTGGGCGCGTCGCTTGCCGTCGCGGCCGGCTCGGACCTTGGCGTTGACGTGACGCTGACCGTGGGCGCCGCTGCCACGGTCGTGGCCGGGCTCGCCACGCTGGTCGCGCGCCGGGTGCCGGTGCCCCACCCGGTGCTGCCCGCGGTGCTGGCCGCCCTGCTCGTGGCCCCGGTCGCCTACCTGCTCGCCCGCGTCCTCGTCGGCTGACCCCCGCCTCGCCGTCGGCGCCCGTGGATCACGTAAACGTGATCCACGGCCGCCTTGCACGGGTTGCAACCCGTGGCAGGCGTTGGTCGATCACGCTTACGGGATCGCCGGGCGGGGGTGAGGGGGCGAGGGCGGGCGGGGGTGAGGGGGGCGAGGGCGGGCGGGGGTGAAGGGGCTGGCGGGCGGGTGGGCGGGTGAGGGGGGCGTGGGAATGGGGGGGGGCGGCGGGGGGTTCGGGTTGATGTGACCGGACTGATCGTGGTCGTCGTTGCGCTCGCGCTCGCGAGCGTGGTGGGGTTCCGACTGCAGCGGTCCGGGCGGCGATTGGCAGCCGCCGGCACGGCGACTGAGGAGTCCCCGGTCGTGCTGGGCCCCGCCGACCTGGGCGGCCCCCTGGGGCAGCGCGCCACCCTGGTCCAGTTCTCCAGCGCGTTCTGCGCACCCTGCCGGACCACCCGGGTGGTTCTCGGCGACGTCAGCCGCCTCGTCGACGGGGTGACCTACCTTGAGGTGGACGCCGAGAGCAACCTCGAGCTGGTCCGCCGGCTGGACGTCCGACGTACACCGACGGTGCTGGTGCTCGACGCCTCCGGCGCCGTCGTACGCCGGGCCAGCGGGGCCCCGCGCAAGGCCGACGTGCTCGCCGCGCTCGGGGCGGCAGTCGGATGATCCGTCCCACCAGGCGGAACAGGTCGTGCCAAAGCGTGGACACGTCTACCATCGCCAAGGTGAGCACGGAGCTGACCCGTCGCCGCGCAGTGGACCTGCTGCGCACTGCGACCGCGCTCTGTCCCGCTTCCTGACCGACGCCCCGTCCGGC
>DATBDW010000145.1:0-23579 GCA_036269735.1 Actinomycetes bacterium
GATCTTCTCGGTGCCGGGCGTGCCGTAGCGCACGCCCTGGCCGTCCGCGGTGGTGAAGCTCGTGTTGTTCGGTGCCAGCGAGTAGGACAGGTCGTTCCACGTGATGATCGGCACGATGGTGTCGACGCGCGGGTCGATGCCGGCGACAGCGAACTGCACCTGGCCGCCGTACGAGCCGCCGACCATGCCGACCCGCGGGTCGTGCGTGCTGGGCCGACCGTCGTGCGACGTCCGGTCGTGGCGGACGTAGTTGACGTGGGTGCCGTCGGTGGCCCGCGAGCCGCCGCCGAGGAAGGTCACCAGCTGCTTGGCCGCCTGGCCGTCCCAGTCGGGGTCGTCGAGGGTGATCTTGCAGCCGGAGCCGCCGAAGCCGAGGCCGGAGTACGAGAGCACGACGTACCCGCGCCCGGCGAACGCCTTGGCCAGGTCGGCCTGGTCGTCCTTGGACCCACCGAAGCCGTTGGTCGTGAGGATCGCGGGCTCGCGGTGCGTCTCGGTCGCGGTCGACGGGCGGTAGAGGTCGAAGAGCACCGAGCAGGTCTTGGTGGCACCGGCGGGGCCGACCGTGACGGTGATCGTGTGGGTAGAGACAGAGACGGTCGGTGCCGCGGCGGCGGGGGTGGCCGCACCGGTGACAACCAGTCCGAGCGTGACGACGAGCGCGGCGGCGCAGAGGGACGGTCGCACGGGGTGCCTCCGATGTGTGGGGGTTCGCCCGGTTCAACGGCCGTGTCGCCCTGCGGTTACGCTCCCAAGCGCCCCTCACCGACCCGCGAGACGCAAGGACTGACCGTGGACCTGTTCGAGTACCAGGCGCGCGACCTGTTCGAGAACCACGGCGTGCCGGTGCTCGGTGGAGCCGTCGCCGAGACTCCCGAGGAGGCCCGTGCGGCCGCCGAGCGGCTGCTCCCCGAGGGCAGCGGCAAGCTCGTCGTCAAGGCGCAGGTCAAGACCGGCGGCCGCGGCAAGGCCGGCGGCGTCAAGCTCGCCTCGTCGGTCGAGGAGGCCGAGCAGGTCGCGAGCCAGATCCTCGGTATGGACATCAAGGGCCACACCGTGCACCGCGTGATGATCGCGCCGGCCGCCGCGATCGAGGAGGAGTACTACTTCTCGGTGCTGCTCGACCGCGCGAACCGCACCTACCTGGCGATGGCGTCCCGCGAGGGTGGCATGGAGATCGAGCAGCTGGCCGTCGAGAAGCCGCAGGCGCTCGCGCGGGTGCCGGTCGGCGCGATCGAGGGCATCGACGACGCCAAGGCGCGCGAGATCGTGGAGAAGGGTGGCTTCCCCGCCGACGTCGGGGACCAGGTCGTCGCCGCGGTGCAGAAGCTGTGGGACGTCTTCGTGCAGGAGGACGCCACCCTGGTCGAGGTGAACCCGTTGGTGAAGACCGCGGACGGCCGCATCGTCGCCCTCGACGGCAAGGTGACGCTCGACGAGAATGCCGACTTCCGCCAGCCCGACCACGCCGCGCTCGAGGACCGGTTCACCGCGGACCCGCTCGAGGCCAAGGCGAAAGAGAAGGGCCTCAACTACGTCAAGCTCGACGGCGAGGTCGGCATCATCGGCAATGGTGCCGGCCTGGTCATGTCGACGCTGGACGTCGTCGCGTACGCCGGTGAGGCGCACGGCGTGCAACCGGCCAACTTCCTCGACATCGGCGGCGGCGCGTCGGCCGAGGTGATGGCGAACGGGCTCGAGGTGATCCTCGGCGACCCCGCGGTGCGCTCGGTGTTCGTCAACGTCTTCGGCGGCATCACCGCGTGCGACGCGGTGGCCAACGGCATCGTGCAGGCCTTCGCGCTGCTCGGCGAGCGCGGGGACGAGATCACGCACCCCCTCGTCGTACGGCTGGACGGGAACAACGCCGAGGAGGGGCGGCGGATCCTCACCGAGGCGGCGCTGCCGCTGCTCGAGCAGGTCGACACCATGGACGGCGCCGCGGCCCGTGCGGCCGAGCTGGCCGCAGCGAAGTAGAAGGACGAGGGCTCACCCGACATGGCCATCTGGCTGACCGAAGACTCGAAGATCATCGTCCAGGGCATCACCGGCTCCGAGGGCACCAAGCACACCCGTCGGATGGTGGCGTCCGGCGCGGCGGTCGTGGGCGGCGTGAACCCGCGCAAGGCAGGCAGCGACGTGGACGGCATCCCGGTGTTCGCCACCGTGGGCGAGGCGATGAAGGAGACCGGCGCCGACGTGTCGGTCGTGTTCGTGCCGCCCGCGTTCGCGAAGGACGCCGTGGTCGAGGCGATCGACGCGGCGATCCCACTGTGCGTGGTCATCACCGAGGGCATCCCGGTGCACGACTCGGCGGCGTTCTGGCAGCACGCCCTCGACGCAGGGACGACGCGCATCGTCGGGCCGAACTGCCCCGGTCTGATCAGCCCCGGGAAGTCGAACGCCGGCATCATCCCCGCCGACATCACCCGGGCCGGCCGGATCGGGCTGGTGTCGAAGTCGGGGACGCTGACCTACCAGATGATGTACGAGCTTCGGGACATCGGCTTCTCCACCGCCGTCGGCATCGGCGGCGACCCAGTGATCGGCACCACACACATCGACTGCCTCGAGGCGTTCGAGGCCGACCCCGAGACCGACGCGATCGTGATGATCGGCGAGATCGGTGGGGACGCCGAGGAGCGCGCCGCGGCGTACATCAAGGACCACGTCACCAAGCCGGTCGTCGGCTACGTCGCCGGCTTCACCGCGCCCGAGGGCAAGACGATGGGCCACGCCGGCGCCATCGTCTCCGGCTCCTCCGGCACCGCGGCCGCGAAGAAGGATGCGCTCGAGGCGGTCGGTGTCCGCGTCGGCAAGACCCCGTCCGAGACCGCCGCCCTGATGCGCGAGGTCATGACCCGCTCCTAGTCCCGCGGTCTGCGCTGGTGTCAGGGCGGCTTCGGACGAGGAGTGCCCGGGCCTCGCCGTTGTCAGCTGCAGGTCGTCGGTGGTAGGCGGCCAAGCAGCGCCGACTGGCGCGTTGCGGCTGGGTTTTGGTCCGCAAGGTCAGCCGCAACGCGCCAGTGGACGCAGGGTCCGGCGGAGCGGGCGATGGCGGGACATGTCAGGTGATGGCACGGTCAACCGCGAGCTGCAGCCTGTCGGCGTCCCAGACCCAGCCGGCGTTGTCGCCGGTCGGATTGCCCATCGACGACCATTCGAGGACCACGACGACGTTGGCATGATGGGTGGCGCCCAGCTCGTAGTAGCCGATGCCCGCAGCCGCTGTCGGTGTCGACAGGCGGGACCAGCGGTACGAGTCCGGTGGCACCTCCTCCGGGCCGCGGTCGTTCGTCGTCACCTCTGCCGGGTTGCCGTGGCCGCACGCGTCGGCAGCAGAGCTGAGCCGGGCCCAGTACTGCTCGGCCTCGGCCGCTGAGTCGAAGCGCAGCACGTGCTCTGCAGCCTGCACCTCGCCGAGCTTCTTCTCGTACAGGGTCGTCGACCTGATGCTCGCGCCAGTCGCAGAAGCGCTGACGTCTATGCACTGCTGCACCTTGTTCTGCGGCTCGGTGCCGCTGTCCAGGAGCTCACCGTAAGGACCGATAGCAGTGATGTCGCCATCCCGAAGGAACGGGTTGGCAGCGAGAGTGAAGATGGCGACCGACGCTGTCGGCGACGGGCTCTGGTGCGCCGGGATGCCGCTGTGGCGCTGGTGCCCACGCAGGTCGGCGACGCCGAAGGCACCGGCAACGAGCGCGGCGATGACGAGTGCGCCGGCGACAGCCTGGTGGCGGCTGCGTGCCTCACCGCGACGGCGTACCGAGAGCGAGTCCGCGAGCGGCGTGCGCTCGACGTCCGAGCGCAGGGAGACCAGCGTCATCTGCACCGGGTCGTTGTCAGGCAGGGCGGACTGGTTACGCATGGGGGCTCACCTCCGTGAGCGTGGCGTCGGACAGCAGGGCGGCGAGGGCGGCCCGGCCGCGGGAGAGGCGGGCCTTGACGGTGCCTTCGGGTGCGGCCACCTCGTGGGCGACCTCGGCGACCGAGAGTCCGGTCAGGTGGTGCAGGACGATCACTCGCCGCTGCGCCTCGGGGATCTCCTTGAGCGCCGCGACGAGTGCGACGTTGTCGACGCTGGGCTCGGGCGCGTGCTCCGGCGGGCCGTGCCGCAGCATCGCGGCCACCCCGTTCCTGGCCTTGCGCCACCGGCTGGCGGCCAGGCGCCAGGCCACCGTGCGTACCCACGCCTCCGGGTCGTCGTACGTCGACACCGCGCCCCAGCGCTGCCAGGCGCGGGAGTACGCCTCCTGGGTGAGCTCCTGGGCGTCGGCGAGGTTGCTCGTCATCGCGTACATCTGGTGCAGAACACGCCGGTTCGTGGCCGTGTAGAACGCGTCGAAGCCCTCGGCGTCCTTCACGGCTCTGCTCCCTCCTTGACATGCGCGTTGGCATCCACACCTGGGATGACCCGCGAGGAGCCTGGCAGGTTGCACCCGGTTCCCGAGCGGTTCCGCCGCGACCCGCCGAGCGCCCGCGGGTCCCCCGCGACGGCCTCCCCACCGGCGACGATGGACCGCGATGACCGACCTGCTCCCGCGTCCGACGCGCACCGCCCGCTCCCGGCCGGCGCCGGCCGCCCCGCCGCCCTCGGTGACCGTCGTCGGGATCGTCGCCGCGGTCCGGTCCGCGGGACTCGGCATCCTCGCCGTCATGGTCGTCGTGCTGGTCGCCTGGGCGACCGCTGCCGACAGCGGTGCGGACGCCAGCCAGGCGGTCGCCACCGCGCTGATGGCGTGGTTGGTCGCGCACCACGCGCATCTCGCGGTCCCCGGCGGCGAGCTCGCCCTGCCGCCGCTCGGGCTCACCGTCCTGCCACTGGTGCTGCTGCACACGGCGACCCTCAAGGCCGGGCGCGCAGCGAAGGTCAGCGGCCGCTCCGGCGTCCTCGCACTGGTCACCTCTGTGACCGCGACGTACGCCGTCCTCGCCACCCTCGTCGCGGTGCTGGCCCGCACCAGCGACGTCCGGGCCCTTCCGCTCACCGCGTTCGTGGGTGCCGCCGCGGTCGCGCTGCTCGGTGCGGGCACCGGAGCGGTCCGAGCCACCGGTACCTGGACCGGTGTGACCCGCCGCCTTCCGGCCCTCGTCCGCGACGCCGTCGCGCCGGCGGCCGCCGCCGTGGGCGTACTCGTCGCCGCCGGGGCCCTGCTGGCCGGCGCCGCCCTGGCCGTCCACCACGACCGCGCCGTCGCGTTGCTCCGCGGGCTCGACACCGGCGACGGCGGCGGCCTGCTGCTCGGCCTGCTGTGCCTGGTCTACGTCCCGACCGCCTCGGTCTGGGGCCTCGCCTACGTCGTCGGCCCGGGCTTCGCCGTCGGCTCCGGTACGTCGGTCAGCGTGGCGGGTGCTCACCTCGGAGCCGTCCCGGCGTTCCCCATGCTTGCGGGGCTGCCCTCCGGCCAGGGCGCCGGACTCGCACCCGCGCTGCTCGTCGTACCCCTCCTTGCTGGTGCCCTCGCCGGCGTGCTCGCTCGGCGCGCGAGCCGGACGGCCGCCGACGGGTGGCGCCCCGTCGCGGAGCTCACCGCCACCGTGGGCGGCCTGGTCGCGGCAGCCGTCGCGGTCCTGTGCGGGTTCGCCTCCGGACCGGCCGGCCCCGGTCGGTTCGCCGAGGTCGGCCCGCACTGGTGGCTGGTCGGGCCGGCCGCCGGGCTCGAGGTCGCCGTTGCAGCGGCCGCCACGCTGCTGGTCCTCCGCCGCCGTTAGGGTCGCCCCTGTGCACTTCGACCCGGGTCGGCGCGTGCTGGTGCTGGCCTCGGGCGCCGGCACCACGCTGCAGGCGCTGCTCGCGGCCGCGGCCGAGCCCTGGTTCGGCGTCGAAGTCGTGGCCGTCGGCACCGACCGGCCGCGCGTCGCCGCCCTGGACCGCGCCGCGGCCGCCGGCGTACCGACGTTCGTCCTCCCGATCGACGCCGCGCCGGACCGCGACACCTGGGACCGGATGCTCACCGAGCAGGTCGACGGCTACCAGCCGGACCTCGTCGTCTCGGCCGGGTTCATGCGCCTGGTCGGGCCGGCGTTCCTCGAGCGGTTCGGCGGCCGGTTCCTCAACAGCCACCCCGCGCTGCTGCCGGCCTTCCCCGGCATGCACGCCCCGCGTGACGCACTGGCCCACGGCGTGAAGGTGAGTGGAGCGACGCTCTTCGTCGTCGACGACGGTGTGGACTCCGGCGCGATCCTCGACCAGCGTGCCGTGCCCGTCCACGACGACGACGACGCGGACTCGCTGCACGAGCGCATCAAGGTCGAGGAGCGCGTGATGCTCGTCGACGTCGTCGGCCGGATGGCCCGCGAGGGCTGGACGGTCACCGGGAGGAAGGTCACGGTGCCATGAGCGAGGACGACACCAGCGGCGACGTCGTGCCGGTACGCCGGGCGCTGCTCAGCGTCTACGACAAGACCGGCCTGATCGAGCTGGCCCGCGGCCTGCACGACGCCGGGGTTGCGCTGGTGTCCACCGGGAGCACCGCGGCGCGGATCGCCGAGGCGGGACTGGCGGTGACACCCGTCGAGGAGCTCACCGGGTTCCCGGAATGCCTCGACGGCCGGGTCAAGACGCTTCACCCGGCCGTGCACGCCGGGATCCTCGCGGACCGCCGACTCCCCGACCACGTCCGCCAGCTCGACGAGCTCGGGATCGCGCCGTTCGACCTCGTCGTCTCCAACCTCTACCCGTTCCGCGAGACCGTCGCGTCCGGTGCCAGCCCCGACGAGTGCGTCGAGCAGATCGACATCGGCGGGCCTTCCATGGTCCGAGCAGCCGCGAAGAACCACCCGTCGGTCGCGGTGGTGGTCGACCCGGCGCGCTACCCGGACGTCCTGGCGGCCGTGGCTGCCGGGGGCTTCACGTTGGAGCAACGCCGGGGGCTGGCCGCCGAGGCCTTCGCCCACACGGCGGCGTACGACGTCGCGGTGGCCTCGTGGATGGGCACCGTGCTCGCGCCTCCCTCGGACGGCTCGGGGTTCCCGAGCTGGACCGGTGCGAGCTTCGAGCGCGCCGCGGTCCTGCGCTACGGCGAGAATCCGCACCAGCGCGCCGCGCTGTACCGGCACTGGCGGCCCGGTCTGGCGCACGCCGAGCAGCTGCACGGCAAGGAGATGAGCTACAACAACTACGTCGACACCGACGCGGCCCGCCGGGCCGCCTTCGACTTCGCCGAGCCGGCAGTCGCGATCGTCAAGCACGCCAACCCGTGCGGGATCGCCATCGGCGCCGACGTCGCGGAGGCGCACCGCAAGGCGCACGAGTGCGACCCGGTGTCGGCGTACGGCGGCGTCGTCGCCACCAACCGGACTGTCACCAAGGCGATGGCCGAGCAGCTCGCGGACGTCTTCACCGAGGTGCTCGCCGCGCCGGCGTTCGACGCCGACGCGCTCGAGCTCCTGACCCGCAAGAAGAACATCCGGCTGCTCCAGCTGGCGGCGGACACCGCACCCGACCCGTTCGAGACCCGTGCGATCAGCGGTGGTCTCCTCGTACAGACCGTCGACCGGCTGGACGCGCCTGGCGACGACCCGGCGGGCTGGACCCTCGCCGCGGGCGAAGCCGTCGACGCGCCGACGCTGGCCGACCTCGCGTTCGCGTGGCGGGCCGTCCGCGCCGTCAAGTCCAACGCGATCCTGCTGGCCCGCGACGGTGCGACCGTCGGGGTCGGCATGGGCCAGGTCAACCGGGTCGACTCGTGCCGGCTCGCGGTGTCTCGCGCGGGCGACCGGGTGAGCGGGGCGGTCGCGGCTTCCGACGCGTTCTTCCCGTTCGCCGACGGGCCGCAGGTGCTCCTCGACGCCGGGGTCCGGGCGATCGTCCAACCGGGCGGCTCGATGCGCGACGACGTGGTCGTGGCGGCGGTCGTCGCGGCCGGCGCCACGCTGTACCTCACGGGCGTGCGGCACTTCTTCCACTGACCCCGCTGATCCGCCGGATCCCTGACCGGACGCCGCGCGTGGAAGGTAAAGGTCTGGTCAAGGCGATCGGGTGATCCCTGCTGCGCAGGGCGATTTCTGCCGATGTCTCCCTGCGACGGCCCGGACCGGGCCCTGTCGAGGACGGGAGGCCCCGCGCTATGAGCGTCGAGCGGCTCGACCGACTCCCCTTGTGGCTCGGCCGTGGGGTGGCCCTCGCCGCCGGGCTCGTCCTGACGTTGTGGTTCGCCACGCCGCACCTCCTCGGTCACCTGCTCAGGACGCCGACCAAGCCGACGACCGCGCTCGCCTTCACGCTGCTCGGCGTCCTGCTCGGGTGGGGCGTGCGGCCGGCCGCCCGAGGGGTGCTCGCCGGTGTCGTGGCAGTGCTCGCGACGGAGGGCCTGCTCTCCAACCTGCTGGGCCACCCCCTCGTGTCGGGCCGCTACGGCATGAGCGCCTGGGACGGCGTCGGGTCGCGAACCGGGCAGATGGCACAGTCCTCGGCACTCGTGCTGCTGTGCCTCGTGATCGCGATCACCGTGGTGCGGCAGCGGCCGTGGGCCGTCACGGCCCTCGGCGGGTCGGCCTTCTCCCTGGCGTTCCTCAGCCTCGTCGGCCACGTCTACGGGGCCGAGCGCCTCACCAGACTGCAGGCGGCGACCGAGATGGTCCGGCCGACCGTGCCGGTGGCGCTCGCCTGCGCTCTCGCCGTCCTCCTCCAGCGACCGGAACTGCCCGCGGCCCGGGTGCTGCGATCACCAGGGACCGCGGGGACCCTCGTCCGCCGCTACGTCGGGGTCGCGCTGTTCGGGCCACCGCTGGCCGGCTGGCTGATCGTCCAGGGAGAGCGGGCGGGGTGGTTCGACGCGGCCTACGGGCAGGCTCTGATGGCCCTCATCACCTGCACCGGCGCCTTCATCGCCGTCGTCACCGGAGCCCGGGTCGCGGCGCGAGCCGAGCTGAGCCGGGTCGCGGCCGAGGACCGGGAACGCCTGCAGTTCCTCCTCGACGGCACGTCCGTCGGGATCTTCGAGGCGTCCGCCGACGGCCGCCGTCGCTACGCGAACCGCCGCCTGCAGCAGCTCTCCGGCATGCCCGACGACACCGACAGCGACAGTGACGCAGCGATCGTCGTGCACCCCGACGACGCCGAGCGGGTGAACGCCGAGTGGGCCGCAGTCGTCGCTGAAGGGTCGGACTACTCGAGCCGCTACCGCTTCGTGCGCCCCGACGGCACCGTCGTCTGGGTCGACACCACGGCCTCCGCGTTGCGTGGGGCGGACGGCGCCGTGGCCCGGTGGCTGGGCAGCGTCACCGATGTGACGGGACTGGTCGACGCTGCCCAGCGGCTCGAGGCCTCCGAGCGGCGCTACCGGTCGGTCGTCGAGACGATGGCCGAGGGCGTGATCCTCTACGGCGCGGACGGCACCGTGCAGGCCGTCAACGACGCCGCCCTCGACCTGCTCGGCGTTTCGCGGGACCAGCTGGTGGGGCGCCCGGCCGACCCCGGTTCGACCTGGCAGGCGCTGCGCGAGGACGGCAGCGAGATGCCGGTGCAGGACCTGCCGCAGCAGCGGGCGGCCGCCTCCGGGTTGCCGGTGCGCGGCGTGACCGCGGGGCTGCGTCGGCGCGACGGTTCCGTGGCGTGGCTGGTCGTCAACTCCCAGCCGCTGTACGAGCACACGTCCGAAGGGCGCACCCGGATCACCGGTGTCGTCACGACGTTCAGCGACGTCACCGCGGCCCGGTCGGCCACCCGGGCCCTGGCGCGCAGCGAGGAGCAGTTCCGCTCCGCGATGGCGCACGCCCCGGTGGGGATGGCGCTGGTCGACCTCGACGGGCGGTTCATCGAGGTCAACCGGTCGCTGTGCCGGCTCCTCGGGTACGACGAGCAGGCCCTCGTCGGGAACACCTTCCAGCAGATCACCCACCCCGAGGACCTCGAGTCCGACCTCACCCTGCTGGCCAAGCTGCGCGACGGGGAGATCGACCACTACACACTGGAGAAGCGCTACCTCACCCGGACCGGTGGGATCACCTGGGTCCAGCTGGCGGTGTCGATGACGCGTGACCTGGACGAGCGGCCCGCCTACTACATCGCCCAGGTACAAGACATCACGTCGACGCGGGCCGAGCAGGAGCGCCTCGAGCACCAGGCCCTGCACGACCCGCTCACCGGCCTGGCCAACCGGGACCTGTTGATGGACCGGCTGGCGCACGCCCTCGCGCGCTCGACACGCACCGGCGACAGCACCGTCGTCCTGTTCGCCGACCTGGACTTCTTCAAGGAGGTCAACGACTCGATGGGACACGAGGCGGGCGACCTCGTCCTCGTCGCCGTGGCGGACCGGTTGCGCGCCGTCGTTCGCCCGTCAGACACCGTGGCCCGGCTCGGCGGTGACGAGTTCGTGGTCGTCGCCGAGGATCTCGCCGACCCGGTCGGCATGCGCGGTCTCGCCGAGCGGGTCCGCAACGCGCTCGAAGCACCCCTGCACGTGGCCGGGCGCGAGGTCCAGCTCGGCTCCAGCCTCGGTGTCGTCGCGTCCACCGCCGAGGACGACGCGCGGTCCCTCATCCGGGCCGCCGACGCTGCGATGTACCGGGCGAAGGCGCGCGGTCGCGGACGCTACGAGCTGGGCCGGGACGAGCTCGCGGGCACCGCAGGGGCGTGACAGACTCGGCGACCGTGACGGCGACGATCCTCGACGGCAAGGCCGCGGCGGCTGACGTCAAGGCCGACCTGGCCACCCGCGTCGCGGCGCTGCGCGAACGTGGTGTGGTCCCCGGTCTCGGCACCGTCCTGGTCGGCGACGACCCGGGAAGCCTCGCCTACGTCGCCGGCAAGCATCGCGACTGCGCGGAGGTCGGCATCACATCGATCCGACGCGACCTGCCGGCCACGGCCAGCCAAGCCGACGTCGAAGCGGTCGTCGACGAGCTGAACGCCGACCCGGCCTGCACCGGCTACATCGTGCAGCTCCCGTTGCCTCGCGGGCACGACGTGAACGCCGTCCTGGAACGCATCGACCCGGCCAAGGATGCTGACGGGCTGCACCCGACCAACCTCGGCCGGCTGGTGCTCGGCGTATCGGCCCCGCTGCCCTGTACGCCGGCCGGCGTTCTGGTGCTGCTGCGTCGCTACGACATCCCACTCGCCGGCGCCGAGGTCGTCGTCGTGGGTCGGAGCATCAACGTGGGCCGGCCGCTGGGGCTGATGCTCAACCGGCGTACCGAGAACGCGACGGTCACGCTCTGCCACACCGGCACCGTGGACCTGTCCGGGCACCTGCGCCGCGCCGACGTGATCGTCGCCGCCGCGGGGGCACCCGGCCTGGTCGGCGCCAAGGACGTGCGCCCCGGTGCCGCGGTCGTGGACGTGGGCATCACGCGCACCGAGTCCGGGCTCGTCGGCGACGTCTCACCCGATGTCCACGAGGTCGCGGGCTTCCTGACTCCTGTTCCGGGCGGCGTCGGGCCGATGACGCGGGCCATGCTCCTGCTCAACGTCGTCGAGAGCGCCGAGCGCGCCCTCCGGTGAGCACGACGCCCGTGACGACGCCCGTCGTCGACGACCGGCCGCCCATCCGGGGCGGTTGGGTCGGCCGGCAGTGGCCGCTGCTCACGGTCCTCGGCGGGGGTGTGGTGGGACTGGGTCTCGTCGCCCTGGACCACTTCCGCATCGGCTGCCTGATCCTCGGCGTCTCGGTGCTGTTCGCGGCTCTGGCGCGGCTGGTGCTGCCCGCGCGCCGGGTGGGGCTGCTGGTGGTCCGCAGCCGCGCCTTCGACGTCCTGGTCCTCACCTCGATGGGCACGGCCCTGGTCGTCTTCTCCATCATCGTCCCGCCGTCCCACTGACCTGGCCCCTGGGATAGCCTCGGCCGAAGTATCTTGACGACGAGAGACTTGAGGAGCCTGCGATGGCCCGGACACCCGTCACCGTGACCGTCACCGGAGCTGCCGGCCAGATCGGCTACGCCCTGCTGTTCCGGGTCGCGTCCGGGCAGCTGCTCGGACCGGACGTGCCCGTGCGGCTGCGACTGCTCGAGATCACGCCGGCCCTGAAGGCGGCCGAGGGCACGGCGATGGAGCTCGACGACTGCGCCTTCCCGCTGCTCACCGAGGTCGACATCACCGACGACGCGCGCACTGCCTTCGAGGGCGTCAACGTGGCGCTGCTGGTCGGTGCCCGGCCGCGGACCGCGGGCATGGAACGCGGTGACCTGCTCGAGGCCAACGGCGGCATCTTCACGCCGCAGGGCGAGGCCATCAACGCCGGTGCCGCGGACAACGTTCGGGTGCTGGTGGTCGGCAACCCGGCGAACACCAACGCGCTGATCACGGCGGCGCACGCGCCCGACGTACCGAAGTCGCGGTTCAGCGCGATGACCCGGCTCGACCACAACCGCGCGATCAGCCAGCTCGCGAACAAGACACGCACTCCCGTGTCCGAGATCCACCGGCTCACGATCTGGGGCAACCACTCGGCGACGCAGTACCCCGACGTGTCGCACACCCTGATCGCCGGAAAGCAGGCCCGCGCCGCGATCGACGACGACGCCTGGATCGCCGACACCTTCATCCCGACGGTCGCCAAGCGCGGAGCGGCGATCATCGAGGCGCGCGGTGCGTCGTCGGCCGCGTCGGCGGCCAACGCGGCGGTCGACCACGTGTTCAGCTGGGTCAACGGCACCGAGGACGGCGACTGGACGTCGGCGGCGATCGTGTCCGACGGGTCGTACGGCGTCCCGGAGGGCCTCGTGTCGTCCTTCCCGGTCACGTCGTCCGGCGGCGACTGGAGGATCGTTCCGGGGCTCGCGGTCGACGAGTTCTCCCGCACCCGGATCGACGCCTCGGTCGCCGAGCTCGTCGAGGAGCGCGACGCCGTGCAGGGCCTCGGCCTCGTCTGAGCGGCGTCACCGGCCCGTCCACCACCCGACGTACGAAGCAGGAGTTCTCGTGGCGAAGATCAAGGTGCTCAACCCGGTCGTCGAGCTCGACGGCGACGAGATGACGCGGATCATCTGGGCGTTCATCAAGGAGCGGTTGATCCACCCCTACCTCGACATCGACCTCAAGTACTACGACCTCGGGATCGAGAGCCGTGACGCCACCGACGACCAGGTGACCATCGAAGCCGCCAACGCCATCAAGGAGCACGGCGTCGGCGTGAAGTGCGCCACGATCACGCCGGACGAGGCGCGGGTGGAGGAGTTCGGCCTCAAGGAGATGTGGCGGAGCCCGAACGGAACAATCCGCAACATCCTCGGCGGCGTCATCTTCCGCGAGCCGATCATCATCAGCAACATTCCCCGGCTGGTGCCGGGCTGGACCAAGCCGATCATCATCGGCCGCCACGCGCACGGCGACCAGTACAAGGCCACGAACTTCAAGGTGCCCGGGGCGGGCCAGCTGACGATCACCTTCACGCCGTCGGACGGGTCCGAGCCGATCCAGCACGTGGTCACCGACTACGGGGACGACGGTGGCGTCGCGATGGGCATGTTCAACTTCAACAAGTCCATCGAGGACTTCGCGCGCGCGTCGCTCAACTACGGACTGCAGCGCAACTACCCCGTCTACCTGTCGACGAAGAACACCATCCTCAAGGCCTACGACGGCGCGTTCAAGGACATCTTCGCCGAGGTCTACGAGTCGGAGTTCAAGGCCGACTTCGAGAAGGCCGGCCTGACCTACGAGCACCGCCTGATCGACGACATGGTCGCCGCCGCCCTCAAGTGGGAGGGTGGCTACGTCTGGGCCTGCAAGAACTACGACGGAGACGTGCAGTCCGACACGGTCGCGCAGGGCTTCGGCTCGTTGGGCCTGATGACGTCGGTGCTGATGACCCCCGATGGCAAGACCGTCGAGGCCGAGGCCGCCCACGGCACGGTGACCCGGCACTTCCGCCAGCACCAGGGCGGCAAGCCGACCTCGACCAACCCGATCGCCTCGATCTTCGCGTGGACGGGCGGCCTCAAGCACCGCGGCAAGCTGGACGGGACCCCGGACGTCACCGCCTTCGCGGAGACCCTCGAGCGCATCTGCGTCGAAACCGTCGAGAGCGGCAGGATGACCAAGGACCTGGCGCTGCTGGTCTCGCCCGACCAGGCCTACCTGACGACCGAGGAGTTCCTCGCCGCGCTCGACGAGAACCTGGCCGCGGCGCTCGCCTGACAGCCGTCCTACCCGGGGGATTTGTCGGGGGATTTGTCGGGATCGTCGGGTCCTGGTAGGAACCTACGAATGACGATCCTGCCCCCCCGCCATGGTCGGCCGGGCTCCTCCGGTGAGCGTGCCCTGCAGGAGGAGCTCGGGACCACGGCCCGCGCTGATCGCTTCTACAGCGGCCAGGTGCTCGACCACCTGAACGCGGCCATGCGCGAGTTCGTGGCCCGCCAGAAGATGTTCTTCCTCGCCACGTCGGGCGCATCGGGCGAGTGCGACAACACGTTGCGGGCCGGCCCGCCGGGGGTGCTCGAGGTCCTCGACCCGTGCACGGTGGCCTGGCCGGAGTACAAGGGCAACGGAGTGATGGCGAGCCTCGGCAACATCACCGAGAACCCGCACGTCGGCATCCTGATGGTCGATTTCGTGGACGACACGATCGGGCTGCACGTCAACGGCCGGGCCACTCTCATCGAGGCGGAGGAGATGGCGTCGGCCGGACTGGCGGCGCGCTGTCCTGCCGGGCGGATGGCCCGGCTGTGGGTCCGGGTCGACGTCGAGGAGGCCTACATCCACTGCTCCAAGCACATCCCGCGGCTGGTCGAGGTGCCCGCCGACGAGGCGGCCGGGGCCCGCCGGGCCCGCACCGTCGACTACTTCGGCGTCGCCGCGCGCTGCGGCAACGAGGACAACGGCGACAGCGCCGCGGCCGCGTCCTAGCGGCGGTCAGCCGTTCCGTGGCCGAGGTCACAGGCGGCTTTGGAAGGAGGGGGTGGCGGCCGCCGTCCGCGCCTCTCCGATGGCGTCCACCGGCGCGTTGCGGCTGGGTTTCTGGTTCCGGAGACAGCCGCAACCCGCCAGTCGATGAGTTCGGGCTCAACTGTCGCGGCGGGCGCCGTCGCCCGGTTCGGTCTCGCCGACCACGGGCCCGGCCCAACCGCGCTCGCCGAAGGCCTCGGTGACCGCGTCCCGGACCGCGGCCACGCGCTCCTCGGGCACGAGCGAGATCGTCGAACCGCCGAAGCCCGCTCCGGTCATCCGGGAGCCGAGTGCGCCGGCCGAGCGTGCGGTCTCGACGGCAACGTCCAGCTCCGGGCTGCTGACCCGGTAGTCGTCGCGCAACGACGCGTGCGAGGCGTCCATCGCGGCCGCCAGCGCCGTCCAGTCCCCGGACCGCAGCGCGGCCACCGCGTCGAGGACTCGCTGGTCTTCGGTGACCACGTGGCGCACGCACCTGCGCGCCTCGTCCTCCGGCAGCCGCTCCAGTGCGTCGGCGAGGTCGTCGAGGGAGACATCCCGCAGCGCGGGTACGCCGAGGACCTCGGCCGCGCCCTCGCAGGTCGCCCGCCGCTCGCCGTACGCGCCGTCGGCGTTGTCGTGGTGCACGGTCGTGTCGACGATGACGAGACGGAGGCCGGTGCCCGCCGGGTCCAGCGGCACCTGCTCGACGAACAGGGTGCGGTTGTCCAGGAAGAGGGCGTGCCCCCGCTGCGCGTGCAGGGACGCCATCTGGTCCAGCATCCCGGTGGGTGCGCCGACGAACTCGTTCTCGGTGATCTGGGACAGCCGGGCCAGCGCGTTGCGGTCCAGCCCGGCGTCCAGCAGGTCGTTCAGCGCAGTGGCCAGGGCGCACTCCAGGGCGTGCGACGACGACAGCCCGCTGCCGGGAGGCACCCGGCCGTCGACGAGCACATCGATCCCCGGTACGTCGATGTCGGCGCGCCGCGCCGCCCAGACCACGCCGGCAAGGTACGTCGGCCAGCCGGTCAGCTGCCCGGGGGCGAGGCCGTCGACGGGCACCGTGGCGTCCTCGCCGGGGCGTTGCACCGACCGCATCCGCAGCACACCGTCCTCCCGGCGCGCGACCGCTACCCAGGCGCGGGCCGGGATCCCGAACGGCAGGGCGTAGCCGTCGTTGTAGTCGGTGTGCTCGCCGATCAGGTTGACCCGGCCGGGCGAGGACCACACCCCTTCGGGGTCGTCGCCGGCCAGCTCGCGGAACGCCGACCGGACTTCGTCCGGAGGGGTCATCGGGGCAGCTGCTCGCGCAGCATCGCCGCAGTCCGCTCGGGGGCGATGTCGTTGACGAAGGCGCCCATGCCGGACTCGGACCCGGCGAGGAACTTCAGCTTGTCGGCGGCCCGCTTGACCGAGAAGACCTCCAGGTGCAAGGAGGCGAGCTCGCGGTCGGTCCGGCCCGGCGCCTGGTGCCAGCCGGAGATGTAGGGGAGCGGTGTGCCGTAGAGGCCGTCGAGCGCCTTGAGCACGCCTAGGTAGATCTCCGGGAAGTCGTCGCGTACGTCGTCGTCGAGGGCGGGCAGGTCGGGGACCCGACGGCGTGGATAGAGATGCACCTCGACCGGCCACCGGGCGGCGAACGGTACGAACGCCACCCAGTGCTCGCTCGTGGTCACCACTCTGGCTCCGTCGGCGAGCTCGGCCTCGAGCCGGTCGGCGAACAGGTCCCGACCGGTGCGCTCGCGGTGCCGGCGCGCGTTGTCGAGCATCACGCGGGTCCGCGGCGTCACGAACGGGTAGCCGTAGATCTGGCCGTGCGGGTGGCTGAGGGTGACCCCGATCTCCTGACCGCGGTTCTCGAAGCAGAACACCTGCTCGACGAAGGGCAGCCGACCGAGTTCCTCGGTGCGGTCGACCCAGGCGTCGAGGATCAGTCGCACCCGCCGGGGCGAGAGCTGGCTCACCGGCAGGTCGTGGTTGCTGGTGAACACGACGACCTCGCAGCGCCCGAGCCCGGGGCGTCTCTCGCCACCGCGTACGCCGTCCTCGACGAGCTCGACGTCGGTGGCGAACGAGGGGAACCGGTTCTCGAACACGACCACGTCGTAGTCGCTGGCCGGTATCTCGCTCGGGTGCCCCTCACGGGAGGGACATAGCGGACATTCGTCGGCTGGTGGCAGGTACGTGCGGCTCTGCCGGTGCGACGCGACAGCCACCCACTCGTCGAGCAGCGCGTCGTAGCGGATCTCCGAGCTGGTCGCCGTCGCCTCGAGGTCACGGGTGTCCTTGACGTCGTCGCGGCTGGTCGTCGCCGCCGTCGCGTCGTCGTCGAAGTAGATGAGGTCGCGACCGTCGGACAGGGAGGTGATGGTCCGGCGCATCTCAGGAGCCTGACGCGAGGAAACAGAGAAGTCAACAAATACCGACGGATCGGTCGCGGATGGGTCTGGCCGCCGCATGACCCAGGCTGGCGGGCCGATAATCGGGACGCAGAACGGTGTTCAAACGTGTGTGAACCTGTTGGTGCGCTCATCGCTCGGCCCGACCGGGCGGTCGTCCTGCACCTGCGTCGCGACTGACTACCCTGGCGTCATGGACGGCTGCTTCCGACCGGCGTACCCCGCCCGTGGCGGTACGGCGTGAACGGAACGCTCGCCGGCATCGTGCTCGTCGGGTTCTTCCTCCTCGTCGCTGGCTTCTTCTCGGCCTCCGAGATCGCGCTCATCTCCCTGCGGGAGGGCCAGGTGCGGTCGCTGGCCCAGCGCGGCCGCCGCGGGGAGAAGGTCGCCGAGCTGCACGCGGACCCGAACCGGTTCCTCGCCGCCGTGCAGATCGGTGTGACGTCGGCCGGGTTCCTGTCCGCCGCCTTCGGGGCCTCGGCTTTCGCCGACGACCTCGCACCGGTCCTGCGCAACTGGGGCATCTCGGCGGACGGTGCGGCCGGCGACAAGGACGCGGCCTACTGGATCGCGTTCATCGTCGTGACGCTTCTCATCACCTACCTCTCGCTGGTGATCAGCGAGCTCGCGCCGAAGCGACTCGCGCTGCAACGCGCCGAGCGGCTCGCGTTGTTCGTCGCCCCGTTCCTGGCCGGGATGGCCCGGGCAGCCCGACCGGTGATCTGGCTGCTGTCGGCCTCGACCAACCTTGTCGTCCGGCTGCTCGGAGGTGACCCCAGCGCCCGGCGCGAGCGGATCTCGGAGGAGGAGCTGCGCGACATCGTCGCGGCCCACGAGACCCTCGGCCGCGAGGAGCGCCAGCTCATCGAGGACGTCTTCGAGGCCGGCGACCGGCAGCTGCACGAGGTGATGGTTCCGCGCACCGAGGTGGACTTCCTGGACGCCGCGACCCCCGTCTACAAGGCGGTCAAGCTGTCCTCGAGCAGCCCACACAGCCGCTACCCGGTGGTCCGCGGCTCGCACGACGAGGTCGTCGGCTTCGTGCACGTGCGCGACCTGTTCGCCCCCGAGCTCAACGGCTCCGCGGTGCGGGTCGGGGAGATCGCCCGCGAGGTCAAGGTGATGCCGGGCACCAAGCGCGTGCTCTCGGCGATGTCGGAGATGCGCCGGGAGGGACATCACATCGCCGTGGTCGTCGACGAGTACGGCGGCACCGACGGCATCGTCACCCTCGAGGACCTCGTCGAGGAGGTCGTCGGCGACATCCACGACGAGTACGACGTGGCCGAGGAACCGGCCGCGGGCCTGGTCGACGGCGACGTCGAGGTCGACGGCCTGCTCAACCTGGAGGACTTCGAGCAGCGCACCGGGCTCGAGCTGCCCGAAGGCCCCTACGAGACCGTCGCCGGGTTCGTGATCAACGAGCTGGGTCGCCTGCCTGCGCTGGACGAGAGCGTGGTGGCCCTGGGCAGGCGGTTCACTGTGACCGCGCTGGACGGACGCCGGGTCGCCCGGGTCCGGCTGACCCCGGAACAGCCCTCGACGCCCCTGGCAGAATGACCACATGCCCGACTCGCCCGGCCGTTCCCGACCCCGCGTCCTGTCCGGCATGCAGCCCACCGCCGGCTCTCTGCACCTCGGCAACTACCTCGGCGCGCTGCGCCAGTGGGTCGACCTGCAGGACAGCCACGAGACGTTCTACTGCGTCGTCGACCTGCACGCGATCACGATGGAGTACGACCCGGCCGAGCTGCGCGAGCGCACCCGGGTCACGGCGGCGCAGTACCTCGCTGCCGGGGTGGACCTGAGCCGGTCGACGCTGTTCGTCCAGTCCCACGTCCCCGAGCACGCGCAGCTGGCCTGGGTGCTCGGGTGCATCACGGGGTTCGGCGAGGCCAGCCGGATGACGCAGTTCAAGGACAAGGCCGCCCGCGGCAGTGGTGATAGCGCGTCGGTGGGCCTGTTCACCTACCCGATCCTGCAGGCCGCCGACATCCTGCTCTACCAGGCCGACCAGGTGCCGGTAGGTGAGGACCAGCGCCAGCACATCGAGCTGACCAGGGACCTGGCGCAGCGGTTCAACCACCGCTTCGGCGACACGTTCCGCGTCCCCGAGCCGTACATCCTGCGCGAGACGGCCAAGATCTACGACCTGCAGATCGTGGACAAGCAGATGTCCAAGAGCATCGGCGGCAACGGGGTCGTGTGGTTGATGGACGATCCGAAGGTGGTCGAGAAGAAGATCCGCTCGGCGGTCACCGACACCGGCCGGGAGATCTTCTTCGACCCGGTCGCGAAGCCGGGCGTGAGCAACCTGCTGGCGATCCTGTCGTCGTTCGGCGGTGAGCCGGTGCCGGCCCTGGTCGACCGGTTCGCCGGCGCCGGCTACGGCGACCTCAAGAAGGAGGTCGCCACGGCCGTCCTGGATTTCGTGGTGCCCTTCCAACAGCGCGTCCGCGGCTTCCTCGACGACCCGGCCGAGCTCGACCGCGCTCTCGCCCGGGGCGCCGCGCAGGCTCGGGTCGTCGCCGGGCCGACCCTGGCCACGGCGTACGACCGGGTCGGCTTCCTGCCACGCGCCGACGCGCCGTGACCAGCCTCCCGACCCGCACCATCGGGGTCGCGATCCCCATCCCGGAGCCCTACGGCACCGAGCTGCAGCGGGTCCGTGAGTCCTTCGGCGATGCGTTGGCCCGGTCGATCCCGACGCACATCACGCTGCTGCCGCCCACCGAGGTCGAGACCGACGACCTCGACCGGATCGACAAGCACCTGCGCACCATCGCCGAGTCCGAGCAGCCCTTCGAGATCCACCTGCGCGGCTCGGGCACGTTCCACCCGGTGTCGCCGGTCGTCTTCGTCTCGGTGGTGCTCGGCATCAGTGACTGCGAGCGGGTGGAGTCGCGGGTCCGCTCCGGCCCCCTGCTGCGGGACCTCACGTTCCCGTACCACCCGCACGTGACCGTGGCCCACGACCTGCCCCACGAGGTGCTCACGACGGCGTTCGACCGGATGGCGTCCTACGACGTCCGGTTCGGCGTCTGGGGGTTCAGCCTCTACGAGCACGGGTCGGACGGCGTGTGGCGCCCGCAGCGCGACTTCCCCCTCGGCCAGGACCTTCCCGGCCCGCAGAGTCTCTGACCACTCGGTGAGGCTGCTCGACGCCGGGAAGGCGCGGCTGCTGCGTGCCCGCGCCCGGCGTCCGGTCGTGGACCACGCATTCCGGGCCCTCCAGCGGCACAACGAGGTCGCGGGGGCGCAGGTCGCGGCGTCGATCACCTACTACGGGTTCCTGTCGTTCTTCCCCCTGCTGGCGCTGACGTTCGCCGTCGTCGGCTACGTGAGCGTCATCTACCCCGACGCGAAGGACAACGTGACGGCGGCGATCGAAGCGGCCTTTCCCGGCATACTCGGCACCGGGCCCGGCCAGATCAACATCGACGACATCGTCAACGCCCGCAAGGGAGCCGGCCTGATCGGGATCCTCGGTCTGCTCTACGCCGGGCTCGGCTGGGTGGACGCCTTGCGCACCGGGCTGCGCCGGATCTTCGGCACCGATCGCCGCCGGGTGGCGCTGGTGCGCAAGAAGACCGGTGACGCCCTCGTCCTGATCCTGCTCGGTCTGGCGCTTCTCGTGTCGGTCGGTGTGAGCGCGCTCGCCACCGACGCCACTCAGTACGCGCTGGGTCACGTCGGGCTGGACGGCTCGTTCGCCGCGTCGGCAGTGCTCAAGGTGGTCGCGGTCCTGGTGGCCCTGCTCGTCGACACCATGATGCTGGCGATCCTGTTCCTCCGGCTGCCGGGCGCGGGCCTCTCGTGGCACCAGGTCCGCTCCGGTGCCGTGCTCGGGGCGGTCGGCTTCGAGGCGCTCAAGCTGGTCGGCACGTTCCTGATCGCCCGCACGACGACCAACCCGCTCTACGCGACGTTCGGCGTGCTCGTCGGCCTGCTGGTGTGGATCAACCTGGTCTCGAGAGTGCTGACGTACGCCGCGTCGTGGACCGCTACCCAGGCGTACATGGGGGCGCCGGCCGACTACGAACCGGTGCCGGTGGCGGCGCCCGGCGGGGCGTCCTCGGGTCCCAGGACCCGCACGGTGCGTGGGGTCGCGCTGGGCGCGGCAGCCGGCGCCGGGATCATGGCGCTCATCTGGCGGCGGTCCCACCGGTAGCCCCGGCGCCGCGCCGCGCGGCGTCGGCGTACCAGGAGGACCCTGGCCCGCAACAGCGCGAGGACGAGCAGCGCCCCGAGCGGGACGGTGACCCACCACGGGAGCCCGCCGCCCGCGCCGGCGGCCGCGGCCACCTGGTGCTGGACGGTGCGCACCGGGCCGGCCACCACCGACGTGCCGGTGGTCGCCGGGGCGACTGCTTGCAGGGTCCCTACCGGACGGGCCAGCGTCCTGTTGTGGAAGCCCCACGTGAGCAGCGCCGCCGAGTCCTCCCAGCCGGTGCCGCTGTGCAGCACGGTGGCGATCAGCGTGTGCCCGCCCCGGCTGGCGGCGCCCACGAAGGTGCCGCGGGCCATGGTCGTGAATCCCGTCTTGATGCCGATCGCGCCCGGGTAGTTCAGCAGCAGCCGGTCCTGCGTGTAGATCTGGAAGGTCTTGCGCACGTGCCCGGCCTTGGGCATCTTGCCGGGGAACTGGGCCTTGACCGTCGTGACGTAGGCCCGGAAGTCGGCCCGCGCCATCGCTGCGCGAGCGATCACGGCGAGGTCGTACGCCGAGGTGTACTGCCCGGGCGCGTCGAGCCCGCTCGGGTTGCGGACCGTCGTGTCCAGCGCGCCGAGCGAGCGGGCGGTCGACTGCATCGTGGCCACGGTCTTCGGAACGCCCCCGGCGGCGTGGGCGAGGGCACTGGCCGCGTCGTTGCCTGAGACGAGGAACAGCGCCTGGAAGAGCTGGCCGACGGTGTAGGTCGCGTCCGGGACGATGCCCGCGCGGCTGCCCTCGGCGTTCGCATCGGCCCACTGCGCGGTGTAGACCGTGCCGGGGTCGAGCTTCGGCAGCAGGGTCAGGGCGGTCAGCACCTTGAGCGTGCTGGCGGGGCGCAGGTGGCCGTGCGGGTCCTTGGCCGCGAGGACCTCGCCGGTGGTGAGGTCCGCGAGCAGGTACGCCGCGGCGTTGACCTTCGGCAGCGCTTGCGACCCGGGAGCGTCGACCACGACGCCGGTGCTCGCCAGGGCCGGGCCGCCCACGGGACCGCTGGCCGAGTCGGCGGCGGCCTGGCCGGCCGTGGCGGCGAGCAGGGCGGCCGTGAGCGCGAGGGCGCCCAGCCCCCCGGCGTACCTCTCGCGCGCTGTCATCGAGGGCAGGCTAACGGTGCCGGAGCGGCGGCTGGCTAGCATCCGTGGGCATGTCGCGAGAGTCCGAGTCGGGTCTGCCGATCGAGCCCGTCTACGGGCCGGATGCGCTCGCCGACTTCGACCCCGCCAGCCGGCTGGGGGAACCCGGCGGCTACCCCTTCACCAGGGGCGTCTACCCCTCGATGTACACCGGGCGTCCCTGGACCATGCGGCAGTACGCCGGGTTCGGCACCGCGAAGGAGTCCAACGAGCGCTACCACCGTTTGGTCGAGGCCGGCACCGGCGGGCTCTCGGTCGCCTTCGACCTGCCGACCCAGATGGGTTACGACTCCGACGACCCGGTGGCGCACGGCGAGGTGGGCAAGGTCGGTGTCGCCATCGACTCGCTGGACGACATGCGGACGCTCTTCGACGGCATCCCGCTCGACCAGGTGTCGACGTCCATGACGATCAACGCCCCGGCCGCGGTGCTGCTGCTGCTCTACCAGCTGGTCGCCGAGGAGCAGGGCGTCGACCCGTCACAGCTGACCGGCACGGTGCAGAACGACGTGCTCAAGGAGTACATCGCGCGCGGCACGTACATCTACCCGCCGAAGCAGTCGCTGCGACTGGTCTCCGACGTATTTGCCTACTGCCAGAAGGAGATCCCGCGCTGGAACACGATCTCCATCTCGGGCTACCACATGGCTGAGGCCGGGGCGACGCCCGCGCAGGAGGTCGCGTTCACCCTCTCCAACGCACGCGAGTACGTGCTCGCCGCGCAGGCGGCCGGTCTGGTCATAGACGACTTCGCGCCGCGGCTGTCGTTCTTCTTCGTGGCCCGCACGACGCTGCTCGAGGAGGTCGCCAAGTTCCGCGCGGCCCGGCGGATCTGGGCGCAGATGATGCGCGACGAGTTCGGTGCTCGCGACCCCAGGTCGCTGATGCTGCGGTTCCACACCCAGACCGCCGGGGTCCAGCTGACCGCGCAGCAGCCGGAGGTCAACCTGGTCCGGGTCACCGTGCAGGCCCTCGCCGCCGTCCTTGGCGGCACGCAGTCGCTGCACACCAACTCCTACG
>DATBDW010000146.1:0-30717 GCA_036269735.1 Actinomycetes bacterium
TGCCGACCTGCCGCTGCACGACGACGACGTCAAGGAGCACGACGGCGACCGCAACGCGACGGTGTCCGCGATGATCCAGCGCACCGTGGAGCGGATGTACTCCGAGCTGGAGGAGAACCGCTTCCTCGAGGTCACCTACGCCAACGGCGACAAGGAGGTCCTGTACTTCAAGGACTTCAACTCCGGGGCGATGATCCAGAACATCGTGGACCGAGCCAAGAAGATGGCGATCAAGGACTTCCTGGACCTCGGTCAGAAGGGGATCCGGATCTCCCACCTGCTCGCCGCCTGCGTCGACGAGTTCAAGGAGAACGAGGACCTGCCGAACACGACCAACCCCGACGACTGGGCCCGGATCTCGGGCAAGAAGGGCGAGCGGATCGTCTACATCCGCACGCTGATCCAGGGCAAGCAGGGAACCGAGGCCGGCCGGTCCATCGACACCGTCGCCAACACCGGCCAGTACCTGTAGCAGTCTCGCCCGCTCTCCTGTCCCGCCGTCGCTAGTGCGGTGTCCCCCGCCTCCGCAAATGATCACGGTTCCGTGATCAACACGACCTGACCGTGGGGTGTTTACCTTGGTTGGCCGCACGTGATCACGGCAGGGCCATCACCTGATCGCGTCGTTGTCTGACTGACGTGAGCAGTCACCCCGCGTGACGCGGGTTGGCAGGTGGCGGCGGTCAGCCCGTGAGGCGGCCGTCGTCGAGGAGGCGGGTCACGAGCATGCGGCCGTCGGGGACGAACGGCCACGTGGCGTCGGCGAGTTTTGCGCGCAGCTCGTCGACGGTCATCCAGGTGCCCCAGGCGACCTCTTCGACCTGGTGGGTCACCGGGCCGTCCCAGACCGTGGTGAACACGTGGGTGACCTGGTCGGTCGAGTCGTCCCGGTAGGTGACGGTCTCCAGTGCCTCGAGCGGTACGCCGGTCACACCCAGCTCCTCGCCGAGCTCGCGCTCGGCGGCCACCGCCGGCGGTTCGCCGTACCGGACCGCGCCCGCGGCGAAGCAGTCGTGCAGGCCGGGGTAGACGTCCTTCGTTTCGGTACGCCGATGCACGTACACCCTGCCGGCCGGGTCGCGCACGAGGACGCCGACCACCAGGTGGGGCAGGTTGTCGCGGCGCATCATCGAGCGCGGGGCCGACCCCACCACCCGGCCGGTCCGGTCGATGATCGCCACCTGCTCGTCGCCGCTCTGCTGCACGTCCCGAGTGTGGCAGCACGCGTACGCTGGGCGCCGTGAGCGTCTGGCGGGTGATGGGGACCGAGACCGAGTATGGGATCACCGTGCCCGGCAACCCCGGCGCCAACGCGATGCTCATCTCCTCCCAGATCGTCAACGCCTACGCGCAGCCCTCGGCGGCCCGCAGCAGGAGGCCACGCTGGGACTTCGAGGAGGAGAACCCGCTGCGCGACGCGCGCGGGTTCGACCTGTCGCGCGAGGTGGCCGACCCGAGTCAGCTCACCGACGAGGACGTCGGGCTGGCGAACGTCATCCTCACCAACGGTTCGCGCTTCTATGTCGACCACGCACACCCGGAGTACTCCGGACCCGAGTGCACCAACCCGCGCGACGCTCTCATCTGGGACCGGGCCGGGGAACGCATCATGGCCGAGGCGAGCCGGCGGGCCGCGCAGATCCCGAACACGCCGCCGATCCACCTCTACAAGAACAACACCGACAACAAGGGCGCGTCCTACGGCACGCACGAGAACTACCTGATGCGGCGCGAGACACCGTTCGCCGACATCGTGCGGCACCTGACGCCGTTCTTCGTCAGCCGTCAGGTGGTGGCCGGTTCCGGCCGGGTCGGCATCGGTCAGGACGGCCACACCGACGGCTTCCAGATCTCCCAGCGCGCCGACTACTTCGAGGTCGAGGTCGGGCTCGAGACCACGTTGAAGCGCCCGATCATCAACACCCGCGACGAGCCGCACGCCGTCGCGGACAAGTACCGGCGGCTGCACGTCATCATCGGCGACGCCAACCTGGCCGAGGTGTCGACGTACCTCAAGCTCGGGACGACGTGTCTCGTGTTAGCGATGATCGAGGACCAGTTCCTCTCGGTCGACCTCACGGTGGACCGGCCCGTCGCGACCCTGCACGCCGTCTCGCACGACCCGTCGCTGCACCAGCTGGTGAGCCTGCGTTCCGGTCGCACGCTGACGGCGGTCCAGCTCCAGATGGAGTACGCCGAGCAGGCGCGCAAGTACGTCGAGGACCGGTTCGGGTCCGACGCCGACCCGGTGACCATCGACGTGCTCGACCGGTGGGAGTCGGTGCTCAGCCGGCTCGAGTCCGACCCGATGTCGCTGGCTCGCGAGCTCGACTGGGTCGCGAAGAAGCAGATCCTCGAGGGCTACCGATCGCGCGACGGGCTGGACTGGGGCGCGCCGCGCCTCGAGGCGATCGACCTCCAGTACAGCGACGTCCGCCCGGAGAAGGGGATCTACCTCCGCCTCGAGGCGGCCGGCCGGTTCGACCGCGTGATCACCGACGCCGAGATCGACCGGGCGGTCACCGAGCCGCCGGAGGACACCCGCGCCTACTTCCGCGGACGGTGCCTCGCGAAGTACCCCGAGGAGGTAGCCGCGGCGTCCTGGGACTCCGTCATCTTCGACCTGCCGGGGCACGACTCGCTGCAGCGCGTGCCGACCCTGGAGCCGCTGCGGGGCACCAAGGAGCACGTCGGTCAGCTGCTCGACCGGTGCGACACGGCCAGCGAGCTGGTCGCCGTCCTCACCGGTGGCTGACCAGCCGGTGCTGACGGAGCTGAGCGAGCCGGAGTTCCAGCGGATCTCTGGCCGGACGGACCCGATGTCGCCGGCGCAGGCCCGGGACCTGTTCGCCGGCGCACCGTTCCGGTCGTGGGTCGTCGGCGGCTGGGCGGTGGAGCTGGGCGGGGAGTGCCGCGCGTCCATTCCGACCCCTCGAGATCTCGGTGGCGCGTCGCGACCTCGCCGCGGTACGCCGGTGGCTGCACCCCCGCCACGTGTGGGACATCCACGGCGGAGCTCTGCGCCACCTAGCTCCCGAGGACCCGGAGCCGCCGGACGACCACGAGCAGCGCTGGGTACGCCGCGACGGGTACTCGCCCTGGGTCCTCGACCTGCTCATCGCGCCGGTGGAGGGGGAGACCTGGGTCTACAAGCGTGACCACCGGCTCGCCGCCCTCTGGCGGAGGTCATCCGGCACAGCACGGACGGGATCCCGCACCAGCGGCCCGAGATCGCCCCTGCTGTTCAAGGCCCGGCTGATGCGACAAGGACCGGGCCGATTTCGACGGGCTCGTTCCACGGCTGGATCCCACCGACCGCGGATGGCTGCGCGAGGCCCTGGAGACCGCCCACCCCGGGCACGAGTGGATACGCCGGCTCGCGGGCTGACCGGCCGACCTTCGGGTCTGTGTCCTGTGTGCCGACTATGGTCGGAACGGACCGACGAGGCACGGCGCGATCACGAGAGGCACCCCCTGATGGCGAGCAAGGACACCGGCGGACAGAAGCGGACGAGCAAGACCTCCGAGGAGGTCGACGAGGCGCAGGTCGACGAGTCGACCGATGTCGCCGAGCGCAAGGAGAAACTCGACGACGACATCGACGCGATGCTGGACGAGATCGATGACGTCTTGGAGACGAACTCAGAGGATTTTGTACGGAGCTTCGTGCAAAAGGGCGGGGAGTGAATCGACTTAGTGGAGAATGTGAGCGGGAAGTCGAAACGCCGCGGTAAGTGCGCGCGAGAGCTTCCGGTGGCCGCCTTCGGCGTGCGACGTGCCGCACCGGATGGCCTCCAGCACTGGTGTCGTTCGTGTTTCGCCGACTGGGCCGCCGAGCACCGCCCGCGCAAGCTGGCTTTGCCACCAGAAGTGGAGCCCGGCTTCAAGTGGTGCCGCGCTTGTGAGGCGATCAAGCCAGTTGCTTCCTTCGCGGTGCACCGCTCACGACCAGACGGCAGGCAAGTTCAGTGTCGTGACTGCCAGGCTGACTCCTATCGGGCCAGTCGCGAGGCCGCGGGCCAGGTCGTTGTACCGCGCGACATTCCCGACGGACACAAGTTTTGTCGGACCTGCCGCACGACGAAACCAATCATGGAGTTCAGCGAGAGGACGACGGCACCCGACGGTCGGCTTGCTCGGTGCAAGACGTGCGTCAGTCGGGTGGGACGTCAGGACCACCTCCGGCGCAAGTACGGCATGACCAGCGCCGAGGTCGATGCCCTCTTGGCCGGGCAGGGCGGGCTGTGCGCGATCTGTCGCGCGGCACCGGCCGTGCACGTGGACCACGACCACGCGACCGCCACGGTGCGGGGGATGCTCTGCTTCCCGTGCAACGCCGCGATCGGGCACCTGCGTGACTGCCCGCAGGTCGTGCGCCGGGCCGCGGTGTACCTGGAGAAGGCGCGCCGGGCCGCCGACGGCGCCTGGCTTCAGGAGCTGCTCGACAGCGACCAGACCAGCCGGCTCGAGCGCGCGTTCGCTGCCGTGCTCGTCGCGCACCAGAACGCGACCTGACCTCGCAATCGGGCAGTAGGGTCGTGATCGACCGCTCAGCCCGCCTGACGAGAGGACGTGCATGGCCAGCGACACCGCCGGGTCCGGCCGGCTGCCGGCCGCGTTCGTGACGCCGGGCAGCTCCTCCTTCACCGAGTTCCTCGCGAGTCACGACCCGGACCTGCTGCCGGGTCGGCGTACGCCACCGGCGACCGCACTGACCACCGAGGCACCGCACGGGACGACGATCGTCTCGCTCACCTTCCCGGGCGGCATCGTGATGGCCGGCGACCGGCGCGCGACGATGGGCAACTACATCGCCCAGCGCGACATCGAGAAGGTCTTCCACGCCGACGACCACTCGTGTGTCGGCATCGCCGGGGCGGCCGGCATCGCGATCGAGATGGTGCGGCTCTTCCAGGTCGAGCTCGAGCACTACGAGAAGATCGAGGGCGTCACGCTGTCCCTCGAGGGCAAGGCCAACCGGCTCGCCTTGATGATCCGCGGCAACCTCGCGATGGCCATGCAGGGCCTCGCGGTCGTCCCGCTGTTCGCCGGCTACGACCTCGACGCGGACGACCCGCAGGCCGCCGGACGGCTCTTCTCCTACGACGTCACGGGCGGGCGCTACGAGGAGCACAAGTTCCACTCGGTGGGCTCCGGCTCGATGTTCGCCCGCGGCGCACTGAAGAAGCTCTGGCGCGAGGACCTCACCGTCGCGGACGCCGTGCTCTGCGCCGTCCAGTCGCTCTACGACGCGGCCGACGAGGACAGCGCGACGGGAGGTCCCGACCTGACGCGGCGCATCTTCCCGGTCGTCTCCACGGTGACCGTGGACGGTTATCGCCGCCTCGCCGACGACGAGGTCGGCGGCGTGGTCGACGAGGTGGTAACCGCCCGGATGCAGAACCCCGGCGGACCGCAGGCACCGCTGCGATGACCACCACCGCCCCGATCCGCCCCAGGACGCTGGAGGTCGCTCCGTGAGCATGCCGTTCGGATACGTCTCGCCCGAGCAGCTGATGAAGGACCGGGCCGACTACGCCCGCAAGGGCATCGCGCGCGGCCGCGCCGCGGTCGTCATGCAGTACGACGGCGGCATCGTCTTCGTCTCGGAGAATCTCTCCCGGGCCCTGCACAAGATCTCCGAGATCTACGACCGGATCGCGTTCGCCGCGGTGGGCAAGTACAACGAGTTCGAGAACCTGCGGATGGCCGGTGTCCGGTACGCCGACCTGCGCGGCTACTCCTACGACCGCCAGGACGTCACCGGACGCGGCCTGGCCAACGTCTTCGCGCAGACCCTGGGCACGATCTTCACCGTCGAGTCCAAGCCCTACGAGGTCGAGATCGTCATCGCCGAGGTCGGCGAGACCGCCGCCGAGGACCAGATCTACCGGCTCACCTACGACGGCTCGGTCGCCGATGAGCACGGCTTCGTCGCGATGGGCGGCTCGGCCGAGACCATCACTCAGGAGCTCTCCGGCCGGTTCCGCGACGGGCAGAGTCTCGGCGAGGCACTGCGGCTGGCTGTCGAGCTGCTGGGCCGCGAGCCCGGGAACACCGAGTCGCGCACCCTTACCGCGGACCAGCTCGAGGTCGCGGTCCTGGACCGCGCCCGGCCCCGGCGCACCTTCCGCCGGCTGACCGGACCGGCCCTGGAGCGCCTGCTCGGCGGCGACGACACGGCCGCCACCGAGGCGGGCGGACCAGACGAGGGCTTCGAGCCGCCCACCTCGCTCGCCGGCGGATCCCACGAGCCCGCCGGGCCGGACGGCGACGCCGGTTCCTGACGAGCCCTGCCGACCGGTCCAGGCGTCAGCCTTGCCGGCCGCAGATCCAGCCAACGGGCTTGTTCGCCACCGGTCCGGCGCCGGGCGCAGGAGACCCGCCCGAACGGCGCGGATCACCGTGAACCGGACATCGGCCCCGTACCCTGGACGCTCCGCGCGGGACAGCCTGCGCTGGCACGGTCCGGCAGCGACGACGGGTGGGAGCAACCAGGTGGGGTCTCGAGCAGTCCGGTCAGGCCGGCGCGCCCTTCTCGTCGGCCTTGCCGCGGTGGCTCTGCTGACACCCGCCACACCCGCGCTCGCCGGCACTCAGGTCGCCGACGCCGCCGTGAGCCGGACCGTGACCTTCCGCGGTACGTCGGTCACCGTGCCGTCGGACTGGCCGGTACGCCGGGTCGACGGCCAGCCCGGCTGCGTGCGGTTCGACCAGCACGCCGTCTACCTGGGCGACCCGAGCCGGAGCACCTGTCCACCGCACCTCGTCGGTCGCACCGAGGCCGTGCAGCTGACCACCCGGAGCCTGCAGGGCGTCGTCGCGCCAGACCGGGTCGTCACCGCGCCAGGCTCGCCGGTCGGCGTGGTCGTCTCGGCCGGTGACGGCGCCGCGCAAGCCCGCGTGATCGCCGACAGCGTGACCTACGCCGACGCGACGCCCGAGGTCACCGCGCCCAGCGGCCGCAGGGACGCCCGTACCTTCGCCGCCGTCCCGCCCACCGCCGCGACCGGCACGACAGCGTCAAGCAGCGCGTCGACCGCAGCCAGCCCGTCGTCGACGAACGACACGACGTACGCCGGTCTCGGCTTCGACGCCTGCACGGCGCAGCCGCTCTCGACGATGGCCGCCTGGTACGCCGCGTCGCCCTACAAGGCGGCCAACATGTACATGGGCGGCGCCAGCCGCGGTTGTTCGCAGCCGAACCTCACCGCGGACTGGGTCACCCAGACCGTCGCACAAGGCTGGACGCTGTTCCCGACCTACGTCGGGCTGCAGGCCTCCTGCTCGGCCTTCCCCAACCGCATCGACCCGACCCAGGCGGCCGCCCAGGGCAGCGCCGCCGCCGACGACGCTGTTGCACAGCTCAACGCGCTGGGTCTCGGGATCGGGAACCCGGTCTACTTCGACATGGAGGCGTTCTCCTACACCAACACCACCTGCCTCGCCGCGACGCGTGCCTTCCTGGACGCGTGGACCGTGCAGCTGCACAACCGGGGCTACGTGTCCGGGCTCTACTCCTCCTCGAACACCCTGGCCGCGATCGTCCTCGACGGCGGCGCGCCGAGCGCAGCGATCCACCAGCCCGACGACATCTGGTTCGCGCGGTGGCCGTCGGACAGCAGCCAGCCTGGCGACCCGACCCTGAGCGACGTCGCGATCCCCGACCAGTACTGGGCCGATCACCAGCGCATCCACCAGTACCACGGTGGTCACACCGAGACCTGGGGTGGCATAGCCGTCAACATCGACAACGACTCGCTCGACGCGGCGGTCGCACCCTCCCAGCTCGCCGCCGACGGCACGTTCGTGACGATCAGCGGCCAGGGCGGCACCTACCGGATGGCCGGCGGTGCCCCGATCCCGGTCACCGACTGGGCCGCCGTGGGTGGCGAGCAGCCGGTGACGACCCTCTCACCGACCCAGTTCGCGTCCCTGCCGCAGCGGCCCCAGACGGGGACCTTCCTGCAGAGCGGCGCGACCGGGCGGATCTGGCGGGTGGCCAACGGCATCGCGGCCTACCTGCCGTCCTGGACGCCGTACGGCGGGCCGAAGCCGAGCATCCTCATCGACCAGGCCGCCCTGGACAACGCGGGACTCGGCGGCGTGTGGAACCACCTCGCCAGCGGGACGCCGGCACCGCGGATGACCGGGCCGGAGACGCCGGGCACCTCCGCGGGCAAGGTCCGCTTCACCTGGTTCGGGGGCTACTCGTCCAGCGCCGTGAGCACCTTCGACGTCCGCTACCGCACAGCCGCGTGGAACGGGACCTACGGACCGTGGACCCGACCGACCTCGTGGCAGCGCACCGCCGCGACCGGTGAGCCCCTCGGCGTGAAAACCGGCCACACGTCGTGCGTGTCGGTGCGCGCCCGCAACAAGGCGGGCCGGCTCTCTGCCTGGTCGCCGCAGCGCTGCAGCGCACGGTCGCTGGACGATCGTGCGCTGACCAGGTCCTCGGCCTGGACGGCCAAGACGGGAAGCGGGTACCTCGGCCGGACGTTCGTCACGACGACGACCAAGAACGCGACGCTGACTCGTACGTCGGCCAAGGTCAAGCGGGTCGGTGTGGTCGCGTCGACCTGCCGGACCTGCGGCAAGGTCGCCGTCCTGGTGGACGGCAAGAGGGTCGGCACGATCAACCTGGCGGGCGCCTACCAACGGAGCGCCGTCGTCATGGGCCCCGTCTTCGCGCTGCACAAGGCGACCATCACGCTCAAGGTGCGCAGCAGCGGTGCACGGGTCCGCATCGACGGCGTGGTGCTCAGCCGCAGCTGACCGGCCCGCGACGGCTGGTCAGCGGCCAGCAATCCGTGCGAGTCGCAGGGCGAGCACCGGGCACGCCGTGACCGCGCGTCTGGCGTGCTGCTCGAGACCCGACGGCACCGGTCCCGACGGGATCATGGGGTAGCCCCACTCGTCGAGGTCGAGCACCTCGGGCAGCAGCTCGGCACACAGGCCGTGCCCGGTGCACGCGGTGCGGTCGATCAGCAGCTCGAGGTCGCCGCTCATCACCCACCACCGACGTCAGGTACCGGGAGCACCGGACGTGCGTCGGTACGCCGACAGCTCCCCGCGAGATGTGCCTCGACCTCAGCATCGAAGACCTGCAGGGCGCTGCGCACGAACCGCACCGTGCCGTCCGGGTGCCCGCACGCACCGCGGTGCTTCACCAGCCCCGCCCATCGGGCGAGGTCGTCGAGGTCGCGACGGGTGGCCCGGCCGCGAGCCAGCTCCTCGAGAACGACCGCGATCCGGGGCAGCCCGTTGAGGCACGGCCCGCACTGTCCCGCCGAGTCGGCGGCCAGGTAGAGCGCGACCCGCGCGGTCTCGACCACCCCGCAGGCCGACGCCGGGAGGGCCACCAGGACCCCGGCGCCGGGGCTGGCTCCCCACCTGCTCAGCGAGCGGCGGGACAGGTCAGCTCGGTGGGCGACCGACGCGCTGAGCCAGGTGCCGTGGTAGCCGCCCACGAGGACGGCCTGCACCTCGTCCGACACGTTGACGACGGAGCCGAGCGGCGCCCCGTGCGCGACCTCGGCGACCCAGCGACCGCCGGCGTCAGCGACGGTTGTCAGCAGACTGCCGGGCTCGGCGGTGGTCCCCACGCCGCGGAACCAGTCCGCTCCGTAGCGGGCGACGAGCGCGACGTGCGCCAGCGTCTCGACGTTCTGCACGAGGGTCGGCCGACCGCCCACGCCCTGGTCGAAGACCCGCGGCGGCGTCGACCTTGGCAGCCCCGGGCCACCCTCGATCGCGTCGACGACAGCCGACTCCTCGCCTGCGACGAAGCGGTCGGACGCCTCCACCAGCTCGACCCGCCGGGCGTCCCGGCGCTCGCGCAGCGCGGTGTCGACGGCGCCGCGGACCGAGCGATCTGGCGCGAGGACGAGGACCGTGCGGCGTGCACCGACCGCCTCGGCGGCGAGCAGCAGCCCGTCGATGACCAGGTGCGGGTTCGTGGTCAGTAGCACCGCGTCCTTCCCGCTCGCCGGTTCGCCCTCCGCGCCGTTGCCGACGACGACGGCAGACCTGTTGCCGGCGGCTACCGTCCGCCACTTGCGCCCGGCGGGGAAGCCCGCGCCGCCGCGCCCCGTCAGACCCGCGGCCTCCAGCGTGGGAAGAAGCAGGCCGGGGCCGCCGCGGTTGGGGACCGGCCCGTGCCGATGCACGTGGGCCGCCAGGTCGCCGTCCGCACCGGCTTCGAGAAGCAGCCGCGGGAGCCGACCAGCCGGCGGAGCGGTCCGGGCCGAATGCCACGACCGGGCCGGGTCTCGATCGAGAGCCATCGAGGTCATCTCATCTCCCGGGTGCCACGAGCTGCCGGTGGCGAGCACGCTCGGCGCGCAGCGCGGTCAGGGTGTCCGGCGCCCGGTCGGCCACCGGCAGCGCCGAGCCTGCGCTCATGCGCCACAGGACCGCGCCGGTCCCGCCCAGAGCACAGACGCCGGCCAGGAGCAGGCCGGGGGCGGACCGCATGTCGGTTCCGATGCCGACCGCGTGCACCAGGGCCACCGGCCAGGCCAGGTAGGCGAGCACGTGGATGCCTCGCCAGAAGCGCAGTGGCAGCCGGTGCCGGACGAGGCTGGTCACGACGAGCAGGAGGGCGATGTCCAGCGAGAGCGTGCCGAGCCCGAGCCAGAAGGACTTGTACGTGCCGACGAACGGCACGACAGAGTCGTACCAGCGAATGTCGACGTACGAGTCGGCGACCACGGTGCCGATGTGGGTGGCCAGCACCAGCAGGGCCAGCAATGCGGTGTTGCGGTGCAGGCCGACGAGGACGAGCTGTCGCGCGCCGAGCCGGCCACCGCGCCGCGGCCGGCTACGACGGGTGACGGCGACACCGAGGACGACCATCAGCGTGAGGAGGACCAGCGAGACGAGGCCGGTGGCGCGGGAGAGCACCCACAGGACGTTCATGACGCCACCGCCGCGACGTCGACCGGCCAGCCACCGGTCAGCCGGACCCGGCCCTCGTCGTCGACGAGCCGCGCGGTAGCACCGCGGGACTCGAGCCAGGGAATGGCGCGTGCACCCCGGACGACGGCCGCGGTGCTCGCAGCGTTGGCCGCAAGGCAGCTGTCCGCCGCGACCGACACCGTGCGCCACGGTGAGCGGGCCGGCAGCCCGTTGCGCGGGTCGACGATGTGGTGCAGGACCTGGCCACCGCGCACCCAGCGCCGGGCCCGGGTACTGGACGTGGCGATGCCGCCGTGATGCAGGCCCACCTGGCTGGACGGCCCGTCCGTGACCCCGTCCACCGGGCCCGTGACGTCTTGCACGCGGACCTGCCAACCCCCATCAGGCGCGGGACCGGCACAGGCGAGGTCGCCGCCGAGCGCCACCAGCACGCCGCAGCCGAGCTCGGAGGCGATCCGCGCAGCGGCCCGGTCGGCCGCCCAGGCCTTAGCGGTGGCGCCGAGGTCGAGGCGTACGCCGGCGGGCACCGACACGATCCGGCGTTCCTCGTCCAGCTGGACCAGGCGCCAGCCCGGCGCCGCCGCGGGACGGACCCGGATCCGGGGACCGTCGGCGGCGACCGCCGAGAAGTCCCGGTCATAGCCGGCGGCCGCCAGTGCATCCCCGACGGTGGGATCAACGTCGCCGTCGGTCTCGCCCGCTGCCTCCAGAGCGGCGGCCAGGGCCGCGGCCAGCAGCCGGCTGACCGGGGTCGGGCGGCCGTCGGTCCCGTCCAGGGCCCGGATCTCCGAGTCGGGGCGGAACCTGCTGCAGGCCAGGTCCAGCGCCGCCAGGTCGCGCTGGAGGAGGCGGCGGGCCGGCCCGAGGGCGTCCGGGTCGCTGACCACGACCCGTACGAGTACACCGATCGCGGTCCACTCGGCCGCCGCGGTCACCTCCGGCGAGGCCGGGCCCGGGCGTGTCATCACGACCCGCCTGACGTGGCGTGCGACGTGCCACCGCTCCCGGTACTGACCGAGGCGGACCCAGAGGAGGATTTCGTCGTGGTCGTCTTCGTCGCCGCGGTTGAGGGGCTGGCGGTCGACGCGCTCGGGGTCGGGTCCGGGGTGGTGGACGACGTTCCGGTCGACGGGTGGCTCGTGGTCGAGCTCGACGCGCCGGTCACCGTGGTGGCCACGGCGGCCGCGCTGACCCCGGTCGCGACCACGGTTCCGACCGTCAGGGCAGTCGTCAGCGTCGAGAGCCGCCGGAGCCCGGCGGTCCGGGTAGCGGGCGTTGTGGTGGGCGAGTGGCCGGTCCGGTACCGGTGTCGAGTCATGCCAGCAGGTTGCCCGGCGCTGCTGCGAGGTTCCTGGGACGTCTCGGCCCGGTTGCTGTGCGTGTCCATGTCGTAGCGCCGCTTCGGGCACCCTCTCGGCGTACGGTGGCGACCATGGACCGCCGGATCTTCGGGCTGGAGAACGAGTACGGCGTCACCTGCACGTTCAAGGGTCAGCGGCGCCTGTCACCCGACGAGGTCGCCCGCTACCTGTTCCGGCGGGTCGTCTCCTGGGGGCGCAGCAGCAACGTCTTCCTGCGCAACGGGGCCCGGCTCTACCTCGACGTCGGCAGCCACCCCGAGTACGCGACGCCGGAGTGCGACGACATCCGCGAGCTCGTCATCCACGACAAGGCAGGGGAGCGGATCCTGGAAGGGCTCCTCGTCGACGCCGAGCGGAGGTTGCGCGAGGAGGGCATCGCGGGGGACGTCTACCTGTTCAAGAACAATACCGACTCGGCCGGCAACTCCTACGGGTGCCACGAGAACTACCTGGTGGGGCGGCACGGGGAGTTCACCCGGCTGGCCGACATCCTGATCCCGTTCCTCGTCAGCCGGCAGATCATCTGCGGCGCCGGCAAGGTGCTGCAGACCCCACGCGGCGCGGTCTACTGCGTCAGCCAGCGGGCCGAGCACATCTGGGAGGGCGTCTCCTCGGCGACGACCCGGTCCCGCCCGATCATCAACACCCGCGACGAACCGCACGCGGACGCCGAGCGCTACCGCAGGCTGCACGTCATCGTCGGCGACTCGAACATGAGCGAGACCACCACGCTGCTCAAGCTCGGCGCGACCGACCTCGTGCTGCGGATGATCGAGGCCAACGTCGTGATGCGAGACCTCACGCTGGAGAACCCGATCCGGGCGATCCGCGAGATCAGCCACGACATGACCGGGCGCAAGAAGGTGCGCCTCGCCAACGGGCGCGAGGCCAGCGCGCTGGAGATCCAGGCCGAGTACCTCACCAAGGCCCGCGACTTCGCGGCCCGCCGCGGGCTCGACGAAGGTGTCGTCAAGCAGGTCCTCGACCTCTGGGAGCGCACCCTGGACGCCGTCGACAACGGCAATCTCGATGAGGTCGGGACGGAGATCGACTGGGTCATCAAGCACCGGCTCATCGAGCGCTACCGCGCGAAGCACGACCTCGCGCTCTCCTCGTCGCGGGTCGCCCAGCTGGACCTCGCGTACCACGACATCTCCCGCGAGCGCGGCCTGTTCTACCTGCTGCAGAAGCGGGGGCAGGCCGAGCGGGTCTGCCGCGACCTGGAGATCTTCCAGGCCAAGTCCGTGCCGCCGCAGACGACGCGGGCGCGACTACGCGGCGAGTTCATCCGCCGCGCGCAGGAGCGCCGGCGCGACTTCACGGTGGACTGGGTGCACCTCAAGCTCAACGACCAGGCCCAGCGGACCGTCCTGTGCAAGGACCCGTTCCGCTCGGTCGACGAGCGCGTGGAGAAGCTCATCGCGAGCATGTGACCCCTGCAGCCGGGCGTACGGCGGGACGCAGACGTCATCGGGCGGTTCGGAGGCATCGCCGCCGCCGGGTTAGCCTGGTCGGGTTCCCCACCCCCTTTTCAAAGGTTCTTCCGTGCGCCGTGTCTCCCTGATCCTGCTACCCGTCCTGCTGGCCGGCTCCCTTGCCGCCTGCGGCGGGAGCTCCGACAACCTGCCCACCGCCTCGGGCAAGTTCGGCGAGAAGCCGAAGGTGACGGTGGCCAAGGGCAGCAAGCCGCCGAAGACCCTGAAGTCCGAGGTGCTCTCGGAGGGCAACGGGCCCGTGGTGAAGAAGGGCAACCTGCTCGTCGCCGACTACCTCGGCGAGGTCTACAAGACCGGCAAGGTCTTCGACAACTCCTACGACCGCAAGGTCCCGGCCGCCTTCCCGATCGGCACCGGCAGCGTGATCCCCGGGTGGGACAAGACCCTGGTGGGCGTCAAGGCCGGCAGCCGCGTGCTGCTGTCGATCCCTCCGAAGCAGGGCTACGGGACCAAGGGCAACCCCCAGGCCGGCATCAAGGGGACCGACACCCTGGTCTTCGTCGTCGACGTGATCGCGTCCTACCCGAAGTCGGGCAACCCGGAGAAGAACACGCCCGTCGCGAACCTGCCCACCGACATCCCGAAGGTCTCCGGGACCTCCGGTACGCCGCCCACGATCAGCGTCCCCCAGGGCACCACGCCGCCGAAGGACCCGGTCGTCACGGTGCTCGCCAAGGGCAACGGTGCCGCGGCCAAGAAGGGTGACCTGGCCGTGGTCGAGTACTCCGCCGTCGACTGGACCGGGAAGGCCCTCAGCAGCTCCTGGCAGCAGGGTCCCCAGGGAGTCGCCATCGGCGGGCCCCAGCCGAGCCCCTTCGACCTGCTCGCCGGCGTACCGGTCGGGAGCCGGGTGCTGCTGACCCTGCCGGCGCAGACCGGCACGGACGCCGCCAAGCAGAGCGTTGCCGTCGTCATCGACGTGCTCGGCCTGCACGGTCCGACAACCGGGAGCGCCAAGTGAACGAGCCGGTCAAGCCAGAGGTCGACTTCCCGGAGGGCCCCCCTCCGGCTGAACTCGAGGTCATCGACCTCACCGAAGGCGACGGCTGCGCGGCCGCCGCCGGCCAGACTGCCGTCGTCCACTACGTCGGGGTCGCCTACTCGTCCGGCGAGGAGTTCGACGCCTCGTGGAACCGCGGCCAGAGCTTCGAGTTCGCGCTCGGCGGAGGCCAGGTCATCGCGGGCTGGGACCAGGGCGTGGTCGGCATGAAGGTCGGCGGCCGGCGGCGGCTGGTGATCCCCCCGCACCTCGGGTACGGCGACCGGGGGGCCGGTTCGGTGATCCCGCCCGGCGAGACGTTGATCTTCGTGGTGGACCTGCTCGACGTCCGCTGACGGGGGCGGTTCGGCGGGAAACCGTGGCGAACCGACCCACACCGAACCGGTAGGTTCTGCTGACGTGTCCGCGCACAAGACCGAGCGGCTGTTGAACCTCGTCATCTGCCTGCTGTCGACTCGTCAGTTCCTGCTCAAGGAGCAGATCCGCGCTGCCGTGCCGCAGTACGCCGAGTGCCCCAACGACGAGGCGTTCGACCGCATGTTCGAGCGGGACAAGGAAGAGCTGCGGGACATGGGCGTCCCCCTCGAGACCGGCGGCAACGACGCCTGGTTCGACGACGAGATCGGCTATCGCGTGGACCGGATGGCCTACGCCCTGCCCGAGGTGAGCTTCAGTCCCGACGAGCTGGCGGTGCTGGGCCTCGCCTCCCGCGTCTGGCAGCAAGCCAGCCTGGCGGCCCCGGCCTCGCGGGCCGTGCTGAAGCTCAAGGCCGCCGGCGTCGAGCCGGACCAGGGAAGTCTGGTGGGCATCGAGCCACGGGTCCGCACCAGCGAGCCCGCCTTCGAGCCGGTGTACGCAGCCGTCCGGGACCGCCGCCCGATCCGGTTCCCCTACCGGACACCGGGGCGTCCCGACGTCACGGAGCGTGACCTGGAGCCGTGGGGGATCGTCTCCCGGCACGGCCGCTGGTACGTCGTCGGGCACGACCGGCTGCGCGGCGCCACCCGGGTCTTCCGGCTGTCCCGGATCGCCGGCCCGGTGCGCTCCGCCGGCCAGCCGGGCGAGGTCGTCGTCCCGGAGGGCATCGACCTGCGCGCCCAGGTCGCCACGCTGGTCCCGGCCCGGGCGACCGCCGAGGCCCGGCTCTGCATGAGACCCGGGTCGGGCCAGCGGTTCCGCCGCCGGGCTCGCGAGGTGCGACCCGACCCGGACGGCCGGGAGGGGTTCGACGAGGTCACGGTCGCGTTCAGTGACCTGGAGGTGCTCGCCGAGGAGGTCGCGGCCCTGGGGGCCGACGTGCAGGTCCTGGATCCTCCGGCGCTGCGCGAAGCGGTCATCCGCCGCCTGCGGGGCGTGCTGGGCGCCGCCCCCCTGCACGGAGCGGTCGGGTGAGCCCGCCATGACCCCCGGAGCGACCGAGCGGCTGTCCCGGCTGCTCGCCCTGGTCCCGTACCTGGTCAGCCGACAGGGCATCCCGCTGTCCGAGGCTGCCGCAGAGTTCGACATCACCGAGGCCCAGCTGGTCAAGGACCTGGAACTTCTCTTCGTCTGCGGCACCCCGGGCCACCTCCCCGACGACCTCATCGACGTCGACTGGGACGACGGGACCGTGTACCTGTCGAACGCGGACCCCATCGCCCGGCCGCTGCGGCTCGCGGTCGACGAGGCCCTGGCCCTGCTGGTGGGGCTACGTGCCCTGGCCGACGTCCCCGGGCTGCACGACCGCGAGGTGCTCGAGCGGACGGTGCTCAAGCTCGAGGCGGCCGCGGGGGAGGCCGCCGCACCCAGCGCGCAGGTCCGGGTCGAGGTGGAGGCGCGCGGTCCGCTGGCCGACGTCCGGCGAGCCCTGTTGACCGGACGCCGGGTGCATCTGACCTATTTCGTCCCGGCTCGTGATGAGACGACCGAACGGGACGTGGACCCGATGCGGGTGCTCCTCGTCGACGACCGGTGGTACCTGGAGGGCTGGTGCCGGCGCGCGGAGGACGTCCGGCTCTTCCGGTTGGACCGGGTCGATGCCCTGACCGTGCTCGACCTGCCCGCCGAGGTGCCCGCGGCGGCTGCGGAGCGTGACCTGAGCGAGGGCCTGTTCCGGCCCACCCCGGACGACACGCTCGTCACGCTCGAGCTGGCACCGGCCGCTCACTGGGTGGCTGACTACTACCCGGTCGAGGACGTCGTGGAGGTCGGCGACGACCTCCTCCTCGTCCGGCTGCGGGTGGCTGACGACGCCTGGCTGCGCCAGCTGGCGCTGCGTCTGGGAGGGGCGCTGCGGGTCCTGGACCCGGCCGCCCTCGCGGACGAGGTGGCATCGGCCGCCCGGATGGCTCTGGAGGCATACGTCCGGACCTAGCAGCCGTCTGGACCATGTTTCTCAAGCACCCCTCGACCCCTGCCGAACATGACGTAGACACTCCGAGAAGGAGCCTTCGTCAGGTTCAGGGAGGGACAGCTCATGACCACGATCAAGACCTCGTGCCCGGTGTGCGGGGACGTGGAGCTGACTCCCGAGCAGATGCGCCTGATCGTGTGCTCGCGCTCCGAGTGGTCCTACTACTCCTTCCTGTGCGCCACCTGCCGCGACGAGGTGCGCAAGCCGGCTGACGACGAGGTCGTCACGCTGCTGGTCTCCGGTGGCGTCGTCGCCGAGAACTGGGTCATCCCGGCCGAGGCGCTCGAGGTGCACGAGGGCAACGCGATCACCTACGACGACGTGCTCGACTTCGCGCTGAGCATGGACCGGGTGGACCTGCTCGCCTCGCTGATCACCCCACGCGTCCAGGCCTGACCCGCCACGCATCGCACCCGGCCACTAGCCTGGACGGGTGATCTGGGTCCTCGTCTGGCTGGTCCTCGTGCTGGCCGCGGCCGCTGTGCTCGGCCTGCTCGGGCGTGACCTCTGGCGCCGTTCCCGACTGCTCGTTCGCGAGCTGGGTGCCGCCACCGACCGCCTCACCGAGATCACCGACCGGCTCGGCGACCTCGAGGCCGCCCGGCAGGCGCCGGGCGCGGTCCCACCTGGCTACAGTGCCGGTGACGTAGGATCGAACGAGTCATCCGCCCCGCGAAGGTAGGTCTCATGCCCGAGTTCCTTCGAGGCTGGGAGATCCTGATCCTCCTGGTTCTCCTCGTCCTGCTCTTCGGCGCCAAGCGCCTGCCCGACACGGCGCGCGGCCTAGGCCGCTCCCTGCGCATCTTCAAGGCCGAGACCAAGGGGCTGCGCGACGACGACGACAACCCAGCCGCCCCCGCCACGCCCGGCGCGCCGCCCGCCGCCGGGACCGCACCGCGGGAGATCACCGACCGCGAGGCCGCTCCGCCGCCGGCCGCGCCGGCCGCCACGCCGGAGCGCGACCTCCACGACCGCTGACCCGGTCGCGCAGGCACCCCGAGCCTGGCTGACGCGATGACGGGCGCCCCGCCGTGACCGGTTTCGCCGTCCGCCGTCGACGGCGCAGGTCGGGCGGCGCCGACCCCGAGGGCCGGATGCCCTTGATGGACCACCTGCGCGAGCTGCGCGGGCGGGTGATCAAGTCCCTCATCGCGCTGGTGCCGGGCACCATCGTCGGGTGGGTCTTCTACGACCAGATCGCCCACTTCCTGGCCGACCCGGTCTGCAAGCTCCCGTCGCACGGCGCGCCCGGGACAAGCAGCTGCGGGCCGCTGGTCATCAACGGGCTGCTCGGGCCGTTCAACCTGCAGATCAAGGTGGCCGTCGTCACCGGCCTGGTGATCGCCGCGCCGGTGTGGCTCTACCAGATCTGGGCGTTCGTCACACCTGGGCTGCACCGCAACGAGAAGCGCTGGGGTCTGGTGTTCCTCGGTTCGGCCGTCCCGTTGTTCTTCGCGGGTGCCGGCCTGTGCTACTTGCTGCTGCCGAAGATCACCAAGATCCTGCTCGGCTTCACGCCCTCCGACGTGGGCAACCTCGTCGACTTCAACAGCTACCTCTCCTTGGTCATCCGGCTGATCCTGGTGTTCGGCCTGGCCTTCGAGATCCCGGTCTTCATCGTGCTGCTCAACGCGGTCGGGGTGCTGCCGGCGCACCGACTGCGCAGCTGGTGGCGGCAGATCGTGTTCGGCGTGTTCCTGTTCGCGGCGGTCGCCACCCCCACCGGCGACCCCGTGACGATGACCGTCCTTGCCGTGCCGTTGGTGGTGCTCATCCTCGGTGCCTATGTCATCGCGCGCACGCACGACCGGCGGAGGGCTGTCGGCGTACCGGACCTGTCCTCGGTGCCCGACGACGAGGCGTCGCCTCTGGACGACACCGACCGGTAGAGCGGACCACTAGCCTTCGCGGGTGACGCGCCGGATCGCCCTGCTGGTGAACCCCACGTCCGGCAAGGGTCGCGGCGCGCGGTTGCTGGCGCCCGTGTCTGACCAGCTGCGGGGCGCCGGGGTGGAGGTCGTCGTCATCGTCGGGCGCGATGCCGACGAGGCGTTCGACCTGGTCCGCACGGTTGTTGCGGGTGACCCTGGTGTCGACGGCCTCGTCGCCGTGGGTGGCGACGGGTTGGTCAACATTGCCGTACAGGTCGTCGCCGGCACCGCGCTCCCGCTCGGGATCATCCCGGCCGGGACGGGCAACGACGTCGCGCGGGCCCTCGGCATTCCTCGCGACGACCCCAGAGTGGCCGCGGACCTCGTGCTGGCCGGAGCGACTCGCGCCGTGGACCTCGGTCGTGCCGACGGCCGGTGGTTCGCTGGCGTCCTCGGCTCCGGGTTCGACTCGATGGTCAACGAGCGGGCGAACCGGATGAGCTGGCCGACGGGGCGTTCGCGCTACAACCTGGCGATCCTCGCGGAGCTGCGGGTGTTCCGCCCGGTCCCGTTCATGCTGGAGGTGGACGGCGAACCCTGGGAGACCGAGGCGATGCTCGTCGCGGTGGGCAACGGCTCGTCGTACGGCGGCGGCATGAGGGTCTGTCCCGACGCCCGGCTCGACGACGGCCTGCTCGACGTCACGGTCCTGGGGCCGATCTCGAAGCCGGAGTTCCTGCGGGTCTTCCCGTCGGTCTACAAGGGCACCCACGTGCACCACCGGGCGGTGACGGTACGCCGGGCGCGCACGGTCGTCGTGAGCTCGCCGGGCGTCACGGCGTACGCCGACGGCGAACGGGTCGCGGCCCTGCCGGTCCGCTGCGATGCCGTGCCCGCCGCGCTGAACGTCTTCACCGGAGCGGGCACGTAGCCTGGCATCATGGCCACCCCCGCGCAGCGGTACGCCGACGCGCGCCGGCGCCAGACGTTCGACGACAGCCCCCTCGGCTCGTTCGCCCCGCTCTACCCGTTCGGGCTGGACCCCTTCCAGGTGCGCGCGTGCGAGGCTCTCCAGGCCGGGACCGGTGTCCTGGTCGCCGCCCCGACGGGTGCGGGGAAGACCGTCGTCGGTGAGTTCGCCGTGCACCTCGCGCTGGCCGAGGGGCGCAAGTGCTTCTACACGACACCTATCAAGGCGCTCTCCAACCAGAAGTACGCCGACCTGGTCGCCCGCTACGGTGCGGAGCAGGTCGGCCTGCTCACGGGGGACAACAGCGTCAACGGCGAGGCGCCGGTCGTCGTGATGACGACCGAGGTGCTGCGCAACATGCTCTACGCCGGGTCGAGCACTCTCGACGGACTCGGCTACGTCGTCATGGACGAGGTGCACTACCTCTCCGACCGGTTCCGCGGTGCGGTCTGGGAGGAGGTCATCATCCACCTGCCCGAGCCCGTGCGGCTGGTGTCGCTGTCGGCGACCGTCAGCAACGCGGAGGAGTTCGGCGACTGGCTGGGGACCGTGCGCGGTCCGACCGAGGTCGTCGTCGAGGAGCACCGGCCGGTGCCGCTGTGGCAGCACGTGATGGCCGACCGCCGGCTGTACGACCTCTGGGTCGGTGACGACGGCGCCCGGGTCAACCCGGAGCTGGTACGCCTGTCCCGCGAGCAGGACCGCTTCGCTCGCAGTCACCACCAGCGGCCGGGCCGCGGCGGGCACCGACCGCGAGGCGTGCAGACACCGAGCCGCGTCCAGGTGCTGGAGCGACTGGATGCCGAGGGGCTGCTGCCGGCCATCACGTTCATCTTCAGCCGGGCCGGCTGCGACGCCGCGGTGCGCCAGTGCCTGCACGCCGGGCTGCGGCTGCTGGGACCCGAGGAGCGCGACGAGGTGCGCCGCGTCGTGGAAGCACGCTGCGCGGACATCCCCGACGAGGACCTGCGTGTCCTGGGCTACCACGAGTTCCTCGCCGGCCTCGAACACGGCGTCGCCGCGCACCACGCCGGGATGCTGCCGACCTTCAAGGAGGTCGTCGAGCAGCTGTTCGTCCGCGGCCTGGTGAAGGCCGTGTTCGCGACCGAGACCCTGGCGCTGGGCATCAACATGCCGGCCCGTTCGGTGGTGCTCGAACGGCTGGTGAAGTGGAACGGCGAGACGCACGCCGACGTCACGCCGGGGGAGTACACCCAGCTCACCGGGCGCGCCGGCCGGCGCGGCATCGACGTCGAGGGGCACGCGGTCGTCGTCTGGTCACCGGGACTCGAACCCGCCGCGCTGGGCGGCCTGGCCTCCACTCGGACCTATCCGCTGCGGTCCAGCTTCCGGCCGTCGTACAACATGGCGGTCAACCTCGTGGGGCAGGTCGGGCGGGACACCGCCCGGGTGCTGCTGCAGTCCTCCTTCGCCCAGTTCCAGGCCGACCGGGCCGTCGTCGGCCTCAGCCGCGAGGTGGCGCGTAACGAGGAGGCGCTCGAGGGCTACCGCGAGGCGATGACCTGCCACCTCGGCGACTTCGCGGAGTACGCCGGGCTGCGGCAGGCCATCTCGGCGCGGGAGGCGTCGCTGGCGCGGGCCGGTGCGGCCGACCAGCGGGCGCAGGCCGCGGCCTCCCTCGAGGCGTTGCGGCCGGGCGACGTCATCGAGGTGCCGGCCGGTCGCCGCGGCGGCCTCGCGGTCGTCCTCGACCCGGGCACCGCAAGCGGCCCGGCCGACCCGCGGCCGATGGTGCTCACCGCGGCGCGCCAGGTCCGCCGGCTGTCCCTGCAGGACTTCCCGGTGCCAGTGGAAGCGTTGCAGCGGTTGCGGATCCCCAAGGCGTTCAACCCGCGCAGTCCCGCCAGCCGTCGCGACCTGGCCGCCACCCTGCGCAACACCGGCCTGGAGGACCGCCCGCGCGGCCGGAGCGGACGCGCGAGGTCGGCGGCCGCGGACGACACCGAGCTGGTGTCGCTGCGGGCGCGCCTGCGGACCCACCCCTGTCATGGCTGCGCGGAGCGCGAGGATCACGCCCGCTGGGCCGAGCGCTACCACCGCCTCGCGCGGGAGACGGAACAGCTGAGCCGACGGGTCCGCGACCGCACCCACACGATCTCGCGCACCTTCGACCGGATCTGCGGGCTGCTCGAGGAGCTGGGCTACCTCCACGGCGACGAGGTGACCGGGTCCGGCCGGGTGCTGGGAACCCTGTACACCGAGCTGGACCTGCTGGCGGCGGACTGCCTGCTCGGCGGGGCCTGGGACGGCCTGGGGCCGGCGGACCTGGCCGCGGTGGTGTCGGCCCTGGTCTACGAGTCGCGCCGCGACGAGGACACGGGGCCACCCCGGCTGCCCGCGGGCCGGGCTCGCGAGGTGCTCGAGGACACCCAGCGCCGCTGGGCCGCCCTCGAGGCGCGCGAACGGGCGCACCGGGTGCCTCCGCCACGTGAGCCGGACCCGAGGTTCGCCTGGGTCACCCACCAGTGGGCGTCGGGCCGGCCGCTGGACGCCGTGCTGCGCGACGCGGACAACGGTCAGTTGGCGCCGGGCGACTTCGTCCGCTGGACCAAGCAGGTGGTGGACCTGCTGGGTCAGGTCGGCGACACCGGCCGCGCCCCCGGTGCCGGCCCGGCGGTGGTGCGGGTCGCCGCAACCGCGCGTACCGCCGCCGACCTGCTCCGCCGTGGCGTGGTCGCCTACTCGTCGGTCGGCTGAGCGGCGCGCACCGCCACCCCGAAAGCGCTCGTTTGCGACCTGCGTCCCCGACACGCCGAGGCATACCCCGGCGTGTCGGGGAACGATGTCGCAAATGATCTCCAGGGTGGGGCGGCTCCGTCAGGCGTTCTGCACGGCCGCAAATGCGTTGAGCACCCGGTTGAGCGGCCTGTCCAGACCCCATCGCTCGGCGAGCTCAAGCAACCGGTCGGCGTCGCGGGGGAGCGCGGGGATCGTGTCGTCGTACGCCGGCAGTGGCACGTCGTGCGCGGTCGCCACCACCACCGGCGCGACCACGAGGTAGTCCCGTGCCGCGACCAGCTTGGCCCGCGCCCCCGCGGGCATCCCGGTGTCGCCGGCGTCGAGGGCGCGCAGCAGCTCCTCGAGCGAGCGGTACTTGGTGATCAGCGCCGCAGCGGTCTTGTCGCCGACTCCCGGGACCCCCGGAAGCCCATCACTGGGGTCGCCCCGCAGGGTCGCGAAGTCGGCGTACGCCCGACCTGGGATGCCGTACTTGGCTTCCACCCAGGCCTCGTCGACGACGTCGTGGTTGCCCACCCCACGGGCCGCGACGTAGAGCACCCGCACGCCGCGCTCGTCGTCGACCAGCTGGAACAGGTCGCGGTCCCCGGTGACGACGTCGACCGGCCGCTGCGACGAGGTCGCCAGCGTGCCGATGACGTCGTCCGCCTCGTAACCGTCGACACCGAACACAGGGACCCCCAGGGCCTCGAGGACCTCCACGATCACGGGGATCTGGGGCGCGAGCTCGTCGGGCACGATCTCGGTGCCGGGAGGCGCGGCGACTGCCAGCCGATGCGTCTTGTACGACGGGATGGCCGCCACCCGGAAGGCGGGCCGCCAGTCGGCGTCCATCGCCGCCACCAGGCGGGTCGGCGTACGGACCGAGACGAGCCGGGCGATGAAGTCCAGCAGCCCGCGCACCGCGTTGACCGGGGACCCGTCGGGCGCCCGGAACGTGTCGGGGATGCCGTGGAAGGCGCGGAAGTAGAGGGAGGGCGTGTCGAGGACCATCAGCCGGTCGGGATGCGAAGCCACGCCCGCAGCCTGCCAGAGACCCCTCCGCCGTCAGGAGGTTAGATTGCTGCGCATGACCGCGAGCCCCGCCGCCGCCGACCGCCTGTCACACGCCCGCAAGGCCGGCGCCGATGCCGGCCTCGGTGCGCTGCTCGTGACGCCCGGCCCCGACCTGCGCTGGCTGACCGGTTACGAGGCGCTGCCGCTCGAGCGCCTGACCTGTCTGGTGCTGGCCGCCGATGGTGAGCCGTTCATGGTCGCCCCGCAGCTGGAGGTCCCGTCGGTCGAGGCGGCCGGCGTCCCCGCCCTCGGCGTCGAGGTCGTGGGTTGGGGCGAGACGGAGGATCCGTACGCCGTCATCGCCCGCCGGCTGGGCCCGGTGACCTCGGTGGGGCTGGCCAACCGGATGTGGGCCGAGCAGGTGCTGCGGTTCCGGACCGCCCTGCCCGGAGCGGAGCAGCGGCTGGCGTCCGACGTGCTCGCGGACCTGCGGATGCGCAAGGCCCCGGACGAGGTCGACGCGCTGCGCCGCGCTGGCCAGGCCATCGACCGGGTGCACGCCCGGATGGGCGAGTTCCTCCGTCCCGGCATCAGCGAGCGCGAGGCCGGCCGGGCGATCGCCGCGGCGATCCTGGCCGAAGGACACGAGACGGTCGACTTCGTCATCGTCGGGTCCGGGCCCAACGGTGCGTCGCCGCATCACGAGATCGGCGACCGGGTGCTGCAGGAGGGCGACCCGGTGGTCGTCGACATCGGTGGTACGACGGCGGAGGGCTACTGCTCGGACTGCACCCGGATGTACTCCCTCGGGGAGCCACCGGCCGACTTCCCGGAGTACTTCGCGGTGCTGCTCGCGGCCCAGATGGCCGCCTGCGAGCAGGCCCGCCCGGGAGTGACCGCGGAGTCGGTCGACGCCGCCGCCCGCGAGGTCATCGCGGCCGCCGGCTGGGGAGAGGAGTTCGTGCACCGGACCGGTCACGGGATCGGGGTAGAAACGCACGAGGAGCCCTACATCGTGTCCGGGAACACCAGACTGCTCGAGCCGGGGATGGCGTTCTCGATCGAGCCGGGCATCTACCTCGCGGGCCGGCACGGCGCCCGCATCGAGGACATCGTGGTGGCCACCGAGGACGGCATCGAGCGCCTCAACACCACCGGCCGCGACCTCGTCGTGCTGGAGGTCTGACGGTGGCCGGAGACCCGCGCACGTCGGCCGTCGACCGCGAGCTGCCCACCGACGAGGCTCGCGACCTGCTTGCGCTGACCCGCGAGCTGGCCCGCGAAGAGCTGGCGCCGAGGGCCGCGGCGTACGAGGCGGACTCGCACTTCCCCCGTGAGGTGTTCCGCACCCTGGGCAAGGCCGGCCTGCTCGGCCTGCCCTACCCCGAAGAGCTCGGCGGGGGCGGACAGCCCTACGAGGTCTACCTGCACGTTGTCGAGGAGCTGGCCTCGGTCTGGGCCACGGTCGCCGAGGGCGTCAGCGTCCACACGCTGTCCTGCTTCCCGCTCGCGCAGTTCGGCACCGACGAGCAACGGGCCCGCTGGCTGCCGGACATGGTGGGTGGCGAGCTGCTGGGCGCCTACTGCCTGTCCGAGCCCCAGTCGGGTTCCGACGCTGCCGCGCTCGTGACCAAGGCGGTCCGCGACGGCGACACCTACGTCGTCAACGGCACCAAGGCCTGGATCACCCACGGCGGCGAGGCCGACTTCTACGCGCTCATGTGCCGCACCTCCGACGACGGTGCCCGCGGCATCTCCTGCCTGTTGGTCGACGCCGAGACGCCGGGGGTCTCGGCCGGCGCGCCTGAGCACAAGATGGGCTTCACCGGGTCGACGACCGCGCAGATGCGCTTCGACGGCGCGCAGATTCCTGCGAACCGGCTGATGGGCGACGAGGGCATGGGCTTCAAGATCGCGCTTGCGGCGCTGGACGGCGGCCGCCTCGGCATCGCGGCCTGCGCGGTCGGGCTGGCTCAGGCGGCGCTGGACGCGGCCGTCGCCTGGGCGAAGGAGCGGCGCCAGTTCGGTCGGGCGATCCTCGACTTCCAGGGCATCGGCTTCCTGCTCGCCGACATGGCCGCCGGGGTCGAGGCAGGTCGGGCGTTGTACCTGTCGGCCGCCCGGCGGCGCGATCGCGGGCAGTCGTTCGGGAAGCAGGCCGCGATGGCCAAGCTGGTCTGCACCGACATGGCGATGCGGGTCACGACCGACGCTGTCCAGGTCTTCGGCGGCTACGGCTACGTCGCGGACTACCCGGTGGAGCGCTACCTGAGAGAGGCGAAGGCGCTGCAGATCGTCGAGGGCACCAACCAGGTCCAGCGAATGGTCATCGCCCGCCACCTCGCCCGCGAGTAGTTCAGGCGAGACGCTCGAGCTGCCCGGCGACCTCGTCCGGCGACGGCATGGCCGCGATCTCGTCCTGCACCTCATCGGCGGCAGACCGGTGGCGCGGGTCACCGAGCACGGCTTGGACCGCCTCGGTGACCGAGCTCACCGTGACCTGGTCGGGCTCCAGGACCAGGCCGGCCCCGGAGATGGCGACGCCCTCGCTGTTGCGGAACTGGTCCGCGGCCTGCGGGAGGCAGACCATCGGCACGCCGGCCGCGGCGGCCCCGAGCACCGTCCCGGCACCCCCGTGGCAGACCACCGCGGCGCAGCGACCCAGGACGGCGCGCTGAGGCACGAACCGCTCGATGGCGACCTGCTCGGGTGCTCCCCCAAAGTCGTCCGGATCGAGGTGCGGGCCGACCGTCACGAGGATCCGGACGTCGAGGGCGGACAGCCCGGCCAGCAGGTCGTCCAGCAGCCGCGCCGCGCGGTGCACCGTGCCCATCGTCAGGTAGACCAGCGGCCGGTCGTCGTCGGCCGACCACGCCGGGGGCCGTGACCACTCGCCGTCGGCATTCGTCGAGTCGCTCGGCCGCACCGGCAGGACCCGGCCCAGTTGGGGCTCGGGGGCGCCGCCGAGCACGGATGGCCAGATGTCGAGGTAGCCGTGCTGGTAGCAACCGGCGAACGCGGGTGCTGCACGACCGTGCTCCTCCCACAGCCTCGCGACCATCGTCCCGGCCTCGGTCACGGTCGCGGCGGGTGTCACGGCACCGAAGCCGTGGGTCAGGTGGGGTACGCCGATCAGGTTCGCGACCAGCGGGGCGGCCAGCTCTGCCTGCTCGTGGATCATCAGGTCGGGCACCCAGTTGCGGGCGACGGGCAGCAAGTCGTCGAGCATGGCCGGCGCCAGCGCCGCGCCGAACAGACGAGGGAACACGTACGCCCCGATCTGGTCCGGTCGCAGGACGGGCATGGCGTCGCGGACCGCCTGTCGGGCGAGCGTGTGCTCGCCAGTCGTGACCCCTGCCGCCACCGCGTCCAGCCCCACCGCGGTCACCTGTGAGGCCACGTCGACCGCAGTCGCCCACAGCACCGCATGACCTCGGTCCCTGATCGCGCGGGCCAAGCCGACGAGGGGCAGCCGGTGCCCGTAGCTCGGAGTCGAGGAGATCAGGACACGCGCGCGAGGCCTCCCGGCGGCGGTCGGATGCCCACCGACCGGTCCGACGGTAGGGCATCGGTGGCTGGCCAGGCGTCGGGCCGAAAGTTCTCAAGACCTGCCGGGCGCTGCCGATGTACCCCCTGCGCCGCCCTCCTGGCGGCGTGCTCGGGACACGGTGATCCCTGCTGCCCCCACCGACCCACGCCTCCTCCGGGAGGCTGGGCACGGAGACAATCGGTCGCCTAGGCAGCGCGGGGAGTGAATGGCGAGACCGGCTCGTTCGTCGAGCCGCAGCCTGGACGTCCTGGCCCCACGGCCGGGTCGCGAAGGCGGCGGCACCTCGCGACGGGAGTACTCCAATGCGCACGGTCCTGTGCAGCACGACGGCACGTCGAGGTGCCCTCCTGCTGGCCAGCCTCACCACGGTGGCCAGTCTGGTCGGCGGCGCCGCTGCAATCCCCGCCTCCGCGGCGGTCGCCCACCGGGTGACTCACCATCACCGGGCGCACGCGGCGGCGGGCGACACCGGCGGCGCGGCCCTCGGGCCTGCTGTGAAGTTCGTCCGGCTAGCGGACGGCACCATCCGCCAGGTCCGCTGACGCGGAGCTGGCGGGCCCGTTCGTCGCCGTACCGGAGCAGTGCCGCACCGGTACGGCGGCGATCGGGGGCGACTCCCAGGCCGTACCGTGTCCGCCGTGGAGGACATCGACCGCCAGATCGTGGCGCTGCTGGCCCGCGACGGGCGGATGAGCTACACCGACCTCGGCAAGGCCACCGGGCTGTCCACGTCGGCCGTACACCAGCGGGTCCGCCGGCTCGAGGCACGCGGCGTGATCACCGGGTACGTCGCGGTCGTGGCCGCCGAGGCCGTCGACCTGCCGCTGACCGCGTTCATCTCGATCCGGCCGATCGACCCCAGCGCGCCCGACGACGCACCCGACCGGCTGCGCGACCTGCCTGAGATCGAGGCGTGCCACTCGGTGGCCGGCGACGAGAGCTACATCCTCAAGGTCCGGGTCCGCACCCCGGCCGACCTGGAGACCCTGCTGGCGCGGATCCGGGCCGCGGCCAACGTCTCCACCCGCACGACGATCGTGCTCAGCACGCCGTACGAGCAGCGGCCGTTCCAGGTCTGACGGCGCGCTGACGCAGCGTCACCTGTCATCACCCGTTCGTGGTCAGATCCATCACCGCCTGTGACGGAGGTGACATGAGTGCTCTGGCGGGACAGGTGATATCCGGGCAAAGACTCGCCCAGCCCGCGGTCGGCACGCACCCCCCTCCGGTCATGGTTCCCCCGGGGACCGGCCAAGAAGGACTTCTGGGACTTGTCACGGAATTCGCCCGTGAGGCATAAAGCACCTGGCTGGGGGGAATATCGATGGCCGCACGGGGGTGGACCTGTTCCCTGCCGAAGGACCATAACGTGCGCCGATACACCCTGCTGACCCTGCTGACGGCGGCCCTGCTGGCCGCCCTGACCGGATTCGTCGGTGTCACGCCGGCGTCCGCGACGACCACCCGGGAAGCCCGGATGATCGCCAAGATCAACTACGCCCGCGCCAACCACGGCCTGCCGGCACTGCACGTCTCCCGCGACCTGATGGCGGCCGCCCGTACCCACAGCGCCAGCATGGCGAGCTCCAGCCTGCTCTTCCACAGCAGTACGCTGTCCTCCCTGTGCTGCTGGCGTCTCATCGCCGAGAACGTCGGAGAAGGCGGCACCCTGGCCATCGTGCACCAAGCCTTCATGAACTCCGCCCCGCACCGGGCGAACATCCTCAACTCCCGCGTCGGCCAGGTCGGGGTGGGCGTGGTCTCCGCCGGCGGCCAGCTGTGGATCACCGAGGTCTTCCGACAGCACAGCTGACGGCGAGAGCCACCGGAACATCCCGCTCACCTGGGGCCAAGATGCCCGAACCGCTTGACACGGAGGCTCCTACCAGCGTCCAGTGACCGCAGCGATCACGGCCCGGCGACCGCCGGACGCCGCTCGGACGCTGGACGCCGGAGGGGACCTCGGATGGCCAAAGACCTCTACATCGCGCGCTTGAAGACGGTGCCCTTGTTCGCGGGCCTCGCCCGCAAGGATCTCGACCTGCTGGTCCGCCAGGCGGACCACCTGCGCTACCCGGCGCGCCACACAGTCGTGCGCGAAGGCAGCCCGGGGGAGGAGTTCTGGCTCGTCGTGGAGGGTCAGCTCTCGGTGCACCGCGGCGACGTCGAGGTCGCCAGCATCGGACCAGGCGACTGGTTCGGGGAGCTGGCGGTCATCGACCCGGCGCCGCGCGACGCGACGGTCGTGGCCACGACACCCGTGGAGCTGATGGTCATCGGTCGGCGCCGGTTCTGGTCCGTGCTCGAGTCGAGCCCCACCCTGATGCGCAAGGTGATCGTGAGCCTGGCGGTCCGGCTACGCGCTCTGGACAGCACGAACACCGGGCCCAACACCGTCGACGTCACGGGGCCGCGGATCCCGGCTCAGACCTAGCCCGCGCCGGCGGGGGCCACCCCGGGCTCAGCCGGCCTGGACCGCCGCCGCCGCACGGGACGCGGCCGCCGCGCCGACAGCAGCGTCGTGGTCGACGGCAGGCCCCTGCTCGCGCCACCACGCCCGCCCGGCCTCAGGCAGCGTGTGGATCGGGTCGTAGTACTCGTAGCGCCTGCTCAGCGCGTCCGGGTCGGCCGTCTCGATGCCGGTGCGGTAGTTCTTCGTCCAGTAGGAGATGCCGCGCTCCTCGTCGTACTCCTCGAGCTGGTGGACCCACCGCTTGCCGACCAACGGCACGTCACAGATGATCCGCGGGGTCGCGAACCCCGGCAGGTAGCCCATGATCCCGTGCTGCAGCTTCTGGGCCTCCTTCACCGAGACCCGCCAGTGCTCCGAGAACGGGATCATGTCGCACATGTAGAAGTAGTAGGGCATGATCCCCGCGCCGTCGAGCAGCGCGAAGCACAGGTCGAGCAGATCGGTCGTCGTCGCGTTGACGCTGTGCATGAGGACGCCCTGGTTGCGTACGTCGCGCACGCCGGCCTCGAGCATCGCCTTGGTCGCGTCGGCCACCAGGGGGGTCACCGACTCCGCGTTGTTGACGTGGGTGTGGATCGCGAGGTGCACGCCCCGGGCCCGGGCCACGGTGGCCAGCCGCTCCATGCCGGCGCGCACGTCGTCCTGCAGCCAGTGCTGCGGCAGCCCCATCAGCGCCTTCGTGGCCAACCGGATGTCGCGGATGTTCTCGATGTCGAGCAGTCGGGCGACGAAGGCCTCGAGGTTCTTGAACGGCATGTTCGCCACGTCACCGCCGGACACCACGACGTCGCGCACCCCGGGGGAGCGGCGCAGGTAGTCGATCATCGCGTCGTAGCGGTCGACCGGCTTGAGGTCGAACTTCAGCTTGTCGATGACGGGCGTCGAGTTGCCGACGAGGTCCATCCGGGTGCAGTGCCCGCAGTAC
>DATBDW010000147.1:0-5782 GCA_036269735.1 Actinomycetes bacterium
GGCTCCGAGGCCCACAGCACCGCGATCGGCTCCGTGCCCGCGTCGTGGATGGCATCGAGCTGGGCCTGCATCAGTGTGCTCAGCACCCGACGACGCCGGTACGTCGGCAGGACGCCCACCCAGGTGACGCCCGCCGCCAGCACCGAGCCACCGGGAACGCTGAAGTCGAACTCGTAGGACGTCGTGATCCCGGTGAGCACGTCACCGGCGTCGCCGTCGAACGCGCCCAGCGCGCGTGACATGTCCTGCAAGCCGCGCTCGAGTTCCAGATAGTCCGCGGGTGTGGTCGCGCCGAACGCGTTCTGGTCGACGTTGATGAAGGCCGGCCAGTCGTCGTCGGTCAGGCTGCGGACGGTCCAGGGTGCGGCGTCCCGCCGGTCGGGGATGGTCATGCCACGTGCCTACCAGAGCACGCGACGCGCCCACCACCGCGTTCCCGGCGAAGCGCCACCCGGCGGCGGGGCCGCCCTCCCGCGCGGCCCACGGTTGGGTCAACACGTGCGGACCTCCCGGTGACCCTCGGTACTGTCCTCGGCATGACAGGCACGCGGTCGGGCCGCCGGCGCGGGCGCGGGGCCCTGTGGTGGCGTACCTCCACCTGGGTACGCCGGCACCTCGTGCACTCCGACGGGTTCGCCCTCGTCGTGCTCAGCCTGTGCGCGGTGGCGCTCGGCGTGCTCTTCCTCGTCAGCCGCTCGTGGTTCCCGCTCACGTCGCTGGCCGTCGTCGTCCTCGCCGGCGGCTTCTTGCTCAGCGTGCGCAACCTGCTCCTGCTGGACCTCGTCGTCGCGGCCGTGATCGTCCTGGAGGTCGTCCGTTCCGACCAGCCGCGGGTGTCGCCCGGCGCGATCCTCGTGGTCGCGGCCACCGGTGCGATCGTGCACCTGCTGGCCCGGTCGCGCGGTCGGCTCGGGGTGCAGGGCACCCGGGGGGACTCGATGCTCGTCGACCTGCGCGACCGGTTGGTCGCCCAGGGCGAGATGCCGGTGCTGCCCCCGGGCTGGTCCGCCGAGGTTGTACTTCGCTCCGCCGGTGGCGCCTCGTTCTCCGGCGACTTCCTCGTCGCCACCCGATCCGACGACGGCTCGAAGGTCGAGGTCGCCCTCGTCGACGTCTCGGGCAAGGGCGTGGACGCCGGCAGCCGAGCGCTGCTGCTGTCTGGCGCCTTCGCCGGTCTGCTCGGCTCCGTACCGCACGAGGAGTTCCTCCCCGCCACCAACCGCTACCTCATCCGCCAGCAGTGGGAAGAGGGCTTCGCGACCGTCGCCCACGTGATGATCGACCTGGAGACCGGGGACTACGTGGTCTCTGTCGCGGGCCACCCGCCGGCCGTGCAGTTCGCGGCGGGCTCGGGCCGTTGGCGGATCAGTGAGGCCAGCGAGGGGCCGCTGCTCGGCGTCTTCCCGGACGCGAAGTTCGTCGCGGAGCGGGGCCGGCTGGATCGAGGTGACGCGCTGCTGATGTTCACCGACGGCCTGATCGAGAAGCCGGGCCAGGACATCGAGGTCGGCATCGACAAGCTGCTCGGCGAGGCGGAACGACTCGTCACCAAGGGTTTCCGCCACGGCGCCCGCAAGCTCATCGACCGGGTGGCCGCCGCGCACAACGACGACCGGGCCGTCGTGCTGATCTGGCGCGACTGACCGCCCGCCGGCGCTGCCTCGCCGGCGCTGTTTCAGTGCACGAACGACTTGAACACTGCGAGGGCGACGCCGACCCCGCCGACGACGAGGCCACCCACGACACAGGCGCGGGTTGGGAACCCGGCAAGGCGTCTCGCGAGAAACCCGTCCACGCCCATCAGGACGATGGTCAACCAGATCGCGATGTCGAACGCGTGGTCCTCCGAGACCACCCCCAGCGCCGCCAGGAGCAAGACGAGCACCGGACCCTCCGCCGCGATGGTGATGACGCCCAGGTCCCGCAGTAGCGCCCGACGTTCGGCCCCGGTCAGCCGGCGCTGCAGCTCGATCTCCCGGCCCAGCTGGTCGGAGTAGGCCTCCGCGGCGAGCACCGAGAGCACGGTGCCGGCGACGACCAGGGCCGCCTCCACCGGCGGCGGCGGGTGGTCCTGGAGGGTCATCAGCACGGCGAGCACCACGACCGACCCGTAGACGCTGCGCGCGGCGTACCGGCCGTTCCAGCGGTGCATCCAGCGCGGCAGCCACCGCGGACCCAGCCGTGGTCGCCCGCCGGGCGCCGTACTGCTGTCGTGCGCGGCCATGGGCGCTCCTCATCGTGCGGGCGCGAGGGAGAGTCTGGCAGCAACGGGCCAGTCCGGATGCCACCCGGCGCGGGCGAGGCGTCGTCGGCGGCCACCGTCTAGGACTGAAGCGTCCAGCGCGGCGCGGCCGCGGTCCACGTCGCGGAGGTGCCCTCGTGACCGTCGCGGAACCACCGGTGGGAACGCCGGACCCGCAGGTAGGGCGAGCGGCTGAGGCCTACCGCAGCCTGCGCCGCCAGCTCGAGACCGACGTCCTGCCGCTGGCCACCTCCGTCGACGGGCGGCGGTTCACGCTGCAGTCCTCGTTGCACTCCCTGCCCGCCAGGATCGGCGGCTATGTCGTGCTCGAGACCGCCGGCGGGGCCCGGCTCGGACAGGTCCTCTCCCTCGAGGAGGTCCGGGTCCCCGGACCCGAGATCGAGTCCGGCGAGGACGGGCACCGGATGCGGGCCGCGGTGACCCTGCGCGCCGCCCAGGGCGACGGCGAGCTCCTCGACGTGGGCGGCGCCCCGTTCCACGACGCGGAGGTCCGGGCCGCCAGCCCGGAGGAGGTCGCCGCGTGGCTCCGTGCCGCCCGGCCGCACCGGGCGGTGCTCGACGTCGGTGAGCTCGCGCTGGCCCCGGGTGTCGACCTCCTCCTGGACGCGGGCGGGTTCGACCGCCACACGTTCCTCTGTGGTCAGTCCGGGTCGGGCAAGACCTACTCGCTGGGACTTCTCCTCGAGCGACTGCTGATGGCCACCGACCTGCGCGTCGTGGTGCTGGACCCCAATTCCGACCATGTCCGGCTCGGCGAGGTCCACGCCGGAGCCTCCGACGAGCTGCGGTCCCGCCACGACCGGGTGAAAGCGGCGGTCGCGGTACGCCGGCACGGCGGCGAGGGAAAGGACGCGTTGCGGCTGCGGATCGGCGACCTGGACCCCGTGGCGCGAGCGGGTGTGCTCGCCCTGGACCCGGTCGCCGACCGAGAGGAGTACGCCCTGCTCGACTCCGTGTTCGAGCAGGCAACGGCTACGGCCGGGGCGGCCACCCTCGAAGGGGTGCTCGGTGCCGACACGCCGGAGGCCCATGCGCTGCTGCTCCGGGCGCGCAACCTGGGCGTCGACCGGTGGGCGGTCTGGTCGCGCGGGCGCGGCCGGACGGTGGTCGACGACCTGCGTGACGACTCGGATCGCTGTCTCGTCGTCGACCTCGGCTCTCTCGAGACCCGGGGCGAGCAGGCGGCCGTGGCCGAAGCAGTGCTCTCGACCCTCTGGGACCGGCGGGGCGAGAGGCGACCGGTTCTCGTGGTCATCGACGAGGCGCACAACGTGTGCCCGCAGGACCCGCAGGACCCGGTGACAGCCGCCGCAACCGAGCTCGCCGTGCGCATCGCCGGCGAGGGCCGCAAGTACGGCATCTACCTCCTCGTGGTGACGCAGAGACCGCAGAAGGTCCACCAGAACGTCATCTCGCAGTGCGACAACCTCGTCTTGATGAGGATGAACTCGCGCAGCGACCTGGCCCTTGTCCGGGAGGTCTTCTCGTTCGTCCCGGGTGCCCTGGTCGACGCCGCGACGACGTTCCGGCAGGGGGAGGCGCTGGTCGCCGGCAAGCTGGCCTCCCACCCGGTGCTCCTGCGCTTCGGAGCCCGGGCCTCCGAGGAGGGCGGCGCGGACGTGCCCAGCACGTGGGCGTCAGCAGCCGCACCGGCATGACGACCGGGACGACCGGGACGACCGGAACGACAGCGAGGGTCGTGCTGCCCACGCTGGCGGCGGGCCAGTTCCTGATGACTCTGGACAGCTCGGTGATGAACGTCTCGATCGCGACGGTGGCCAGCGACGTGGGCACGACGGTGACGGGGGTGCAGACCGCAATCACCCTCTACACGCTGGTCATGGCCACCCTGATGATCCCCGGCGGCAAGGTCGGCTCCATCATCGGGCGCAAGCGGGCCTTCGCCCTGGGCTGCGTGATCTATGGCGCGGGCTCCCTCACCACGGCCCTGGCTCCGAACCTGACGGTGCTCATCGTCGGCTGGTCGGTGCTGGAGGGCATCGGTGCCGCCCTGATCCTGCCGGCCATCGTGGCCCTCGTCGCCGGCAACGTCGCGCCCGAGGGACGGCCGCGCGCCTACGGCCTGATCATGGCCGCGGGTGCGATCGCCGTCGCAGTCGGACCTCTCATCGGCGGTCTCGCGACGACGTACGCCTCCTGGCGTTGGGTCTTCGTGGGGGAAGTGCTTGTGGTCGTGGTGATCCTCGCTGTCGCGCGCAGGATCGACGACGCGCCCGTCGAGGTCCGGCCCCATCTCGACCTGGTCGGCGCAGCGCTCTCGGCCGCCGGGTTGGGCGTCGCGATCTTCGGCGTCCTGCGTTCCAGCGAGTGGGGCTGGGTGCTGCCGAAGCCGGACGGCCCGTCGATCTTCGGGGTGTCGCCGACCATCGTGCTGATCCTCGCCGGAGGCCTGGTCCTCTGGCTGTTCGTGCTCTGGGAGGCACGGGTCACTACGCGTGGCGGCGAGCCGTTGGTCCCCATGGCGATGTTCGGCAACCGGCAGTTCGCCGGGGGCCTGCTGATGTTCTTCTTCCAGTACCTCGTGCAGGCGGGCCTGTTCTTCACGATCCCGCTGTACCTGTCGGTTGCGCTTGGCCTGTCCGCAATCGACACCGGGCTGCGCATCATGCCGCTGTCCATCACTCTGCTGCTGGCCGCGGCCGGCATCCCACGGTTCCTTCCTGACGCCTCGCCGCGGCGGGTCGTCCGGCTCGGTCTGCTCGCGATGACCGCGGGCATCGTCTGGTTGTTCGTCAGCATGGACGTCGACGCCGGAGCGAAGATCGTGACGGTGCCGCTCCTGTTGGCGGGGCTCGGGATCGGCGCGCTCGCGTCCCAGCTGGGGAGCGTGACGGTGTCCGCCGTCCCCGCCGAGCAGACCGACGAGGTCGGCGGCCTGCAGAACACCGCGACCAACCTGGGCGCGTCGCTGGGGACCGCGCTGGCCGGGTCCTTGCTGATCGCGATCCTGACCACGTCGTTCCTCACGGGGATCGAGAACAACGACCAGGTTCCCAGCGAGGTATCCACGCAGGCACAGGTCAGCCTCGCGGGCGGCATCCCGTTCGTCTCCGACGCGGACCTCGAGTCCGCCCTGGCGAAGGCGGGTGTCCCCGAGGCCACCGCGCAGGCGGTCATCGACAGCAACGAGAGTGCTCGTGTCGACGGCCTGCGCACCGCGCTCGCCGCGCTGGCGCTGCTGGCGCTGCTCGGCCTGTTCTTCACCGGCCGGATCCCGGTCAAGCAGCCCCGCTCCACGGCACCAGTGGCGGCTGACGTCGATCCGGTGCCGACAGGAGGCCTGGCATGACGGGTTCGGGTGGCATTGAGCGCGGCGACGTCGCGGCGCGACGGGCGACCGGGAAATCGGCCAGGGTGGCGACGCCCCGCGACAGCCACCAGGGCTGGACCGCGCCCCCGGACCGCGCGGACCCGGTGGAACTGCTGATGGCCCAGAACCTCACGAGAGAGCAGGATCTGGTGCCGGTCCGGCACGGGCGGATGCTCACCGGACCGTTC
>DATBDW010000148.1:0-17624 GCA_036269735.1 Actinomycetes bacterium
TGAACCCTCGATGGGGTTGAAGCCCCAAACCGCATTAGCAGTGCGGCGCCATAGACCGGACTAGGCGACGCCTCCCAAGCCGCCGACCGGAGCCGGCTGCGCCGAGAAGGTTACCGGCCGCCGTACGAGCCGGGCAAAGCACCACGGCGCGACCGGCACGACCGGACTCCCCGACCTGCGTCGATCGGATCACCGCCCCCTCCTCCCGCGGCGAACCCATCCGTACCTTGGCGAAGTCACCACGGTCGGCAACAAATGATCACGGAACCGTGATCATTTGCGGAAGGTGGCGCCGAACGCTAGGGGAGGGTCCGGACGTCGAGGGCGCCGTCGGCGTACTGGCGGCGGATGACCTTCTTGTCGAACTTGCCCACCGAGGTCTTGGGCACCTCGTCGATGAAGGCCCAGCGCTCCGGCAGCTGCCAGCTCGCCACCTTGGCCGCCAGGTGCTCGCGCAGCTCCTCGACCGTCACCGTCGCGCCGTCGCGCACGACGACTGTGGCGAGCGGGCGCTCGCCCCACTTCTCGTCCGGTACGCCGACCACCGACGCCTCCGCGACGGCGGGGTGTGCCATCAGCTGGTTCTCCAGCTCGACCGACGAGATCCACTCGCCGCCGGACTTGATGACGTCCTTGGACCGGTCGGTCAGCGTGAGGAAGCCGTCGGGCGTGATGGTGCCGACGTCGCCGGTCCGCAACCAGCCGTCGTCGAACTTGTCCGGGTCGTCGTCCCGGAAGTACGAGCCCGTGATCCACGGCCCGCGCACCTCGAGCTCGCCGACGGCGACGCCGTCGCGGGGCATCTCCGAGCCGTCCGGGCCGACCAGGCGGGCCTGCACCGACGCGGCGAGCCGGCCCTGGGTGAGGCGGTAGCGCCACCGCTCCTCGCCCTCGACGCCGGCCGGCGGTCGCGAGATCGTGCCGAGCGGCGACGTCTCGGTCATCCCCCAGGCGTGGGTGAGGTGCAGGCCGTGCCGGTCCAGCCCCTCCATCAGCGCGCGCGGCGCCGCCGAGCCGCCGACGATCGCGTCGCGGATCGAGGACAGGTCCCGCGGGTGTTCGTCGAGGTGCGCGAGCAGGCCGGCCCAGATGGTCGGGACGCCACCGGCGAGCGTCGGCTTCGTCGTCTCGATGAGGTCGGCGAGCGGCTCCGGAGCGAGGAACCGGTCGGGCATGATCATCGTCGCGCCGCACATCATCGCTGCGTACGTCGTGCCCCACGCGAGCACGTGGAACATCGGCACGATCAGCAGGATCCGGTCGGCCTGGCTGAGACCGAACCCGTCGGCCATGCAGACCTGCATCGAGTGCAGGTAGATCGACCGGTGGCTGTAGGCAACGCCCTTCGGGTGGCCTGTGGTGCCGCTCGTGTAGCACATCGCGGCCGCGTCGTTCTCGTCCACCTCGACCCAGTCGAACTCCTCGGGCTGCCCGGCCAGGACGTCCTCGTAGGCGTGCACCTCGGCCTGGGTGCCCTCCAGCACCGTCAGGTCGGCCGGCCCGTTGACGACCAGGTGCTCGATCGTGGCGATCTGCCCGAGGACCTTCGCGAGCAACGGCAGCACCGAGCCGTCCACGATGACGACCTTGTCCTGGGCGTGCTCGGCGATGAAGGCGAGCTGGTCGGAGAACAGCCGGATGTTCAGCGGGTGCAGCACCGCGCCCATCGCGGGGACCGCGCAGTAGGCCTCGAGGTGCTCCTGGTTGTTCCACATGAACGTGGCGACCCTGTCGTCGCCGGTCACGCCGAGGGCGCGCAGGCCGTGCGCCAGCTGCGCGGACCGGCGGCCGACCTCGGCGTACGTCGCGGTCCGGACGCCGTCGCCGGTCCAGGTGATCACCTCGGACGTCCCGTGCACCGTCGTGCCGTAGCGCAGCAGCGTCGCCAACGACAGCGGGGTCTCCTGCATGGTGCTGTGCATCCCACGGACCTCCGGGTCGGGTCTCCTTCGTCCGCATTGATCCTCACGCGCGCGACCGGCCGGGGCAAGGTCCACGCCGCAGCCGTACGCCGACGGGCCGGCCGCCGCGCGAGCGCGCCCGTCACCCGGTTGGCTCAACTTCCCACGCTCACCTGCCGATGGGGGGACGTGACCGTCCCGGCCAACCGTGCCGCGGGGATGGAGCGGGGTGCGTCCCCGCTCGACGCCCCGGGCCGGTTCGGCGCGCTCGCCCGGATGCGCCGGGTCGTAGCAGCCCAGCGCGACATCGCGGTCGCACCGGCGGACCCGGCCCAGGTCTTCCAGGTCCTCGCCGACTCCGTGCTCTCCGTGTTCCCCGCGGATGGCGCGATCGCCTCCCAGCCGGAGGGTGACGGCATCGTGGTCCGCGCGACCGGTGGGATCGCCGGCCCTTCGGTCGGCCACCGGATCCCGCAGGACGGGACACTCGGCGGGCTCGCCGTGCGGACCCTCGAGCCGCAGATCTGCGCGGACTCGCGAGTCGACCGGCGCACCCTGCCCGCCGTCAGCGCGGGCGCCGGTACGCGCTCCTCGATCATCGTGCCGCTCGTCCACGACGGGGTGTGCATCGCCCTCATCGCCGCCGTGTCCGCCCGCCGCGCCGCGTTCGACGAGGACGACCTCGAGCTGCTCGGCATGCTCGCCGACGTCGCGGCCAGCCGGCTCGGCACCGCGCTGGCCGAGTCGGCGCGCAGCGCCCTCGAGGCGCACCAGGCCGCGCTGGTCGACGTGATGACCGACGGCCTGATCGTCCAGGACCGGGACGGTCGCATCGTCCTCACCAACACCGGGGCTCAGCAGATCCTGGGGTTCAGCGAGGAGCACCTCGCCGGCCGCTCCGGCACCACCTCCTGGCGCATGCTCTGGGACGACGGCACCGAGCGGACCAACAACATGCAGCCATCGAGCCTCGCGATGGCCACCGGAGAGCCCCGGCGCGACGACGTGCTGGGACTGGACGCCGGCCATGGTCGCGTGCAGTGGCTCAGCGTCAACTCCGTCCCGGTGCATGACGCGACGGGCGAGCTCACCGGTGTGGTCAGCGCGTTCACCGACATCACCGCCCGGCGTACCGCTCGCGAAGCCCGGACGGCCCGCCTGCGGCGGCTGCGCGCAGCACAGGAGCTGACCGGGCTGGCCTGGTGGGAGCTCGACGTCGCCAGCGGCGTGCACACCTGGTCCGACGAGATGTTCCAGCTGGTCGGACTCGACCCGCGCGAGCAGCCACCGACCGTCGAGGAGTACGTCGAGCTGCTCCACCCCGACGACCGCGGGCCGGCGCGCGAGCTGCGCCAGCGCGGCTACAGCACCGGTCATCGCGACGTGTTCCGGGTCGTGCTCCCCGACGGCACGATCCGCCACCTGCAGTCGTGGACCGACGTCGAGCGCGGCGAGGACGGCGCGGTCACGGCCGTTTTCGGCGCGACGATCGACGTGACCGACCGGGAGGAGGCGCTCGCCTCCGTCGCTGTCAGCCGCGCCTCGCTGGCCGCCGCCATCGACCTGACCCGGACCGCCACCTGGGAGTGGGACCTCCGCACGGAACGCCTCGAGTGGTCGGACCGGATGACCGCCCTGATGGGCCGCGACCCAGCCGCACCGGCGCCGACCATGGAGGAGTTCCTGGCCTGCGTGCACCCCGAGGACCGCGAGCGGATGCGTGCCCTCGGCGAGCGGATGGTGTCGACCGGCGTCGCCGAGGAGGCGGTCTACCGGGTGGTGCACCCGGACGGGTCCGAGCACCACGTGCGCGCCTGGAGAGACGTGCGGCGCGACCGGGACGGCGCGATCACCCACGTATGGGGAACCGCGATGGACATCACCGCGCAGGAGCAGTACGCCGCCCGCCTGGCCGAGAGCGAGGAGCACTTCCGGGTCGCGTTCGAGAACGCCCCGATCGGCATGTCGATGATCGGCCTTACCACGGACGACCAGGGTCGCTACCTGCGGACCAACGCGGCCTTCCAGCAGATGCTCGGACGCGGCGAGGAGGAGCTCGCCGGGGTCATGCTCGGGGACCTCACCCATCCCGACGACCGCGACCGCGACGCACAGAGGTTCGGGAGGCTGCTCGGCGGCGACCTGTCGTCGCTGGCGTTCGAGAAGCGCTACCTGCACGCCGACGGCCACGTCGTCCACGCCTGGATCACCAGCTCGGTCGTCTACGGCACGAACGGGGAGCGGCTCTACCTCGTCACGCACGCCGTCGACATCAGCGACCGGCTGCGCGAGAAGGCGGAGCTCGAACGCCTCGCGCTCACCGACACCCTCACCGGCCTGGCCAACCGCACGCTGCTCAACGACCGTCTGGACCAGGCGCTGGCCCGGCTGCACCGCCGCGGCGGCGCGGTCGCGATGCTGCTGCTCGACATCGACCGGTTCAAGACGGTGAACGACTCGCTGGGTCACCAGGTGGGTGACGCCCTGCTCGTCGAGATGGCCGGTCGGATCGAGGCAGTGACCCGCGCCGAGTCCACGGTGGCCCGGCTGGGCGGTGACGAGTTCGTCGTCCTGGTCGAGGGGCTGCCATCCGCGGAGGCCGTGCACGCCGTCGCGGACCGCCTGCTCGAGACACTGCGGCGCCCCTTCGACCTCGGCCCGGCCGCCGAGTCGCTGGTCGCGACGGTGAGCATCGGCATCTCGCTCGCGGTCGACGACGCGGCCCGTACCCCGGGAGATCTCTACCGCGAGGCCGACCTCGCGCTGTACCGCGCGAAGGACTCAGGGCGCGACCAGTACGCGCTGTTCGACGACGAGCTGCGCGACCGGGCCGACCGCCGGCTCGCCGCCGAGACCCTGCTCCGCCGGGCGTTGGCCGACAACCTCCTGGAGCCGGTCTTCCAGCCGATCGTCGACCTCGTCGACGGGAAGGTGCACGCAGCCGAGGCGCTGGTGCGCATCCACGACGCCGGCCGCGTCGTCCTCCCCGCCGACTTCATCGACGTCGCCGAGGAGACCGGGCTGATCGTGGAGCTCGACGCGCGGATGTTCGAGCGGGTCGCCGCCGAGTGCGCGCGGCTGCTCGACTCCGGTGTCCTGCTGCGACGGCTCACCACGAACGTCAGCGCGCGCTCGCTGGAGGACCCCGGGTTCGTCCCGCGGCTCCAGAAGGCGCTGCGGTGGTTCGGCGTACCCGGCTCGATGGTGCGCATCGAGCTGACCGAGCGCAGCCTGCTCGCCGCGAGCCCCACCGTGAAGGAGTCGCTGACCCGGATCCAGGACATGGGGGTGGCCGTCGGGCTCGACGACTTCGGCACCGGCTACTCAGCGCTGGCGTACCTGCAGAGCTTCCCGCTGCGGTTCCTCAAGATCGACCGGTCGTTCGTGAGCCGGCTCGGCACCAGCGCCCGCGACGACGCGGTCGTCGCCGCCGTGATCGCCCTCGCGCATGCCCACGACCTGGTCGTGATCGGCGAGGGTGTCGAGACCCCGGGGCAGCTCGCCGCGCTGCGCCGGATGGGCTGCGACAGAGCCCAGGGCTACCTGATGGGCCGGCCGATGTCGGCCGCCGCCCTCGACGACCTGCTCCGCTCCGACCCGACCTGGTAAGCGGTCCGCCACCGAGCCCCAGCCCCCCCGGCGATCACGTTTACGTGATCGACCATCGCCTCCCACGCGCTGCAACATGTGCGGGGCGCCTGTCGATCACGTTTACGTGATCGGCTGCGGGCGTTGGGAGGCGGGGGCCCGGGGGCTGGGGGGTCGGGTCAGCGGGGGGCGCGGGAGGCCCGGGTGCGCCGCAGGTCGATGATCTGCGCGGCGGCCGGGTGCTCGTCGCCGGCCACGTCGTAGCGCATCCGGTCCGCCGGTACGCCGAGCGCCGTGAGCCGGTTGACGGTGGCCCGGGTCATCGCGGGCGAGCCGCAGACCATGACGTCGTGCTCGCGCCACCCGGCGTACCCCTCGGACCAGCGCGCCACGACGTCGGGCAGCAGGCCCTGCTCGCCGTTGAAGCTCGCGTCCTCGGACACGACGGGGACCACCGTGAGCCACTGGTTGACGGCCGACATGCGGTACAGCGGCCCCATGTCGTAGAGGTCGCTGGTGCGCCGGGCGCCGAAGAACAGCGTGACGCGCCGCGAGGTGTTCCACCGCGACATCCCGTCGATCACCGCCTTGAGCGGGGCCAGCCCAGTGCCGCCGGCCACCAGGAGCAGGTCGCGCCGGGAGTCCTGGTCGATCTGCATCTCGCCCATCGGGGCGCCGAGCCGCAGGACGTCCCCGACCTGTGCGCGCCAGACCAGCGGGCCGCTCACCCAGCCGTGCGAGAGAGCGCGGACGTGGAACTCCAGCAGCCCGTCCGCCGACGGGGCCGTGGCCATCGAGTAGGTGCGCCACGATCGGGGGCGGTACGGCGTCTCGATGCTGGCGTACTGGCCCGGCTCGTAGTCGTAGGGCCGGTCCGTGCGCAGCAGCAGCACCGCGAGGTCATCACTGCGGCGCTCGTGAGCGACCACCTCGCCCCGCCACCACGCCGGCTCGCGGGTCGCGGCCTCCTGCGCGCCGCGCTGCATCACGGCGGACATCGCGGCGTACGCCCTGACCCATGCGGCGTCGAGCTCCGGCACCCAGAAGTCGGAGTACTGCCGCAGCGCGGTGAGCAGCGCCCGGCCAACGAGCTCGTAGTGCTCGGCCTTGACCCCGTACTTCCGGTGGTCGCGGCCGAGCTGCTCGAGCATCGGCTCGAACTGCTCCGGATAGGCGAGGTTGCGCACGCCTCCGACGAGCGCGCGGAACAGCCGGTCCCGCTGGGTGTCCATCGCGGCCGGGAAGAGCGCGCGCAGGTGCGGGGCCTCGACGAACAGCGCGGCGTAGAAGTAGCCGACCACCCGGTCCTGGCGGTCGCCCAGCAGGCGCAGCGACTCGTCGAGCAGGCCGATCTCGTCGTCGGTCATCAGCTGGGTCCGGGGCTGGTTCGCTGTGTCGTCGTAGAACTGCCCCATGGCGCGCCAGGGTAGCCCGGTTGTCCGATGCGTCCCATTCCCGGGTGTGTCCGGGCGCGACACCCGCTCGGGCCTGCGGAGCACCCCAGGCGGATGCCGAACAATGCCCCCATGAGGTCACCCCAGCGCTCCCGGACACCCCTCGCCGCCGTCGCGGTGACGTTGCCGCTGGTCGCAGCCATGATCACCGGATCCAGCGGGGTCGCAGTCGGCGGCACCAGGCACCTGCCGGGCACCAGCTGCCCGGTGTTCCCCGGCGACAACTACTGGCACGCCGACATCAGCAGCCTCCCCGTCAACGCCCGCAGCGCGGACTGGACCTCGCACATGTCGCCCTCCCGGGACCTGCACCCCGACTTCGGCCCGTCCTACGGCGCGCAGCCGGTGCCCTACGGCATCCCGGTCACCGTCGTCGGCGCGACGCACCCGAAGGTGGCCGTGCGCTTCCAGTACGCCGACGAGAGCGACCCAGTGCGGTATCCCCTCGGCGCCGACACCAAGATCGAGGGCGGCCGGGCCGCCGGTGGCGACAGGCACGCGATCGTGATCGACAAGAGCACCTGCCGGCTGTACGAGACGTTCTCGACCTACCAGCGGTCGAGCGGATGGACCGCGGGGTCGGGTGCGACGTGGTCCCTGACGGGCAACAAGCTGAGGCCGCAGGGCTGGACATCGGCCGACGCCGCGGGCCTGCCGATCATGCCGGGCCTCCTGCGGTACGCCGAGGTGGAGAAGCGCGGCTACGTCGACCACGCCGTCCGGTTCACCACGGACGTGACCGACCGGGCGCACGTCTGGCCGGCGCGCCACGACGCCGGATCGGTCAGCGACCCGGCGTACCCGCCGATGGGCGCGCGGTTCCGGCTCAAGGCCTCGTTCCCGATCTCGCGCTACCGCGCCGACACCCGCGTGGTGCTGCGCGCGATGAAGCGCTACGGGCTGGTGCTCGCCGACAACGGGTCGCCATGGTTCTTCCAGGGCACCGCCGACTCGCGCTGGCCGTCCGGGCTGCTCGACCAGCTCAAGGCGATCCCCGCATCGGCGTTCGAGGCCGTCGACACCGCACCGCTCCGGATCCGCCCCGGCAGCGCCGCCGCCCGCCCCTACATCCCCTGACCCATCCCGCCCACAAGGAAATGATCACGTTAGCGCGGTCACTTCACCCTGGGCGCGGCGTATAAGCCACGCCCAGTAGGAAACGATCACGTTAACGTGATCATTTCGGGGAAAGGTGGCCGTCAGGTGGCTTCGGCGGCGCGGCGCACGGCGGCGACGCTGGCGGCCACGTCCTCGGCGTCGGTCGACCAGTTGCTCACCGAGACCCGCAGCACGTCGCGGCCCTTCCAGCGCGAGCCGGACATCCACGCCGTGCCGTCGGCGAGCAGCCGCTCGGTGACCTCGCGGGTGCGCTCGTCCGAGCCGAACGACACCGACACCTGGGTGTAGACGACGTCGTTGAGGATCTCCGCGCCGGGGATCGAGGCGATGCCGTCGGCGATCGCCCGCGCGTTGTCGTGCAGGCCCTCGACCAGGGCGGCCACGCCCGACTTGCCGAGGGACCGAAGCGCTGCCCACACGGGTACGCCGCGGGCCCGCCGCGACAGCTCGGGCACCTTGTCGAGGGGATCACCCTTGTCGGAGGCGTGGATCAGGTAGCTCGCCTGCATCGACAGGGCGCCGCGCAACGCGGTGGGGTCGCGCACGACCGCGATGCCGCAGTCGTACGGCGTGTTGAGCGTCTTGTGCGCGTCGGTGCCCCACGAGTCGGCGTCGCCCATCCCCTCGACGAGGTGCCGCAGCCGGGGCGACGCGGCGGCCCACAGCCCGAACGCGCCGTCGATGTGCACCCACGCACCCGCCTCGTGCGCGATGGCGATGCACTCGGCGAGCGGGTCGAAGCAGCCCGAGTGCAGGTTGCCCGCCTGCAGCGCCACCAGCACCGGACCCTCGAGGCCGGCCAGCGCCGACCGCAGGGCGTCCGTCCGGATCCGGCCCTCCTCGTCGTCGGCCACCGCCGTCGGCGCACCGAGACCGAGGTAGCGCAGCGACAGGTCCACCGTCGCGTGCCGGTCGGCACCCACGAGCACGTGCACCTTCGGCGCGCCGGTGAGCCCGTCGGTGTTGACGTCCCAGCCGACCCGGCGCAGGACGTCGTACCGGCCGGCGGCCAGCCCGGTCCAGTTGGCCATCGTGCCGCCGGTGACGAAGCCGACGTCCGACCCCCGCGGCAGGTCGAGCAGGTCGAGCAGCCACGCGCCCGCGACCTCCTCGGTGCCCGTCACGCCGGGCGTCGCATAGCGCATACCGGTGTTCTGGTCCCACGCGCTGACCATCCAGTCGGCGGCGAGCGCGGCCGGCAGCGTCCCGCCGATGACCCACCCGAAGAACCTGCCGGACGGCATCGCCATCAGGCCCGGCTCGACCCCGTGGGCCAGCAGGTCGACGACCTCGGCCGCGTCGGTCGGCCCGTCGGGCAGCTCGCCACCGAGAGCGGCGACGACCGTGTCGGCGTCGACCAGCGGCGGTACGGCGCGGCCCGGGACGGTGGCGAGCCAGTCTCGGGCGTGCGCCGCGGCGCGGTCGAGCGGCTTGTCGTACTGGTCTGCTGCGGCGCTCATACGTTCACTGTGCCTCAGCGGAAGACGCCCGTCAGCAGCTGTCCACGACAGCGAAAATGCACACGCTGGCTCACACGCCGAAGTCGTGCCGCAACGGGTAGCCCGACGACCCGGCGTCGGTGTTGCGGGTGCCGAGGACCTGGTGCAGCTGGATCTGGTTGCTCTCGAAGCCGAGTCGCGAGCCGGCCATGTAGAGGCCCCACACCTTCGCGACCGGCAGGCCGGCCTCGGCCACGCACGCGTCCCAGTTCGTCACGAGGTTGTCGCACCAGCCGGTCAGCGTCTTGGCGTAGTGCACCCGCAGGTTCTCTTGGTGCTGCACCTCGAACCCCGCGTCCTCCATGGCGCGCACGATGTCGCCCGAGCCGGTGAGCTCCCCGTCGGGGAACACGTAGCGGCCGATGAAACCGCGCCGCGGCAGGCCGGCGTGCTGGTTGTCCGACCGGGTGATGCCGTGGTTGAGCAGCCGGCCCTCGGGGCGCAAACGGGACCGGAGGAACGAGAAGTACGACGGGTAGTTCTTCACGCCGATGTGCTCGATCAGCCCGATCGAGCTCACCGCGTCGAAGTCGCGCTCGCGCACGTCGCGGTAGTCGCTGTGCCGCACCTCGGCGATGTCGTCGAGGCCCTCGACCTTGATGCGGTTCTGGGCCCACGTCGCCTGCTCGCGGGAGAGCGTCACGCCGAGGACGGACACGCCGTAGTTCTTCGCCGCGTGCCGGACCATGCCGCCCCAGCCGCAGCCGACGTCGAGCAGCCGCATACCGGGCTGCAGCCCCAGCTTGCGCGCGACCAGGTCGTACTTGTGCGCCTGCGCCTCCTCGAGGCTGGAGTCCTCGGCCGGGAAGCAGGCGCAGGTGTAGGTCATCGACGGGCCGAGCACGCGTTCGTAGAACGCGTTCGAGACGTCGTAGTGGTAGCTGATCGACTCGGCGTCGCGGTCGCGGGAGTGCCGCAGCCCGCGTCGCCAGGACGGCACGACCTCCTGGGCAGGGAGCGGCGGCGGCACGAACGTCTTCGGTCCCAGCGTCCGGGCCCAGGCCATCGCCTCCGAGAGGGACGGGCGCTGCAGGTGCAGGCCGTCGTCCATCACCTTGAGCAGCTCGTAGGGGTTGCCCGGGTGCACCCCCTCGACGTCGAGGTCGCCCTGGATGTACGCACGGGCCAGGCCGAGCGACCCGGGAGCCGTCGCGAGATAGGACACCGCACGCGGTGTGACCACGCGGATGCCGAGGTCGGCATGCGGGTCGCCCGCGGAGCTGCCGTCGTACGCCGAGAAGCGGACCGGTGCATCGGCACCGAAGAGCCGCTCGAACATGTCGCCGAGCGTCACGGCACCACTGCGCCCCAGGCCACCTGTGAGGTTGTCCAGCTTGAAGGTCACCGCCGTTGCACCGCCTTCGCGTACAGGTCGAGCAGCCTCGACCGTGGGTCGTAACGCTTCTTTACGCCCTGGTAGTCCTCGCCGCCGTACAGCGCCCAGAACTCGTCCGCGCCGTAGTAGGCGTCGGAGTACAGGCCCTTGTGGCCGCCGAGCGCGGTCACCTCGGCCTCGATCGCGCGGTTCACGTCGCCGTCGGCCCGACCCTCCTCGATCGGCACCGTGGACCAGAAGCCAACGTTGACGTAGGTCTCGCTGCGGCGCAGCGGGTAGAGCGGCCACGGCGACTGGTGCTCACCGGCGTACATCGCCGACGGCCCGTCGTCACGCAGCCGTAGCGGGCACAGCCACACCGGCTCGATCGGCACCTTGTGCAAGAACCAGCGCAGGAACCCAGCGGTGTTCTCCAGGGGGATCTCGACGTCCTGCACGACCCGCTCGCGCGGCGCCTTGCCGCGGCGGGCGTCGATCCGCGCGCCCACGCCGTAGCGGTTCTCCAACCGGATGAGCTTCCAGTAGACGTCGCTGCGCAGCCAGCGCTTGGGCCACACCCGGCGGATCCGCGTGTTCTGCGCACCGAACGCCCGCGAGCACCAGAACCAGTCGGTGTCCCAGCGCCAGAGGTAGTCGCGCACCGTCAGGTAGTCGACGCCGCGGGACTGGATGGACCGGTAGTAGATCCCCATGCCGGTGTAGTCCGAGGTGTACGGCGCCTCGGCGGCCCACGAGCCGAGGCTGAGGTAGGCCTCGTCGGCGCTGAACATGACGCCGTCGAGGAAGTCGACCTGCTCGCCCTCCCAGGACCGGCTGTCGGTGATCGACCCGATCGCCGCCGTGAGCTCGTCGAGGTCGCGGAACCGGACGTGCCGCAGCCGTACGTACGGCGACACCGGCTCGAGGTCGATCACCAGCCGCAGCGCGTAGCCGAGGGTTCCGTAGGAGTTGGGGAACGCGCGGAACAGGTCGGCGTCCGGCCCGTCCGGCCGCGCCACGACCACCTGGCCGTCACCGGTGAGCACCTCGATCTCGCGGACCGCCTCGTGCGGCAGCCCGGTGCGGAACGACGACGACTCGATGCCCAGCCCGGTGACCGCGCCGCCGATGGTGATGGTCTTGAGCTGAGGGACCACGGTCGGCATCAGGCCGTGCGCGAGGGTCGCGTCGACCAGGTGCTCATAGGTCGTCATGGCCTGCACGTCGCAGGTGCGGGCCACCGGGTCGACCGACAGGACGCCGTCCAGCGCGGACACGTCCAGCCCGGGGGTGGCGTTGCTCGCGCGGGGCCGGAACAGGTTCGACGTCTTCTTCGCCAGGCGGACCGGGGCGCCCGCGGGGATGGCGTCGTACTGCTCCATGAGGCGGGTCCGGGCCTCCGCGTGAGCGGTCACACCCGCGATAATAGTAACTGGTTGCTTCCGGCAACCAGCCCGCGTGGGCTCAGCTCAAGAGCGCCCGGAGGAGGGAGCCGGTCGGCGCTCGTTCGCGACTGGCCGACCGTCGCGGTGACTGTCAGATCAACGGCGCCGGGATAAGGGAGCACGGCCGCAGTGCTCACCGACACAACGGCACACAAAGTCGGCCCTGAGAGCCCGATCTGCGAGCGGAAGCACCCTTTGTGTGCCGTTGGGATGGGACGGCAGCTCTGGGAGCACTCCGGACGGTCTGACGCATCGATCCGACACAGGCCGCTCCCGGTCCGAAGCCGCCCTTGACCTGACCGGCGACCAGCCCGCGTCCCATCCCGGTCAGCCAGGCCAGACGGGGTCAGCTGGCCCAGGCGGAGCCGCTGGAGCGGTGCTTGCCCCTCTCCATCGCCAGCAGGTCGACCACGTCCTCGGCGGGCATCGGCTTGCCCACGTGGAAGCCCTGCCCGAGGTCGCAGTGCATGTCCCGCAGCCGGGCCAGCTGGGTGGGTCGCTCGATGCCCTCGGCGACGGTGCGCAGACCGAGGTTGTGCGCCAGGTCGATGATCGCCGCGACGAGGAACCCGCCCTGGTCGCGGCGGCCGAGCTCGTCGACGAACTCCTTGTCGATCTTGAGTACGTCGACCGGCAGCTGACGCAGCCAGCTGAACGACGAGTAGCCGGTGCCGAAGTCGTCGACGGCGACCCGGACACCGAGGTCCTTGAGCGCCCGCAGCCGCGCGATGGTCGGCTCGACCTCGGCCATGATCGCGCTCTCGGTGATCTCGAGGGCGATCCGGGACGGGTCGATGCCGGTGCGGGCGAGCACGTCGCCCACCTCGGCACCGAACTCGGCACGCCGAAGCTGGCGTTGCGACACGTTGATGCTCACCGACAGACCGTGGGACCCGGTGGACCAGTCGGCCACCTGCCGGCAGGCCTGCTCCATGACCCACAGCCCGAGCGGTACGACGAGTCCGGTCTCCTCGGCGAGGGGGATGAACGCGTCGGGGGACACCAGGCCGCGTTGTGGGTGCTGCCAGCGGACCAGCGCCTCGACGCCGACCAGTCCGCCGGTCTCCATCGACACGATCGGCTGGTAGTGCAGCGCGAACTCGCGGTTGTCCAGGGCGCGTTGAAGGTCGGCCCGCAGGTCCAGCCGGTGCAGGGCGGCGGCGTGCATGTGCGGCTGGAAGATGGCGTAGCGGCCCTTGCCGTCGGTCTTGACGACGTACATCGCGGCGTCGGCGTTGCGCAGCAGCTGCTCGGGGGTGGCGGCCGCGTCGGCGGGGTCGCCGGCGAACGCGAGGCCGATGCTCGCCTGCACGAACACCTCCTTGCCCTCGATGACCAGCGGCTCGCCCAGGACGGTGATGATGCGCTCGACGGCATGGACGGCTGCCGGCTCGTTCGGGAGGTCGACGAGCACCATCGCGAACTCGTCGCCGCCAAGCCGCGCCGTCGTGTCGCCCGGCCGGACCAGCGCGGCGAGGCGCTCCGCGACCGCCCGCAGCATGGAGTCGCCCGCGGCGTGACCGAGGCCGTCGTTCACGGTCTTGAAGTCGTCGAGGTCCAGCAGCAGCACCGCCAGCGTGGTGCTGTCGCGCTCCCGCCGGGCCAGCGCGTGCGCTACCCGGTCGGTGAACAGCGCGCGGTTGGCCAGGCCGGTCAGCTCGTCGTGGAAGGCCTGGTGGGTCAGCTGTGTCTCGAACTGCTTGCGCTCACTGACGTCGCGGACCGTCACGACGCTGGCGCGCACGTTCGGGTCGGCCTGCAGGTTGTTGACGACGGCCTCGGCGTCCAGCCAGCCGCCACCACGGCGGCGCAGCCGCAGCTCGAGGCGGCGGGTGGCGCCGGGGCTGGACAGTACGTCGGTGAGGCCCGACTGTACCCGCAGCAGGTCAGCCGGGTGGCACAGGTCCTCGACGCTGTGACCGACCAGGGCGTCGTCGGCGTAGCCGAACATCCGGTCGGCCGACGGGCTCTGATAGGTCACCGCCGCGTCCTTGTCGACGAGCAGGATCGCGTCGGACGAGTTCTGCACGAGCGCGCGGAAGCGCGCCTCGCTCTGCCGCACGTGCAGGTCGTCGGCGAGAGTTGCGGACTCCAGCGCGAGGGCGAGCTGCGCCACGAGCGTCTCCACCGCGTGCGTCGTACCGGCATCGAGCGGCGTGTTCGTGACGAGCACGACGACCGCCAGCAGCTCGCGGTGGACGCGCACCGGGAAGACGCGCAGCTGCCCCTCCGCATCGCGCAGGCCGAGGCCGTCGCGGAGGTCGACGTCGAGCTCCTGCACCAGGACGTCTCGGAACGCGGTCCCGGCGCCGACGTACGGCAGCAACGACGAGGCGAGGGCTCGGCCCCGGACGCGTGCGTCGTGCCGCCCGCCGCCGGCGACCACCTCGACCTCCTCGTCCGCCGCCACGTCGACGATGCGGCCGGCGACGAGGCCGGGCGCGAGCAGGTCCACGGCGCGCAGCGCCGCCGCCTGGATCCGCGAGCGGTCGCCCGCGGCGACGAAGTCCGCGGCCGCGGTGCGCAGGGTGCGCTCCCGGGCGGCGGTGCGGCCCACGTCTCGCATCAGCAGCCCGACGCGGGTCACGACCAGGGCCAGCACCGCGCCGAGCGCGACCGAGAGGATCGCGATGTCGCTGTACCGGCCGCGCGCCGCCTGCAGGCCGATCAGCGCCGGCGGGATGAGAACGACGGCAGCGAGCAGTGCCAGCCGGACGGGGGACAGTGTCTCGCGGCGCGACTCGGGTACGGCGACGGGCTGGCGCGCGTCGCGATGTGTCGCGGCCGCGGCGACCAGTGCCATCCCGAGCAGCCAGCCGAGGTGGAGCGGGAGGCTCAGCGCGGCGCGCTCCCCCAGCGGCCCCGCCTGGTAGATGCAGTCGGTGACGAGCATCGCCGCGACCCCGAGGGCCAGCAGCGAGGGCACGGTGCGGGTCGGCCCGGCCACGACGAGCCGGATCGCGACACCGAGCAGGGCGACATCCAGGACGAGGTAGGCCACCGCGACCGCCTGGTCGGCACCCGTCTGGGCGCCGAAGCCCGGCCCGACGAGCAGCACCCAGTAGCCGACGGCCGCGGTCAGGGCGAGGATCGCGGCATCGACCAGGCCGGCCCGGTCACGGGCCCGCTCGCCCTTGTGGTGCATCAGGGCGAGGCCGGCGACCAGCAGCGGGTAGCCCGCCAGGTAGACGATGTCCACCGGCCCGGCGTGGTCCCGGGCCGGGACGGCCAGGGCGAGCAGGTCCCCCGCGGCGAACGCCAGGAGACCGGTGCCGAGCAGCAGCCACGCGGTGCGGTGGGGAGGGCGGCGCAGCAGGACACCGGCGGCCACAGCGGTCACGGCAGCGAGACCCACCAGGGCCTCGGCGACCTGCGCGGCCGGGCTCATATGAAGAGATAACCACGCATGGCGGTCACCGCCTAGCACCCATGGGGTGACGGATCGTCACCATCGGAGCCCCGGCCGCGCCGTGATGCGTCCGGTCTGTCACGGACTGTTCCCTCACCCGACCTCTGCCGGCCGCCGTCAGCCAGGCCGAACGTCGCTACTCGCGGAAGCCGCGGAAGACGCCGTCCTTGTCAACCGCGTCCGCGAAGTCCGCCCAGTCCAGGTTGGCGATGTTCAGGTTGTTGTCGACGCTCCACAGCGCGGAGGGGACGCACCGGAAGGGCGTCAAGCCCTCGTCGAGCAGGTCGACCACCAGGATCGGATGGTCCGGGGAGCTCAGGGTGGTGGCGTCGGCGACGAAGAGGACCGACGCGCCTTCGTCGTGTCTGGGCACGGCCGCCCTGACCGCGGCCCAGGTCGCGTGCTCGAACCCGGGATCGCTGACCGGCTCGGCGTACGCCCGGAAGCCGTCCTCGTTCTCCCGCAGCGCCTGGTCGCGCACCTGCTCCCATCTGCCGTCTGTCGAGTCGGTGAAGTCCGTCCGCACGAGCAGCGACGAGCTCGACATCGGCAGCGACGGCAGCGACGGCACGGGGCGATCTTCGCAGCAGTGCTGCATCGCCGCCCGGGCTCAGCGCGGCTTGCCGTCGAGGAACGCGAGGGTGACCGCGGCGAAGAGCGGCGAGGCGAAGACGTTGTAGTGCGTCAGGCCGGGCAGGATCGCCAGCGCGTGACCGCCGGCCGGGCGGCCCTCCCCCATCCAGCCGCCGTCGCGCAGGCCACCGTCGAGGAGCTTGAACTCCTCGACGTAGTGGGCCGGCGACGCCATGTCGGCGTCCGCGGCGACGAGCAGGGTCGGCACCTGCAGCGAGCGGACGGCGCTGGTGAAGTCGAAGTCGTGCGCCATCGACTCGCCGATCTTGTCGAGCAGCCGGGGGAAGTCCTCGGGCCGCGGGGCGACCCGCTGGTACAGCTGGTACATCGGGGTGTCCCTGAGGAACTCCATGGCCGCCGCGCCCATCTGAGCCTGCTGCGCCCGCATCTCCGGGTAGATCGCGTCGGGCCGGATGTTCGCCGAGACGCTGACGAGCCTGCCGACCTTGTCCGGGTACTTCGCCGCGGTGAGCAACGCCACACCGCCGCCGAGCGAGTAGCCCACGACATCCGGGTTGACGAGCCCGAGGTGGTCGATGAGCGCCGCGATGTCGTCGGCCATCAGCCGGACGTCGAGCGGCCGGTCGATGTCGGCGGTGCGCCCGTGCCCCTGCAGGTCGACCACGACGACCTGGTGGTTGGCCGCCAGCGCGGGCAGCACCGGCCCGAACATCTCGCCGGAGCCGAGCCCGCCGTGCAGCAGGACCATCGGGTGCCCGGTGCCGTGGGTCTCGTAGTAGAGGGTGATGCCGTTCACGTCGGCGTACTGCCCGGAGCCCATCGCCTCGGCGGTCCAGTCGGTCATCGTGGGTCTCCTCGCATCGGGTGACGTCCTGCCCATCAGACTGCGCCCGTGCCACGGACTCATCGGCGGGCCGGTCGGTTCGAGGTGGGTCAGGGTCCGTACGCCGAGAGGAACCTGTCGCGGAAGGCGTCCATCCGCCACACCGGCGCGTCCGGCGCCGGCCGCAGACCGTCCTGCCAGTCCCAGCTCGAGATGGCGTCGAGCACCTTGGGGTCGTGCGCGATGACGGAGACCGGCACGTCGAAACCGGGGTGCGGGCCGGTGACGTAGGAGTGCGGCTGGTGGTCGCCCAGCATGACCACGACGAGGTTCGGATCGGGGTAGGTCTGCAGGTAGGAGATCAGGCTGTGCAGCGAGTACTCGATCGACTTCCCGTACGCCGAGCGGACCTTCGTCTGCGACCGGAACACCGACTCGGGTGACTCGCCCTGGGCCGGCATCCCGTCGTACACCGAG
>DATBDW010000149.1:0-24960 GCA_036269735.1 Actinomycetes bacterium
GAGGGAACGCCCGCTCGTCCTCGACTTCACCGGCACGTCGCCACAGGCCAAGGGTCCGATCAACCACTGCGGCGACTACGCCGACGGCAACTTCCTCGCCAAGTGGCTCGCGCCGATCCTGCGCAACCTGGCCGAGACGCCTGAGCGGATGGCCGAGCTGGACGTCAACGAGGGCGTCGTCCCGCTCATCGAGATGCGCTTCCCGCCACCCGGGACCCTGCTCACGCCCATCTTCCCCGCGCCCACCAACGCGCGGACCTTCGTCATCCTGCGGCTGCTCGGCGTGCTCGCTGGAGTGCTGGCCAAGGCCGTCGACGGCCGGATGCCGGCCGACCAGGAGACCATCCGCTACACCGGCGTCTACGGCACCGACCGCGACGGCGAGCCGTACCTGATGCGCGAGGTGCTCGGCGGCGGCTCGGGTGGGCGTTGGTACGCCGACGGCGAGGACACCATCCACGTGGTCCCCGACTCGCGGAACCTGCCGACCGAGTTCACCGAGTCACGCTTCCCGTTCCTCGTCGAGCGGCTCGGGCTGGCGGTCGACTCGGGCGGGGCCGGCCGCTACCGCGGCGGGCTCGGCTACGAGAAGCACATCCGGATGCTGCGCGACGCCCACTTCATGTCGATCGCCGACCGCTCGATCCTCGCCTGCTGGGGTGTCAAGGGCGGCAAGGCCGGCCGGTCGTTCCAGGTCACCATCGACCCCGGCGGTTCCGGCGAGCGCGACGTCGACGCGCTCGCCGACGCCGAGCCGCTGCCCGCCGGCCACGTCGTGCGGATCCGGACGACGGGCGGCGGCGGCTGGGGAGACCCGCTCGACCGGCCGGTCGCCGACGTGGTGCGTGACGTGGAGTGGGGCAAGGTCTCCGTCGAGGGTGCGCGCGACGACTACGGCGTCGTGCTCGCCGTGCAGGCGCGCCGGGCGACGGTCGTCGACGAGGCGACGGCGGAGCGCCGCGACGAGCTCCGCCGTCGGCGTACCGGGGACGAGCCGTTCTTCGACCGCGGGCCCGGCTACGCGCGCCTGTCCGGCGGTGTGCCGTTCCCGGACGTCGACCGTCAACCGGTCCCCGGGACGGTGAGGTAGCCGACGAGGAACTCCGCCGCGTCAGAGAGCGCTTTCGCCTCGTTGGCGCGCTTGGCGAAGCCGTGCCCCTCGTCGCGGTAGACGTCGTAGCGGACCTCGACCCCGCGCCCGCGCAGCCGCTCGACGATCTGATCGCTCTCGGCCTGCACCACCCGTTGGTCGTTGGCCCCCTGGATCACGAACAGCGGGGTATCGATGTCGTCGGCGTAGGTGATCGGCGAGCGCGCGAGCAGGAAGTCCCGTTCCGTCTCGATGTCGCCGACCCACTCCGCCATCAGGCGGCGCCAGGTCGGCGGGACCGAGCTGGCGAAGGTGACGAGGTTGGAGGGGCCGAAGAGCGCCACCGCGGCCGCCCAGCGACCGGGCAGGCGGCTCACGCACGACAGTGTGGCGAACCCGCCGAAGGAGCCACCGAAGAGGCCGATCCGGGACGCCTCCACCCAGTCGAGCCCGGCGAGATAGCGGTGGGCGTGTTCGAGGTCCTTGAGCTCGTCCCCGCCCCAGTCGTGGTGGATGAGCTTCTGGTACGCCGTGCCGTACCCGGTCGAGCCGCGCACGTTGGGGGCGAGCACCGCTATGCCGCAGGACAACAGGTACTGGTAGAGGCCGTTGTAGTTGTACGCGGGCCGCTCCTGATATTCGGGGCCGCCGTGGATCGACACCACCACACCGACGGGGCCAGGCCCACGGGGGCGATAGAGGTACGCGGGGATCTCGCGCCCGTCGTGGGTCGGGAAGTGGACCAGCTCGGGCTCGACGAAGGACGCAGGATCGGCCGCGCTGGGTCGGGAGTCCGTGAGCCAGTCGAATTGCTGCTCCTCGAGGTCGACGACGGCGACGTTCTCCGGCCCGGTGGCGGTAGCCATCAGGACCGCGAACCGTCGACCGTCCGCCGCGGCGGACAGCGCCAGCACCACGCCCTGCGGCACGTCCGGCATCGAGAGGTCGGCGCCATCTCCGAGTTCACGGGCTTGCAGTCGGGACGCGCCGTCGACGTTCACCGACCAGACGCCGACCCGGCCCCCGGCGTCGACGGTCGCGTGCTCGATGTCCCATTCGGGCTCGTCGAGCCAGGTCACCTCCCCGTCCGGGACGGAGACACGGACGAGCGCCATGAAGTCGCGGTCGAGGTCGGTCCGCAGCACGATCGCGTCGCCCCCGGCTGACCAACCGACGCTGAGGTGCTGGCCCGGTCGACCGGCCAGCAGCGGGCTGACCGAGCCGTCCACCCGGGCGACCATCACGCCGATGTCGGTGTTGCTGCGCGCGTCCTGCACGGTCACGGCCGTCGAGTCCGGCGACCAGTGGCCCGGCTCGAGGAAGCCGCCGGTGTCCACGAGGCGCCGCACGTCGCCGGAGTCGAGGTCACGCAGCAGCACGTCCTGGTCGGCCGGCGCACGGTCGTTGCCGGCGTAGGCGAGCCAGCGACCGTCCGGTGACACCGGGTCGGGTGCCAGGTAGTGAGCCGCCTTCGGCGCGTCGGTGAGCTGGCGCTGGTCGGTGCCGTCCCGCCGTACCGAGAAGACCTGGAAGTTCTCGTCGCCGTCGCGGTCGGCGGTGAAGAACAGTGTCGCGGAGTCGGGACTCCAGGCGACCTGGCGCACGGACCAGTCGGTTCCCTGCGTCAGCGGACGACCGGCGCTGCCGTCACTGTCCTGGACGACAAGGTTGAGCTGACCGCCGGCGTCAGCGACGTAGGCGACCGCAGACCCGTCGGGGGCCATCGCGACGGCGTTCCAGAAGCGCTGGGTCGGTGCGAAGTCGGTGTAGGTGCCCATGCGCGGGACTGTAGACCGGACCTTCTTTCCCGGCGCCGCCTCGCCGACGCTCCGTCATTCGTCCGGGCCGGCTCCCTCGGCGGCGGTCGCGAGGGCGGCCAGGGTGACCGTCATGCCACGGCGGTTGTGCGCCGCGCGGTCGGCGATCCCCATGACCGGCACCGACGCGATCTTCAGCGCCCCCGACCTCCGGTCGGTCCAGGTCTCGGTCACCACGCAACCACTGCCGTCAGCCACGATCTCGTAGCCCCAGTCCGCGATCGGCATCCCCACGAAGCTCACCGTGAAGGCGAACGCCGAGCCGGGGTCGGCCGCGGTCACCCGGCAGCTCGTCCGCCACACCAGCGGTCCACGTCGGTTGCTGCCGACGAAGCGGGCGCCCACTGCGGGTCCCGTGACCCCGCCGACCCAACGACAGGACGACGTCTCGGGGCTCCAGTCGCCCATCCGGGTCACGTCACTGACCAGGTCGTAGACGACGACCGGTTCGGCGGCCACCTTGCGTTCGACGCGCACCTGGTCGGCGGGCGAGGGCTGCGGCACACGGTCATCGTGTCGTGCCTGGGCCGCGGCCCGCCACCGCGGTCGGGTAACGGGCCGGGCCCATCCTGCGATGAGCAGGCAGACACCGTTCACCGGCCGGAGGGGTACGCGTGCTGGCTCGGCTGCTGGAGAGCACCACCCGAGGGGCACGGATCGCCGCCCTGGTCGCGGTCGGCGTGGTTCTCGGGGTCGTCCTCGCCGCCTCGGCCCTCACCGGGAACCCCACCAGCTTCGTCACCGTCGCCGACGGTGCGCCGTCGGCCTCGCCGAGTGCGTCCGCGACGCACGGCAAGTCCGCCGAGCACAGCAAGGCGCCCAAGTCCGACAAGTCCGACAAGTCCGACAAGACCGACAAGACTTCCGGTCAGGCCGAGTCGGAGATCCCCGACCCCGAGGACTCGAACGGCGCCGGCGGGTCCGGCGGGGTGCACGGTTCCTGCGTCGCCGCGGTGGCCCAGGACCACTCCAAGGTCGGCGGGCCGCACCACAACCACGGCTGGGTGGTCTCGCGGGCGGCGCACACCTGTCCCGACCCCCAACCGAGCGGGTCCGCCTCGGACTGAACCCTGACCGGCGGCGCACGGTCGCATCGGTCCTATCGAGCTACCTCCTGCGGTTGCCGCGCGGCTGCAAGCCCCTTTCCCCGGCAGGACGTCACGCCCGAGCACCTCCCCGGGTTCCCCTGGTCGTTGGCGGGATGGCACTTCTACTTCTTCCTCGCCGAACCAATACGTTTCCTACCTCGGCGGGGCACGGCTGCCGGTCTACATTCGCGGCATCGGCAGTTCGTCAACAGAGGAGCGGTGACGACAATGGCTACTGAGACTCCAACGATCGTCCTGGTCCACGGTGCCTGGGCCGACGCGACCGGCTTCGACGCCGAGATCCGCGCTCTGCAGGACCGCGGGTACACCGCGATCGGGTTCGGCAACCCGCTTCGCGATCTCGCCGGCGACGCCGCCTACCTCGCCGAGTTCCTCCGGACTCTGAGCGGTCCGATCGTGCTCGTCGGCCACTCCTACGGCGGCAACGTGATCTCCGCCGCCGCCATCGGCAACGAGCAGGTCCGGGCGCTGGTCTACTTCAACGGCTGGATGTGCGACGAGGGCGAGAGCCAGCAGCTGCTCCTCGAGAAGTTCGAGGGCAGCCTGGTGGGACCATCGATCAGGCCCGTCCCGTTCACCAACCCGGACGGGAGCGAGGGCACCGACCTCTACCTTGCCCCTGAGGCGTTCCGCGAGGCCTTCGCCGCCGACGTCGACGCTGGGACGGCCGCGGTGATGGCCGCGACGCAGCGGCCATACGCCGTCGCCGCCTTCGCCGCCACGCCGTCGGCCCCGCCAGCCTGGAACACGGTGCCGTGCTGGTACTTGCTCGGCACCGCGGACAAGGCGATCCCGCCGGAGCTCCAGCGGTTCATGGCCGAACGCGCGAACGCGACGATCGTCGAGGTCCCGGCTTCGCACGTCTCGTTCGTGTCCCAGCCCGAGGCCGCGACCCAGCTCATCCTGCAGGCCATCGAGGCGACAGCCGCAGCCGGCTGACCAGCGCCCATCCGACTGATCCGACACGTCGACTCCGGGCGGGTTTCGGATCGTCACGAAGTTGCGGGTCAGGACCGGACTCAGGCGGCGCTGCCGGCGCGTGTCGGCAACGTCGTGTCACGTGGTCACGGGGAGGCGATCCGGTCGAGTCCGGGAGGGAGGTGGCTCGCCGCGCCGCGGTCCAGCAGCCACAGGGTGCGCTCCCGGCCGCGAGCTCCGGCAGCAGGGACCTGGTGCTCGCCGGTCCCCGACAGCGCCATCGTCACGGCGTGCGCCTTGTCCTCGCCCGCGACCACGGCCCACACCTCGCGCGCGGCCTGGGTGGTGCCGAGGCTCAGCGAGATGCGGGTCGGCGGGGGCTTGGGTGAGTTGCGCACGGCAAACGCAGGGCGGTCGTCGTACAGCGCGGGGTGTTCAGGGAAGAGGGAGTTGATGTGCCCGTCGGGCCCGACCCCCACGAGGAAGACGTCGAAGGTGGGCACCGGCCCGTGGTCCTCGGGTCGAGCCGCGGCAGCGAGCTCAGCGACGTAGCGTTCGGCAGCGGCGTCCACGTCGTCACCGTCGGGGCCGTCCGAGGGGGCCATGACATGCACTCGTGCAGGGTCGAGTGGGACCTGGTCGAGGAGTGCTTCGCGGGCGAGGGTCTCGTTGCGCTCGGGGTCGCCGGAGGGCAGGAACCGCTCGTCACCCCACCACACGTCCAGCCGCCACCAGTCCACCGCTCCGCGGGCCGGCGAGGCTGCGAGCGCCTCGTAGATCCGGCGCGCGATGCTCCCGCCGGTGAGCACCAGGGACGCCTCACCGCGCGCGGACTGTACGTCGACCAGGCGCGTGACGAGTCGGGCGGCCACCGCGGCGGCGAGCTCGTCGGGGTCGCGATGGACCAGGACGGTCGGCGTGCTCCCGCTCATGCCGGTCAGCCCTTCTTCGTGGCGGCGCGGCGCGCAGCGACCTTTTTTGCGGTGCGTTTGGCGGTGCCCGCTGCGGCCTTGCCGGACTGCGCCGACTTGCGCTTGGTCGCCTTCTTGACGGCGGTGTCTCCGGACGACAGGCCGGCCTTCGCCGCGGCGGCTGACCGGCTGGCCTTCGGGGGGGCAGGTGTCGCCTTGCGGGTCACCCGCTTCTCAGGATCGCGCCAGATCAAGGTTCGCATCGGCGGCCGGTTGGCCAGGTCCTGCACACCGGTCACGACCGACAGTGCCTCGCCGTACACCTCGTCCGCGTCCAGCCGGCGGAGCTCCTCGGCCAGCAGCTCGCCCAGGCCACGTCGCTTCAGCGGCAGCTGACGGTCCGAGATCCCGGTGCGCGACAGCGTCGCCAGGTAGCCGTCCGGTCGGTCGATGCGCAGCCGCTCCTTGCCCTCGAAGCGCACGTCGACCGCCGTGACGCCGGGCCCGCCGCTGTCGCTGCGCTTGACCTTGATGCCCAGCCGGGACGTCAGCCAGCCCGCGATCAGCGCCGCCGACGGGTTCGCGTGCTGGGCCTGGACCTCGGCGGAGGTCGGGCGCGCGGGCATGTCGTCGAACGCCGAGGCGAGCAAGGCCCGCCACGGCGTGGCACGGGTCCAGGCGAGGTCGGTGTCCCCGGGCGCGTAGTCCTTCGCCCGGCGGCGCAGTGCGGCGATGGGGTCGTCGCCGGAGAAGACGGCGTCCGTGACCCGCCGGCCGGCGAGGACACCGAGCGCGTCCCAGGCGAGACGGTCCGGCGTGCTGCCGTGCCACCAGGTCACCACCGGCGCGTCCGACGCCAGCAGAGGAAGCACGACGGACTCCGCGTGCAGCGAGAGCCGGCCGTACATCCGCATCATGACGGCCTCGTTGGCACCCAGCCGGCCGCCGACCTGCACCTCGGCGTCGAGGCGATCGTCAGCATCCACCCGACGGCGGACGACGACGAGCAGGCGGCACGGGTGCGCGGACGCAGCCGTGGTGGCTGCCTCTTGGGCCTCGTCGGCGTACTCCTCCTCGGTGACGACGACGAGAGTGAGGGCCAGGCCGGAGGCGAGCGCACCGGCTGCGCGGCGTTCCGCGGACAGCGTCTTGACGATCTCGGTGCCGTTGGTGTCCCAGAGGATCGTGCTCATGGTCGCCTCCACACCCGGCCGTCGCGGGCCAGCATCTCGTCGGCGCCGCGCGGTCCCCACTCGCCGGCGCGATAGAGCTCCGGTTTCTTCCCGGCCCAGAACTCCTCGAGCGGGTCGATGACCTTCCAGGACAGCTCGACCTCCTCGTTGCGTGGGAACAGCGTCGCGTCGCCGATGAGGACGTCGAGCAGCAGCCGTTCGTACGCCTCCGGCGATGACTCGGTGAACGCCTCGCCGTACAGGAAGTCCATCGACACGTCGCGGACCTCCATCGCCGACCCCGGAACCTTGGACCCGAACCGCAGCGTGACGCCCTCGTCGGGCTGCACCCGGACGACGAGCTGGTTGTGGCCGAGCTCCTCGGTGTCGGTCGCGGCAAAAGGCAGGTGCGGCGCCTTCTTGAAGACCACGGCGATCTCGGTGACCCGCCGGGGGAGCCGCTTGCCGGTGCGCAGGTAGAACGGGACGCCGGCCCAGCGGCGGGTCTCCACCCCGAGGCGTACGGCGGCGTAGGTCTCGGTCGTAGAGCCCTTGGGGATGTTCTCCTCGTCCTGGTAGGAGGGCACCCGCTGACCACCGAGCCAGCCCTGGTCGTACTGGCCCCGGATCGCATAGCCGGCGAGGTCGTCGGGCAGCGAGATGGCGCCGAGCACCTTGGTCTTCTCGGTCCTGATCGCCTCCGCGTCGAAGGCGACCGGCTCCTCCATCGCCGTCAGCGCGAGCAGCTGCAGGACGTGGTTCTGCAGGACGTCGCGGGCCGCGCCGGCCGTGTCGTAGAAGCCGGCCCGCGAGCCGATGCCCACGTCCTCGGCCATGGTGATCTGCACCGAGTCGACGAAGTTCCCGTTCCACACCGGCTCGAACAGCGTGTTGGCGAACCGCAGGGCCAGCAGGTTCTGGACGGTCTCCTTGCCGAGGTAGTGGTCGATCCGGAAGACGTCCGGTGCGGTGAAGACCTCGTCGACGAGCCGGTTGAGCTCTACGCTGCTGGCCAGGTCGTGCCCGAACGGCTTCTCGACGACGACGCGTCGCCAGCCGCCGCGCGACTCGTTGTCGGCGAGGCCGGTGCGCTGCATCTGCTTGAGCACGACGGGGAACATCGCCGGAGGGATGGAGAGGTAGAACGCGGCGTTGCCCTGGATGCCGTGGGTCTCCTCCATCCCGACGAGGGTCTCGCAGAGAGTGTCGAACGACTGGTCGTCGTCGAAGGAGCCCGGGACGAAGCGGATGCTGTCCGAGAGCCGGGCCCAGACGTCGTCGCGGAAACCAGTGCGGGCATATTCCTGGGCCGCCTTGCGCGCCAGGTCGGCGAAGTCCCCGTCTCCCCAGTCCCGCCGGGCGAAGCCGAGCAGCGCGAAGCCCGGCGGCAGCAGGCCGCGGTTCGCCAGGTCGTAGACCGCCGGGATCAGCTTCTTGCGCGCCAGGTCTCCCGTCACGCCGAACACGACGAGCGCGCACGGCCCGGGGACCCGAGGCAGCCGCCGGTCCCGGACGTCGCGTAGCGGGTTGCCCGGCGAGCCCCCCGCGATGGCATGGGTCATCCCCGTCCTCTTGCCATTGGCCGCCGTCACAGTGCCGCCGCGGCGGCGAGCAGCTGGTGTACGCCGGTCGAGCGGTCCCGCAGGTGCAGCCGCACCGCGGGCCGGCCGCGCTGGATCAGTGCGCCCAGGTCGCCGAGCGCCTGAGCCATCTGCAGGCGCCCGAAGGAGTACGGCCGTCCGGGTACGTCGACGTCGCGCTCGACCGCCCCGGTCACCTGCAGGAAGACGCCGACCTGAGGGCCGCCCTTGTGGAACTGGCCCGTGGAGTGCAGGAACCGCGGCCCCCAGCCGAAGGTCACCGGGCGACCGTTCGAGGCGCGGGCCAGCCGCTCGCGCAGGCCGGCCGTCTCTCCGTCGCCGTGCCGGTCGAGGTAGGCCATCACCGCCAGGTACCCGCGTGGACCCAGCTGGTCCAGCACTGCACGCAGCAGGGCGCCGAGGTCTGCGGGGGAGCCCAAGGATTCGAGGTCGGCGTGCACCTCGACCGCGCCGTCGACGAACGCCGGCTCTCCGGCCGGGAGCGCTCCGTCCCCGGCGGCATCCAGGATCTTCTTGGTGTTCTCCTTGGACTCCGCGACGTTGGGCTGGTCGAACGGGTTGATGCCGATGACGTGGCCCGCGACCGCGGTGGCGTACTCCCAGAGCAGGAACTGCGCTCCGAGGGACCCGCCGACGGCGGCCGCTTCCAGGCCGGGGCGCCCAGCGCCGAGGACCACGCGGAAGGCGTCATCGCCGGCGTCGGCGAACCCGGGCGCGTCGACGCCCTCCACGACAACGGGCAGGATCCCCTTGCCGTCCTTGCCGGTCGACTCGGCCACCAGCTGCTCGGCCCAGTCGCCGAACCCCACCATGCCGGAGCCTGCGTCGGCCAGGACGAGCTTGTCCCGCCCGGCCACCGCGGCGGCCCCGAGTGCCCGGCCGAGCACGATGCCGGGGTTGTCGTCGTCGCCGAGGTCGGCGGCCAGGACCCGGGCGTCGGCCAACAGCCGCTCCACGTCCGCGCCGGCGAGGAAGCTCGGGGTGATGCCGAACGCCGACAGTGCGCTGTAGCGGCCGCCGACGTTCGGATCGGCGAGCACGACGGCGTAGCCGGCGGTGCGGGCCTCCGACTCGAGCGGCGAGCCGGGGTCCGTCACGACCACGATCCGCGCGGCCCCCTCCGCGGTGGTCAGACCGGCGGCCCGGAAGGCCTGCTCGAAGGCGCGCCGGTGGCTGTCGGTCTCGACTGTGCTGCCGCTCTTGGACGCGACCACCAGGACGGTGCGCTCGATCCGGTCGGAGAGCACCGCTCCGACCTGGTGCGGGTCGGTGCTGTCCAGGATCGTGAGGTCCGCGCCGGCGGTACGGGTGATGACCTCGGGCGCCAGCGACGAGCCGCCCATCCCGGCCAGTACGACGTGGTCGATGCCGGCGCCGGTGAGGCCGTCGCGCAGCTCGCGCAGCTGGGGGAGCAGCGACTCCGAGGACTCCGGCAGGTCCAGCCAGCCCAGGCGGACCTCGGCCTCGGGCTGGGCCGCCGGCCCCCACAGGCTGGCGTCCTTGGCCATCAGCCGGGCGGCCAGACCGGTCAGGTCGGGCCCGGTGGTGTCCTGGACGTGGACGCTGCCGCTCATGCCTGCTCGGGAGCGAGCCGGTCGAGCTCGGCCTTCGTCGACTCGAGCAACTCGTTCCAGGACACCTCGAACTTCTCCACGCCCTCGTCCTCGAGGACCTGCACGACGTCGGCGACGTCGACGCCGGCCGCGGCCAACGCCTTCATCGCAGCGGCAGCGGATGCGTACTCGCCGCGGATGGTGTCGCCCCGGATCACGCCGTGGTCTGCGACCGCGTCGAGGGTGGCCTCGGGCATCGTGTTGACGATGCCGCGGGTGACCAGTTCCACGACGTAGCGCGTGTCGTCGTAGGCCGGGTCCTTGACCCCTGTCGAGGCCCACAGCGGCCGCTGCGGCTTCGCGCCTGCGTCGGCCAGCGCCCGCCAGCGGTCGGTGGCGAAGACCTCCTCGTACGCCTGGAACGCGAGCCGGGCGTTGGCGATCGCGGCCTGGCCGCGCAGCTCGGTGGCCTCGGGGGACCCCAGCTTCTCGAGCCGCTTGTCCACCTCGGTGTCGACGCGGCTGACGAAGAACGACGCGACCGACGCGAGGTTGGTCAGGTCGTGCCCGGCGGTCCGCGCCCGCTCCATGCCGTCGAGGAACGCGTCCATCACCTCGCGGTAGCGCTCGATCGAGAAGATCAGGGTCACGTTGATGCTGATGCCCTCGGCGAGGCACTGGGCGATGGCCGGGATGCCGGCCTTCGTCGCCGGGATCTTGACGAACAGGTTGGGCCGGTCGACGAGCCACCACAGCTGGCGGGCCTCCGCGACGGTCGGCGTGGTCTCGTGGGCCAGCCGCGGGTCGACCTCGATGGAGACGCGACCGTCGACACCGCCGCTCGCGTCGTACGCCGAGCGCATGACGTCGCAGGCGTTGCGCACGTCCTGCGTCGTGATCATCCGCAGCGCCTCCTCGACGGTGACGCCGCGGGCAGCGAGGTCGGTCAGCTGCCCCTCGTAGAGATCCGAGTCGCTGATCGCCTTCTGGAAGATCGTGGGGTTCGTGGTGACCCCGACGACGTACTTGTCCCGCATCAGCTCGGCAAGGGTGCCGGAGACGAGGCGGCCGCGACTCATGTCGTCGAGCCAGATGGCGACACCTTCGTCGGTGAGCTGTCGCAGCGAGTCGGTCATATCGGGCTCCAGGTCTCGAGTGCTGTGGGTGCTACCACGTGCAAGCCGTCCGGCGGGTGTCGACTTCCCGTCGTCAGCTGCCCGTCGTGTCGCCGGTGATGATCCCGGCCCGCTCGAGGGCGGCGTGTGCGGCCGCCACGACCCGGTCGGGGGTGAAGCCGAACTGCTCGTAGAGCACGGGCTGCGCAGCGCTGGCCCCGAAGTGCTCGAGGCTCACGATCTCGCCGGACTCGCCGACGATCTCCCGCCAGCCCTGCGCGACCGCCGCCTCCACGCTGACCCGGGCCCGCACCGCGCCCGGCAGGACCTGCTGCTGGTAGGCGAGGTCCTGGGCGCGGAACCACTCGACGCACGGCATCGACACGACCCGCGTCGGGGTGCCCTCGGCCTCGAGCGTGTCGCGGGCTGCGACCGCGAGCTGCAGCTCCGAGCCGGTGGCGATCAGGATCACCCGGGGCTGGCCGCTCGAAGCATCGGCGAGCACGTAGCCGCCCTTGGCGGTCCCCTCGGCGGAGGCGAACGTCGAGCGGTCGAGCGTCGGGAGGTCCTGCCGGCTCAGGGCGAGACCGGTGGGCCGGTCGGTGTGCTCGAGGACCGTTCGCCACGCGACGACGGTCTCGTTGGCGTCGCCCGGGCGCACGACGTCCAGGCCGGGGATCGCCCGCAGCGCGGCGAGGTGCTCGACCGGCTGGTGGGTCGGGCCGTCCTCACCGAGACCGATCGAGTCGTGCGTCCAGACGTAGGTGACCGGCAGCTTCATCAGCGCGGCCAGCCGCACCGAGGGGCGCATGTAGTCGCTGAACACGAGGAACGTCCCGCCGTAGACCCGGGTGCCGCCGTGCAGCGCGATGCCGTTCATGATCGAGCCCATCGCGTGCTCGCGGATGCCGAAGTGCAGCACCCGGCCGTAGGGGCCGCCGGGGAACATCTTCGACTGGCGGTCCTCGGGCAGGAAGGACGGCTCGCCTTCCGGTGTCGTGTTGTTGGACTCGGCCAGGTCGGCCGATCCGCCCCACAGCTCCGGCAGCACCGGCGCGAGCTTCCCGAGCAGGATGCCCGACGCCTTGCGGGTCGCCATGCCCTTGGCGTCGGCGGGGAACTCGGGCAGCGCCGAGGTCCACCCGTCCGGCAGGGTGCGCGTCTGCAACCGGTCGAGCAGGGCCGCGCCGTCTGGGTTCGCGGCCCGCCACGTCTCGTACCGTCCCTGCCACTCGGCATGCTCGGCGCGGCCGCGGTCGAGGACCTCGCGGGCGTGCGCGAGGACCTCGGGGGCGACGTCGAAGGTCTTGGTCGGGTCGAGTCCCAGCGCTTCCTTGGTCTTCGCGACCTCGTCGGCGCCCAGCGCCGAGCCGTGGGCCTTGCCGGTGTTCTGGGCGTCGGGAGCGGGCCAGGCGATGATCGTGCGCAGGGCGATGAACGACGGGCGGTCGGTGACAGCCCGGGCCTTGTCCAGCGCGGCCGCCAGGGCACCGACGTCCTCGTGGTAGGTGCCGTCCTCGCCGAGCCAGTCCACTTCCTGGACGTGCCAGCCGTACGCGCGGTAGCGAGCCGCGGTGTCCTCCGACAGCGCGATCGTCGTGTCGTCCTCGATCGAAATGTGGTTGTGGTCGTAGATGAGTGTGAGGTTGCCCAGCCGCTGGGTCCCGGCCAGCGAGGAGGCCTCGCTGGAGACGCCCTCCTCGATGTCGCCGTCGGAGGCGATGCAGTAGATCCGGTGGTCGAAGAGGCTCTCGCCCTCGGGCGCGTCCGGGTCGAGGAGCCCCCGCTCGCGGCGGGTAGCCATTGCCATCCCCACGGCGTTGCCGACGCCCTGCCCGAGGGGTCCGGTGGTTGTCTCGACACCGGCCGTGTGCCCGTGCTCCGGGTGACCAGGGGTCAGCGAGCCCCACGTGCGCAGCGCCTTGAGGTCGTCGAGCTCGAGTCCGTAGCCGGAGAGGTAGAGCTGGATGTAGAGCGTCAGGCTGCTGTGCCCGGCCGAGAGCACGAACCGGTCCCGGCCCGGCCACGCCGGGTCGGTGGGGTCGTGACGCAGGTAGCGCTGGAAGAGGAGGTACGCCGCAGGCGCGAGGCTCATCGCGGTGCCGGGGTGGCCGTTGCCGACCTTCTGGACCGCGTCCATCGCCAGCGTCCGCACGGTGTCGACCGCCCGCTCGTCGAGGTCGGTCCACTCGAGCTTCGAGGTGCTCACGGGTCAGGGCTCCTTCGACGTGGCGGTGTTCGGCAGGGCACGCGTGGCAGGAACTGCGTGGCGAGCCTACTCGCGGGAGATCGGTCCGATCCGGGGCCGGCTCGCCCGCGCGAACGGGCCGTCCGCAGGTCGATACAGTGGGCCACCTGCCCCTGGGCCGGACCGCCAAACGGCCGTCCCGACGAGACGATCCGAGGAGTCGCGTGACGGCCGTCGACGCGCGCCGCGGTGGCCAGGTGCCCGCCGCCCGGTCGACGTCCGACGGTGTCGCCGTGGGGCGCTCGCGCCGCACCGCCGGCCAGACGGTGTCGGCGTACCTTGCGCTCACCAAGCCGCGCATCATCGAGCTCCTGCTCGTCACCACCGTTCCGACGATGCTGCTCGCAGAGGGCGGGATCCCCTCCGTGTGGCTGGTCGCCGCCACGCTGATCGGCGGGACGCTCGCCGCCGGCAGCGCGAACACCCTGAACTGCTACGTCGACCGCGACATCGACCAGGTGATGCACCGCACCGAACGCCGGCCGCTCGCCACCGGGCAGGTCACCCCGCGGGAGGCTCTGGTCTTCGGCGGAGTGCTCGGCTTCCTGGCTGTCGCGTGGCTCTGGGCGACCACCGGGTGGCTGCCGGCGGTGCTCGCGTTCGCCGCGATCGCCTTCTACGTCGGGGTCTACACCGTGGCGCTCAAGCGGCGCACGCCGCAGAACATCGTGTGGGGTGGTGCCGCCGGCTGCATGCCGGTACTGATCGGGTGGTCGGCGGTCACCGGTTCGCTGGCCTGGGCTCCCGTGGTGCTCTTCGCGGTCATCTTCTTCTGGACCCCGCCGCACTACTGGCCGCTGTCGATTCGGTTCCGCGACGACTACGCCGCTGCCGGGGTGCCGATGCTGCCGGTGGTCGCCGGCAACGTGACGGTCGGCCGCCAGATCGTCGCCTACAGCTGGGTGATGGTCGCCGCGACGCTGCTGCTGTGGCCGGTGGCCGGGACCACGCCGGTCTACCCGGTGGCGGCGGCGGTGCTCGGCGCGCTGTTCCTGCGCGAGGCGTACGCGCTGCTGCGCCGCGCCCGGGCCGAGGCTGCCGGCGTGCCGCTGCCGGGACCGTCGGTCGAGGCGGCGGCGATGCGACTCTTCCACGGCTCGATCAGCTACCTGACCCTGCTCTTCCTCGTCGTGGCGATCGATCCCCTGTTGCCCTTCTAGGCGGTGCCCGGTCTAGGTCGGCCGCCCGAGGTGCAGGACCACCTGGCCGCCCCCACCCGGTGCACGCCCGAGCTCGAGGCTGCCGCCGGTCGCCTCCGCGGTACGCCGGGCGATGTCGAGACCGAGCCCGGTCGACCCGGCGCCGCTGCGGCCCCGGTGCAGCACCGACAGGTCGGGGAACCCGGGACCTTCGTCGGCGACGACGAGCACCGCACCGCCGTCCGGGGCCGCTGACAGGCGGACGGTGAGACCGGTGCCGTCGGGCGTGTGCGAGAGAACGTTGCCGATCAGCGCGTCCAGCGCCGCCTCGAGGTCGGTCTGCGCCGCGCGCACCGGGCACGGCCCGGGAACGAGGTCGACGGTGACAACCCGCTCCTGGTCCTCGGCCAACGGCCGCCAGAACTCGACCCGCTCCTCGGCGACCGCGCGCGCGTCGCAGCGGGCCCTCACGCCCTCCCGCTCCGGGCGGCGGGCTTCCCGGATCAGCGCGTCCACCTGCCGGTCGAGCTCGTCCACGTCCGCGACGAGCCGCTCGCGGTCCGGTCCCGCGGGCAGCGCGTCCGCGTCCAGGCGCAGGGCTGTGACGGGCGTCCGGAGCCGGTGGGACAGGTCGGCGACCGACTCCCGCTCGTGGGCGAGCAGCTCGCCGATCCGGGTCGCGAGCCGGTTCACGGCAAGGCCGACCTCGCGGACCTCGTCCGGTCCTCCTGGGGTGGCCCGCGCCGCCAGGTCGCCACGCCCGAGCCGTTCCGCGGTCCGGGCGAGATCGGTGATCGGGGCCGTGATCGAGCGGGCCAGCCGGTCGGCCACCACGAGGGACAGCAGGATGAGGACGAGACCCAGCAGCAGGAGCACGCCGCGGGCCTTCATCACCCCGGCGGTGAGCTTGCTGTGCGGGACGACCGTGCGCACGACCTGCGCGGTGTCGCCACCGACGACCGGCTGCCGGACGACCGCGTTGCCCTCGCCGTCCCGGGTCACCGTGGTCTGGCGCGGGACCCGGGCGGGCTGAAGCACACTGACGCGCAGGCCGTCGCGCGCGAGCTCGACGGTGAGTGCGGTGACCTCGGTGTCGTCGCTGCCCGACGCGACGGCCGACACCACCGGCTGGGTGCGCGAGGTCGCGTCGTTCACCGCGTCGGTGGCGGCGGCCCGGCCGACGAGCACCGCGAGAGGGACGAGGAAGGCGAGCAGGACCAGGGACGTCGTCGCGACCACGAGCAGCGCGAGGCGGCGCCGCACTAGGGTTCCTCGGTCGCCGGCAGCAGCTTGACCCCGACGCCACGCACGGAGTGCAGCATCCGCGGTGCGGCGGCTGTCTCGCCGAGCTTGCGGCGCAGCCAGGACAGGTGCACGTCGACGGTCTTGTCGGCACCGCCGTACGGCTGCTGCCACACGTCGGCGAGCAGGGTCCGCTTGGTGACCACCTCGCCGGGGCGCGCCGCGAGGTAGGCCAGCAGGTCGAACTCCCGGGGGCGCAGGTCCAGAGTCCGGCCGTCGAGTACGGCGGTCCGGGACCGGACGTCGACGGTGAGCGATCCCACCGCGATGACCGCGGCCTCGGGGGCGGCCGAGCGACGAAGGATGGCCCGGATCCGCGCGTCGAGCTGGTCGGCGCTGAACGGCTTGACGATGTAGTCGTCGGCCCCGGCGTCCAGCGCGGCGACGGTGGCCCGGTCGTCGTCGCGGGCGGTGGCCACGATGACCGGCACCGAGCTCACCGGACGCAGCATCCGCAGCAGCTGGATGCCGTCGACGTCGGGTAGGCCGAGGTCCAGCACGACCAGGTCGGGAGGGTCCGACACCAGCCGCTGGAGCGCAGGCAGGCCGGCGGGTTCCGACGACACCGCGTGCCCGCGCTCGGTGAGGGCGCGGGTCAGCGCGGTCCGGATCCGCAGGTCGTCCTCGACGATGAGCAGCACGGCCACGGCACGAGACGCTAGCCGCGCCGACCGGCCGCCCGGTCCACTTCCCGTCGCGATGGGTCGCCTTTCGGGCCGGGTTAGCCGCACGTTAGGAGTCGGCAGGAGAGGATCGCGGGGTGCGTCGACCTGCCTTGCTCACCGTCCTGTGGGCCCTGTTCGCGGCCGCCGCGGTCGGCGTCGGCTTCGGTGCGGCGGGGCTGGTCGGCAGCCCGTTCACCGACGGGACCGGCGACACGCTGACCGCGCAGGGCTCGACAACCCCGGCGGCCACGGCCCCGAGCGGTACGGCGGCCGCCTCCCGCAGCCTGAGGACCCGCGGTGGTGTGGTGTGGGCGTCGTGCGCCGGCGGGCTGGTGTCCATCACGGCCTCGCCGGCCGTGAACTGGCAGCTGGACCGGATCGCCTCGGGCCGGCGACCGACCGCGAGCCTGGAGTTCACCCGGTCCGGCACGGACGGCAAGGTCGAGGTCAGCGTGCACTGCGTGGGAGGCACCCCGCGGTTCGCACTCGACGACGCGTCGGCCAGAGCGTCGGAGTCGCCGACGGCGACCGAGACGGGCGACGACCACGGGGGACGCAGTCCCGGTGGCAGCGGCTCGGACGGCGGCACGAGCGGGTCCGGCAGCTCCGAAGGGTCCGACGACGGCTCAGGCGGTGGCCGCGGGCGCGGCTAGCGACTCGTGGTGGCCGTGGGGGCCGGCCGCGATCGGACGGACCCGCTCGGTCATACCCAGTGCCAGCCGCAGGGCGGCGACCCACACCAGGCAGGCGCCGAGCACGTGCACCGCGACCAGCCCGATCGGCAGGTTCGCGGCGTACTGCAGGTAGCCGACGAGCCCCTGGGCCAGGACCACGACGAGCAGCTCGCCGGCACGTCGCCGTACCGAAGCCGGTGCCGACGTCGCGCGCAGCGCGAACCCGAGCCCCACCGCCAGCCCGACGAGTAGCCAGACGAGATCGGCGTGCAGCTGGGTGACCTCGACGAGCGAGAACGACAGCCGGTGGGTGGCGTGCTTGTCGCCGGAGTGCGGTCCGGTGCCCGTGACCACCGTGCCGGCGACCAGCAGCAGCCCGGTCACCACCACGAGGACGCGGCCGCCGACCAGCAGCACCGGGTGCACCAGCGGCCGGTGCGTGACTGGCTGGCCCGCGGAGAGCTCGGCGGCCAGCGTCGCGACGGCGATGAGAACCATCGACAGCAGGAAGTGCGCCATCACGGTCACCGGGTTGAGCCCGGTCAGGACCGTGACGCCGCCAAGCAGGGCCTGGGCGACGATGCCGCCGAAGAGAGCGGCGGACAGCATCCGCAGGTCCCGGCGACGGGCCCGCCAGGCGACCACGACCGCAGCGACGACCATTGCGGAGAGTGCGAAGGTCAGCAGCCGGTTGGAGAACTCCACGACGCCGTGCACGCCCATCTGGCGGGTCGGCACGAGGCTCGAGTCGGTGCAGCGCGGGAACGTCGGGCAGCCCAGCCCGGAAGCCGTCAGCCGGACCGCTCCGCCGGTGACCACGATCCCGACGTTGCAGACCAGCGCGGCGATGAAGGCCCGGTGCACGGCGGCCGGGCTCGGGACCCAGGCGCGCCACCGGTCGAGCATGCCCTCAGGGTAGGCGGCCGGCCGGGGGCGTCCGGACGGGCTCACTCCCACTTGAAGGTGCGTGCGGCGAGGGCACCGGCGGCGACGGCCCAGACGAGCAGGACGCCGACCAGGTGCCAGGGGAGCGCGCCGCCGTCCCGGAGCACGATGCGCAGCCCCTGCGAGAGGGCGCCCGCGGGCAGCGCCTCGAGCAGCGGCCGGGCGGAGGAGGGGAACTTCGACAGCGGTACGGCGATGCCGCCGGTCACGAGGAACAGCAGGTAGACCAGGTTGGCGCCCGCCAGGGTCGCCTCGGCGCGCAGCGTGCCCGCCATCAGCAGGGCCAGCGCGGCGAACGCGGCGGTCCCCGCGAGCACCAGGACGAGCACCGCGAGCCAAGAACCCCGCGGGTCCCAGCCCATGGCCTGGGCGACGACGGCGAGCAGCAGCACCTGCAGGGCCTCGATGGTGAGCACCGACAGGCCCTTGGCGCCGAGCAGGGCACCGCGCGGGAGCGGCGACGCACCGAGCCGCTTCAGCGCGCCGTACCGTCGCTCGAAGCCGGTGCCGATGGCCAGCCCGGTGAACGCGGTCGACATGACGGCCAGCGCCAGGACGCCGGGCACGAGGAAGTCGACCCGCGCGGTGCGGGTCCCGAGGTCCATCACCTCGACGTTCCCGAAGACGACGAGGACGAGCACCGGGATGACGACGGTGAGCAGCAGCTGCTCGCCGTTGCGCAGCACCATCCGCACCTCGAGCGCGGTCTGGGCGAGCAGCATCCGGCGCAGCGGTGCGGCGCCGGGGTCCGGCGTGAACGTCCCCGGGGAGACGGGAGCGACCGTCATCCGCGCAGCTCCGAGCCGGTCAGCTCGAGGAAGACGTCCTCGAGCGAGCGCCGGCCCACGGTCAGACCCTCGGGCATCACCTCGCGGTCGGCGCACCAGCGGGTGACGGCGGCGAGCAGGTGGGTGTCCACGGTGCCGTGCACGACGTAGCGGCCCGGTGCGGGCTCCTCGACGCGGGTGGCGAGCGGCAGCGCGCCGGCCAACGCCACCAGGTCGAGTCCCGGCGGCCCGTCGAAGCGCAGGCTCCCGGCCGACCCGGCCGCGGTCAGCTCGCCGGGGGAGCCGACGGCCACGACCTTGCCGTGGTCGACCACCACGACGGTGTCGGCCAGGCGCTCGGCCTCGTCCATGAAGTGGGTGGTCAGGACCACGGTCACCCCGTCGGTCCGCAACGCCTCGACCAGGTCCCAGGTGGCCCGCCGGGCCTGCGGGTCGAGGCCCGCGGTGGGCTCGTCGAGGAACACCAGCTCGGGGCGACCGACGACCGCCATCGCCAGCGAGAGCCGCTGCTGCTGGCCGCCGGAGAGCCTTCGGTACGGCGTGCGGCCGGCCGAGCCCAGCCCGAGCCGCTCGACCAGTCCCGGTACGTCGAGCGGGTGGGCGTGCAGCGCTGCGACGTGGCGGAGCATCTCCTCGGCCTTCACGCCGGGATAGACGCCGCCCTGCTGGAGCATCACCCCGACACGGGGCCGCAACGCCCGGGCGTCCGCCCACGGGTCCTGGCCCAGCACCCGGACGGTGCCCGCGTCGGGGCGCCGGTAGCCCTCGCAGGTCTCGACGGTGGTGGTCTTGCCGGCCCCGTTGGGGCCGAGCACGGCCGTGATCGACCCGGCCGGGACCTCGAGGGTCAGGCCGTCGACGGCCGGGACGCCGTCGTACCGCTTGACGAGGCCCACGACCTCGACCGCGGCGTTGCTCACCGGGCGAGTCTACGAAGCGGCGCCCACGCGGTTCTCGGCAAGCCAGGCCGCCGCGGCGGCCACCCCGGCCGTGAGATCGAACAGCCGGCTGGTGGCGTCGCCGACCCGCCCGGTGCGGACCAGGCCCAGCGTCTCGAGGTGGGCGCCGATCTGCCCGAAGTCCTCGTCGTCCACGTCCAGGTCGGTCCAGGTGGCCCACTCCCGGCCCCCATCGGGGGTGCGGACCGCCCCGGAGAAGGACGTGAGCTCGGCCGCGCCGGGCACGCGGTACTCCGCGAGGTGGAAGCAGGTGGCCGTGCCCCAGCCGGCGCCGAGCAGCAGGACCTGGGCGCCGAGGCGCTCGAGGGCGGCCAGCGGTGAACGTTCCCCGCACTGGGAGTCGAGGTCGTGGACCGCGACCACCTCCGCGGCACGCGCCCCGAGCGCCGCGAACGACGTCGTCGGGTGGTTGCTGCGACGGGCGCCGGGCCAGGTACGGACCTGCTCCGGCAGCACGCCCATCCCCCGGCTCGGGGTGAGGGCGGGGTCGTAGGCGGGAGTCGCGGCGCGGATCACCGGCCACCAGTCCGGCGGGACGGGCGGGCGGAACCAGCCGGACGGGTCGCTGTTTGCGCCGGTCTGGGTCGGGACGACCAGGGTGCCGTCGGGGCCGACGGCGTCGAGGAGCGCCTGCACGACGGCGACCGGGCCGCCGGGGACGAAGCCGAGGCTGCGCACGGCCGAGTGGACCAGCACGGTCGCGCCGGGCTCGACGCCGAGGCGAGCCAGGTCGCGGGCCAGGCCCGACCGCGGGTGGATCCCTCGTTCGGGCTGCTCGGGCTGCTCGGGCTGCTCGGGCTCCTCGGGGGCGGCGGCGTCGGTCACCGTCGGCATGCTGCCAGCCGGGCGGGCGAGGTGCGTGTCGGAGGGGGTTTGCGATCGGCGTACCAATTACGGCACACTGGTGTTGTGAAATCCACGCCTGCTCTTCTTCGGGGCCCCCGCGGCGTCGCGAGCGCAGCGAGCGACGTTGTGGGGATCGACCGGACACGGGACCGCGTCGCGCGGACCGTGCTGGAGACCGGGCCCACCACGGCCGCCGCGCTGGCCCAGGCGCTGGGCCTGACCCCCGCCGCGGTACGCCGACATCTGGACGCGCTGCTCGCGGCCGGACTGGTCGAGGAGCGGGAGCCGCGGGCCACCGCGACCCGTGGGCGCGGTCGGCCGGCCCGGCTGTTCGCCGTCACCGCCACCGGACGGGACACCTTCGACCAGGACTACGACGACCTCGCGTCCTCCGCGCTGCGGTTCCTCGCCGAGACCGGCGGCCGGGAGGCCGTCGGCGCCTTCGCCCGCCAGCGGGTCTCCGAGCTGGAGGCCCGCTACCGGCCGGCCGTCGAGGCGGCCCCGGCGGACGAGCGGGTGGGGGCGCTCGCCGCCGCCCTCGCGGCGGACGGTTACGCTGCCGCGGCGCGCCCGACCGGGAGCGGCCCGGACGCCGGGGGCCAGCCGGCCGGCCACCAGCTCTGCCAGCACCACTGCCCGGTGGGCCACGTCGCCGAGGAGTTCCCCGAGCTCTGTGAGGCCGAGACCGAGGTCTTCGCCCGCCTGCTCGGCACGCACGTCCAGCGCCTGGCGACCATCGCCCACGGCGACGGCGTCTGCACCACGTTCGTCCCGACGGGCGCTTCGACCAACCGGCCCGTCGCCCCCGCACCACGCACGTCCGACACGGAGGAGTCCTTGTGACCGCCATCCCCGAGACCACCCACGCCGAGGTCGACACCCTCGGCCGCTACGCGTTCGGCTGGTCGGACACCGACACCGCCGGCGCCACCGCGCAGCGGGGTCTGTCCGAGGACGTCGTCCGCAACATCTCACAGCTCAAGAGCGAGCCGCAGTGGATGCTCGACCTGCGGCTCAAGGGGCTGCGACTGTTCGGCAAGAAGCCGATGCCGACCTGGGGCTCGGACCTGTCGGGCATCGACTTCGACAACATCAAGTACTTCGTCCGATCCACCGAGAAGCAGGCGACCAGCTGGGACGAGCTGCCCGCCGACATCAAGAACACCTACGACCGGCTCGGCATCCCGGAGGCCGAGAAGCAGCGCCTGATCGCCGGCGTGGCCGCGCAGTACGAGTCCGAGGTCGTCTACCACCAGATCCGTGAGGACCTGGAGGAGAAGGGCGTCCTGTTCCTGGACACCGACACTGCGCTGCGCGAGCACGAGGACCTCTTCCGTGAGTACTTCGGCACCGTCATCCCGGTCGGCGACAACAAGTTCGCTGCTCTCAACACCGCGGTCTGGTCGGGCGGCTCCTTCATCTACGTGCCGCCGGGCGTCAAGGTCGACATCCCGCTGCAGGCCTACTTCCGGATCAACACCGAGAACATGGGCCAGTTCGAGCGAACACTGATCATCGCCGACGAGGGCTCCTCGGTGCACTACGTCGAGGGCTGCACCGCCCCGATCTACTCGTCCGACTCGCTGCACTCGGCGGTCGTCGAGATCATCGTGAAGAAGGACGCGCACGTCCGCTACACGACGATCCAGAACTGGTCGAACAACGTCTACAACCTGGTGACCAAGCGCACCGCGGTGCAGGCCGGCGGCCGGATGGAGTGGATCGACGGCAACATCGGCTCCAAGGTCACCATGAAGTACCCCGCCTGCTACCTGCTCGGCGAGCACGCCTCCGGCGAGACCCTGTCGGTCGCCTTCGCGGGCGAGGGGCAGCACCAGGATGCCGGCGCGAAGATGGTGCACTCGGCGCCGCACACGTCCTCGACGATCATCTCCAAGTCGGTCGCGCGAGGCGGCGGGCGCACGTCGTACCGCGGGCTCGTGCAGGTGCTCGAGGGAGCCCACGGCTCGAAGTCGACGGTGAAGTGCGACGCGCTGCTCATCGACACGGTGAGCCGCAGCGACACCTACCCGTACGTCGACGTCCGCGAGGACGACGTGACGATGGGCCACGAGGCGACCGTGTCCAAGGTCAGCGAGGACCAGCTCTTCTACCTGATGAGCAGGGGCCTGACCGAGGACGAGGCGATGGCGATGATCGTGCGCGGCTTCGTCGAGCCGATCGCCAAGGAGCTCCCGATGGAGTACGCCCTCGAGCTCAACCGCCTCATCGAGCTGCAAATGGAGGGCGCTGTCGGATGAGTTTCCCCCACGAGATCACTCGCTGCGCTCCTGATTCCGCGGGGACCCCGGCATGACGGCGGCATCCGAGATCCTCAGCCCGGAGACGGGCGGCTTCAGCGGGAAGCCGCACTCGCACGGCGCCACACCGGTCCCCGGTGACAGCCGTGGCGAGCGGCACCGCTCGTTCGAGCTGTCCGACTTCGCCGTGCCCGTCGGCCGCGAGGAGGAGTGGCGGTTCACGCCGCTGCACCGCCTCCGCCACCTGCACGAGGACGACGGCACGGCGGGAGCCGACAACGGGGTCGTGTCGGTCGAGGTCGACGCTGCACCCGAGGTCCACGTCGAGACGGTGGCCCGCGGCGACGAGCGACTCGGCAGGGCCGGCGTACCGGGCGACCGGGTCGCCGCTCGCGCATGGTCGTCGTTCGAGAAGGCCACCGTCGTCACGGTGCCCAAGGACGTCGTCGCCAGCGCACCGACCGTGGTCACCCTGCGCGGTGACGGCATCGACAACGGCGCCACCTTCGGGCACCTGCTCGTGGACGTCCAGCAGTTCGCCCAGGCCGTGGTGGTCCTGGACCACGTCGGCAGCGCGACCTACGCCGACAACGTCGAGTTCCTCGTCGGTGACGGTGCCCGCCTCACCGTCGTCGTCATCGACGACTGGGCGGACGACGCGGTCCACGCCGCGCAGCACTCGGTCACCGTCGGCCGCGACGCCTCGTTCAAGAGCATCGTCGTGTCCTTCGGCGGCGACCTCGTCCGGTTCGCGTCGGAGGCCCGCTTCGCCGAAACCGGCGGGCGCATCGAGATGCTCGGGCTGTACTTCGCGGACGCCGGACAGCACCTCGAGCACCGGCTCTTCGTCGACCACGCGAAGCCGCACTGCACGTCGAACGTCGTCTACAAGGGCGCGCTGCAGGGCGAGGAGGCGCACACCGTCTGGATCGGTGACGTGCTGATCAGGGCCGAGGCGGAGGGCACCCAGACCTTCGAGCTCAACCGCAACCTGATCCTCACCGACGGCGCCCGCGCGGACTCGGTCCCCAACCTCGAGATCGAGACCGGTGAGATCGTCGGCGCCGGTCACGCCAGCGCCACCGGGCGCTTCGACGACGAGCAGCTGTTCTACCTGCAGTCGCGCGGCATCCCGGAGAACGAGGCACGGCGTCTTGTCGTCCGCGGCTTCTTCGCCGACGTCATCAACCAGATCGGCATCCCCGAGGTCCAGCAGCGCCTGCTCGCGCGCGTGGAGGCCGAGCTCGAGGGGTCGGTCCACTGATGGCCGATTTCGTCCGGGCCTGCCACGTGTCCGACGTGGCCGACTGCGCGGCCCTGCACGTGATGATCGGCGAGGTCCCGGTGGCCGTCGTCCGCAGCGGAGCCGAGTTCTACGCGATCCACGACGTCTGCTCGCACGCGAACGTCGCCCTGTCCGAGGGCGAGATCGAGGACCAGACCATCGAGTGCTGGCTGCACGGTTCGCGCTTCGACCTCGTCACCGGCCGGCCCACCGGGCTGCCGGCCACCCAGCCCGTCCCCGTGTACCCCGTGAAGATCGACGGCGAGGACGTCCTCGTCTCGGTCGAGAAGGAGAACTGACAGTGAGCACCCTGGAGATCCGCGACCTGCACGTCTCGGTCGACACCGAGGGCGGTCCGCGCGAGATCCTGCGCGGCGTCGATCTCACCGTGCGGGCCGGTGAGACGCACGCCATCATGGGACCGAACGGGTCCGGCAAGTCGACCCTGGCCTACTCGATCGCCGGCCACCCGAAGTACACCGTCACCGGTGGCACCGTGACCCTGGACGGCGCCGACGTGCTCACGATGACCGTCGACCAGCGCGCCCGGGCCGGGCTGTTC
>DATBDW010000150.1:0-4135 GCA_036269735.1 Actinomycetes bacterium
GACGATCGCCTTGACCTGCTCCTCGAGGCCGAACTCCTGAAGGCAGGGCGCGCACTCGTCGAGGTGCTCCTTGATCACGTGCCGCTTCTGGCGGTCGTCGATCTCCCCGTCGATGAACTCGTAGATCCGGTCCAGGACCTCCGCGCACGGGACCTCGTGCGGGTTGCCGCAGCTCACGACTGCTCGCCTCCCTCTGCCCCGTCGGGTGCGCCGGCGGGGACGAGACCCCGCTCGCGCGCGTAGTCCTCGAGCAGACCGCGCAGCTGCCGTCGGCCGCGGTGCAGCCGGGACATCACCGTGCCGATCGGCGTCCCCATGATCTCCGCGATCTCCTTGTACGCGAACCCCTCGACGTCGGCAAGGTAGACCGCGATCCGGAAGTCCTCCGGGATCTCCTGAAGGGCCGACTTCACGTCGGAGTCGGGCAGGTGGTCCAGCGCCTCGGCCTCGGCCGACTTCAGGCCCGTCGACATGTGCGACTCGGCCTGGGCCAGCTGCCAGTCCTCGACCGTCTCCGTGCCCGACTGCTTCGGCTGGCGCTGGGCCTTGCGGTAGGTGTTGATGAAGGTGTTCGTCAGGATGCGGTAGAGCCAGGCCTTGAGGTTGGTGCCTTCCTGGAACTGGTGGAAGGACCCGAAGGCCTTGGCATAGGTCTCCTGGACCAGGTCCTCGGCATCGGCCGGGTTGCGCGTCATCCGCAGCGCCGCTGAGTACAGCTGGTCGAGGTACTGCATGGCATCGCGTTCGAACCGCGCGTTGCGCTCGTCGACGCTCTCGGTCACAGGCTGGGTCATTGTCCCCGATCCTACGCGGCCCGGCCCGCCGCCGAGCCCGGGCCATTCGGGCCAGCCACGAGGATCAAGCTCGGTACGCCGGGAGAGGGCCAGTGCTGCCATGTCCTTCCCAACCGGGCCCGCCGGGACGGGATTCCCGCCCACCCCTCGCCCGACCCTGACTGGGCTCGTTTCATTGCGTCATTGCGATCATCTCTCGGGTGCCGTGGGCAGGAGCTCGGCGAGCCATGCCTGGGTCACGGTGACGAGGCGGGCCAGGGCGCCTTGCTGGTCGCCGCCCTTGAGCACGCGGAACGAGTGGTCACCGCCCTCGATCGGGACCACGAGCCGGCCCGCGGCGGACGGTACGTCGGTCGGTCCGCCGAACGTGTCTCGCGTCCCCTGCAGGACAAGCACCGGGAGTCCCGCCTCGGTGGGCAGCTCGAGCTCGGCCAGGCGCGAGCGCTCGGGCCGCCCCGGCGGGTGCAGCGGGAAGGCCAGCGCCAGGACACCGGCAGCGCCCAGCTCGGCCGCGGTCCGGCAGGCGACGCGAGCGCCCGCCGACCGGCCACCCACCACGAGCGGTGGAGGCATCTTGGAGCGGTCCACGTCGGCGAGGACGGCGAGCCAGGCACGGTCCAGCGTCGGCGGCGGGCCGGCCACCTTGCGTCCGGCGACATGCCACGGCTGCTCGAGACGGACCACCGAGATCCCGGACGCCGGCAGCGCGCGTGCCAGGGCGAGCAGGTCCGGCGTGTCGACCCCGCCGCCGGCGCCGTGACCGAGCACGAGGGTGCCGACCGGCGCGCCGGTCGGCGCCGACACGTGCAGGACGGCGTCGCCGACCGGCGTCGGCACGGTCCGGCGCTCGACGGCGTACCGGTCAGAAGAGCGGCGCGGTGCCATCGTCGGCAACGGCCTCGTCCGGTGCTCCCTCCAGGGGCATCGGCTCGACCAGCTCGGGCCCGTTGTTGCGGACGTTGTTGACGGAGGTCGCGACCGGGTACGCCGTCAGCCGGCCCGGTGCGGCAGGGACGAGCAGGTCGCGCAGGCGGTCGGGCTCGTCCACGCCGGGGTCGAGCCACTCGGCGTACCGCTGGCGCTCGACAAGCAGCGGCATCCGGTCGTGGATCCGGCCGAGGTCGTCGTTCGCCGTCGTCGTCAGGACCGTGACGGTCCACAGCCACGGGTCCGCGTCCACGGTGTCGGAGTCCTCGGCGATCGAGGGATCGCGCCACAGCTCGTAGAGCCCCGCCATGGCCAGCACACCGCCGTCCGACGGCGTGATGAAGAACGGCTGCTTCTTGCCCTTCTTCTCGCCGTACCACTCGAAGTAGCCGTCGGCCGGCAGCAGCGCGCGGCGCTTGGCGAACGCCTTCTTGAACGCCGGCTTCTCGGCCACGGTCTCCATCCGCGCGTTGATCAGCCGGTTGCCGATCGATGCGTCCTTCGCCCACGACGGCACCAGGCCCCACCGGGCCACCTGCAGGCGACGGCGGCCCGGGGCGTCCGGCTCGCCGCGCGGCGGGCGCTCGATGACCGCGTACACGTCCTGGGTGGGAGCCACGTTCCAGCTGGCCCCCAGCGTCGCCGCCGGCGCCTCCTCGACCTCGAACTCCTCGACGAGGTCGTCGGGGTTCCGGCTTGCGGCGTAGCGTCCACACACACGTCCAGCCTGGCACGCCAGGGTTGACCATGAAGTCGTCGGGCAAGGAGCAGGCATGACTCTGGTACGTCGACTGGCTCGCCCCTGCCTCGCCTCGATGTTCGTCGTGGGAGGCCTCGACGCCCTGCGCAACCCCGCCAGCAAGGTGCCCGCGGCGGACCCGATCGCCCCGGCCATAGCGGAGAAGCTGCCCTACCTGCCGCAGGACACCGAGACCCTGGTGAGGATCAACGGTGCGGTCCAGGTCGGGGCCGGCGTGATGCTGGCCCTCGGCCGGTTCCCCCGGCTCTCGTCGGCGCTGCTCGCCGGCAGCCTGGTCCCGACCACGCTGGCGGGCCATCGGTTCTGGGAGGAGCAGGACGACGTCCGGCGGGCTCAACAGCGCATCCACTTCTTCAAGAACCTGAGCATGCTCGGCGGCCTGATCCTCGCCGCGGTGGACACCGAGGGGCGGCCGGGCCTGGCCTGGCGGACCCAGCACGCCGCGCACCACGTCGCGGTCGGCAGCCGCCGCGGCCGGCGCAACGCCCGGCTCGAGGCCATGCTCGCGGCCCGGACGGCGCGGGCGCACCTACCGGGCTGACCCCGCGATCACGCGGCGACGGCGCGGGTCCGCACTACGCTCGCGGCCATGATCGCGCCGTGGCCGGCCCCGCATGCCGCCGGTCCGGTGCGCGCCACGGTCCGCCTACCCGGCTCGAAGTCACAGACGAACCGCGCCCTCGTCCTCGCGGCGCTGGCCGCGGAGCCGAGCACGCTGGTCGACCCCCTGGTGAGCCGGGACACCACCCTGATGGCGGCCGGTCTGCGGGCCATGGGCGTGGCGCTCGAGACCTCCGACGGGGAGTGGCGGGTCGAGCCCGCCGCGCTCGCCGGGCCCGCCGAGGTCGACGTCGGGAACGCCGGTACTGTGCTGCGCTTCCTGCCGCCGGTCGCCGCACTGGCCGACGGTGACGTCCGCCTGGACGGCGACCCACGGGCCCGGGAGCGGCCGATCGCCCCGATGCTCGCCGGCCTGCGCGCCATGGGGGCCGACGTGTCCGCGCCGCACGACCGGCTGCCCCTCACGGTCCACGGTCGCGGCTGGCTGCTCGGCGGCAGCGTGACGATCGACGCCTCCCAGTCGTCCCAGTTCGTCAGCGCCCTGTTGCTCGTCGGGTCGCGGTGCGCCGACGCGGTCGAGGTCCGCCACCGCGGCGACCGCCTGCCCTCGGCGGCGCACATCGACATGACCGTGGAGATGTTGCGGAGCGCAGGCGTCATCGTCGAGCACGTCGACGAGGCCACCTGGCGGGTCGAACCCGGGCCGGTCCACTTCGGCCGGATCCAGATCGAGCCGGACCTCTCGAACGCCGCGCCGTTCCTCGCCGCCGCCGCGGTCACCGGTGGTCGGGTGACCGTCTCTGGCTGGCCACTGCGGACGACCCAGGCCGGTGACGCGCTGCGTGATCTGCTGCCGCGGTTCGGAGTCACCGTGGAGCAGGACGTCGACGCGCTCACGGTCACCGGGCCGGACCGGCTGGTCGGAGCCGACCTGGACCTCGGCGCGGTCGGCGAGCTCGCCCCGACGCTGGCCGCGATCGCGGCACTCGCGTCGACCCCCTCCAGGCTGCGCGGGATCGGGCACCTGCGCCACCACGAGACCGACCGGATCGCCGCGATGGCGCACGAGATCTCCGCGCTGGGCGGCGACGTC
>DATBDW010000151.1:0-2835 GCA_036269735.1 Actinomycetes bacterium
ACGACGGCCGAGGGGCTCGGCTCCTTCCTCGGTCCCCTCGTCTGCGGGCTGCTCATCGTCCCGGGCGGCCCCGAGTCGGTGCTCACGCTGTTCGGGGTACTCATGCTCCTGGCCGCCGCGTCCGTCGCCACCCTGCCCACCGGCCGCGGCGAGCCCGCCACGAACGGCGCAGCCGACCGGCTGGTCAGCGCTGCCCTCGAGGGCGTCCGCGAGCTGCGCCACGACCCGCCGGCCGCGGTCCTGGTCGGCATGGTCGCCAGCCAGTACGTCGTGGTCGGCGCGCTCGACATCCTGCTCATCGTCTTCGCGCTGGAGGAGCTCGGCACCGACAGCTCCGGGCCCGGCCTGCTCGGCAGCGCGCTGGGCATCGGAAGCGTGCTGGGTGGCATCGTCACCGTGGTGCTCGTGGGCCGGCGTCGGCTCAGTCCCGCCCTTGCCGCCGGGATCGTGGCGACCGGCGTACCGCTCGCCCTGGTGCCACTGCGTGCGACGACCCTCGGTGTCGCCGTGCTCCTCGCGGTCTGCGGCGCCGGCAAGAGCTTCTTCGACGTGGCAGCTCGCACCCTGATGCAGCGCACGGTTCCGGACCGGGTGCTGGCCCGGGTGTTCGGTGTCCAGGAGTCGCTGATGTCGGCCGCGATCGCCACCGGCTCCGCGCTGGCCCCCGCGTTGGTAGCCCTCTGGGGGCCTGCCGGTGCGGTGGCGGCGACCGGCGCCCTGCTGCCGGTGACCGGCGCCCTCTCGTGGCGCTGGCTGCGCCGGCTGGACGCGATGTCCGACCCGCCCGGGCCGCACCTCGCTCAGCTGCGCGCCACACCCACCCTCCGGCTCGCCGCGCTCCCCCAGCTCGAGCGCCTCAGCCGCGACGCGACCGAGCTGGACGTGCCGGCCGGTGCCCCAGTCGTCACCGAGGGCGATCCTGGCGACCTGTTCTACGTCCTCCTCGACGGCGAGGTCGTCGTCACGCGCCACGGCACCGAGATACGCCGGCTCGGTCCGGGCTCGTCGTTCGGCGAGATCGCCCTGCTCAACCACTCACCACGCACCGCGACGGTGCGTGCGCTGACCGACACCCGCATGGTGACGGTGCGCCGCATCGACTTCCTGCGCACCGCGCGCAGCGGCCTCGGCTCGTTCGGGGCCGCCGAGGACGTCGCCCGGACCTACCTCGAGGCGGACGAGCGGGGCACCGGCACCTCGGACACCTGACCCCGTGGGCCGACGTCGATCGCCATGCCCTGCACCGCGAGCACGACTGTCAGGCCGTCGGCCAGTGACTCGGCGCGGGCCTTGATCGCGTCGAGGGCGTCGTCGGTGCGGGCCGGCGAGTGGTGGAAGAGGACGAGGGTCCCGGCACCACACCTGCGGGCCAGCCCGATGCAGTCCTCGACCGTCGCGTGGCCGTAGTCGACGGCTACCGGCCGCTCGCCGTCGAGGAACTGCGCGTCGTGCACGAGCACGTCGACGCCGTCGAGCATCTCGAGCAGGTCGTCGGACATGCCGGCCGCGGGGGCGTGGTCGGGCACGTAGGCCACCGAGCCCGCGTCGTCGGACACACGCAGCCCGAAGGTCCGGCCGCCCTTGTGGGCCACGTCGACCGCCTGCACGTCGAAGCCCTCGACCTTGTGGTGGCCGGTCTCCATCGCGTGCACCGTCCACGAGCCGTGCAGACCCTCGGGCGGGATCGGGAACGACGGGGGCGAGAACGACTGCGCGAGCAGGTCCCGGCCGGTGCGCCCGTCCTGAGCGGGGACGTAGAGATCGACCTGCGCGCCCTCCCGATCCCCGGCGGCGAAGAACGGAACGCCCTGCATGTGGTCCCAGTGCAGGTGGCTGAGCACGATCGAGCCTTGGAACGGCGACCCGTCGAGCAACGGTGTCAGTGTCCGAAGTCCGGTGCCGGCGTCCAGCACCAAGGTCGGTGCCGTGGTCGGGTCCGGGCGCACCGCGACGCACGACGTGTGTCCGCCGTACCGGACGAACTCCGGCCCCGGCGCGCACGTCGAGCCACGCACCCCGAGCAGCTCGAGTCTCACCGGCCAGTCACGGGCGGCGACGCTAGCAGGGCGGACCCACGGCGCGGCAAGGTTGGGAAAAGATCGGCGGGACGGCTCAACGGCGCAGCCGGACCAGGCCCTCCTGGGCCGCGGTGGCCACGAGGCGGCCGTCCTCGGTGAACAGGCGGCCGAGGGCGAACCCCCGGCCCCCTGAGGCCGACGGCGACACCTGGTCGTAGAGCAGCCACTCGTCGGCGCGCAGTGGCCGGTGGAACCACATCGCGTGATCCAGCGACGCCGGCTGCAGCCGCGGGTCGCCGAGCCACGTGTCGTGCGGGACGACGCTGACCGAGAGCAGGGACAGGTCCGAGGCGTAGGCCAGGACGGCAGCATGCAGGACCGGGTCGTCCCCGAGATTCCCGGCCGCCCGCAGCCAGACGCGGGCCAGCGCGGGGTGCAGGTCGTCGTGCAGGGCGCCCCCCGGGCGCGAGTCCCCGGCGTACCGCAGGTCCAGCGCGGCCCACTCGCGGTCCCACTCCTCGCGCGGGCGACCGGTCAGCCGGGCCAGCACGTCGCCGAGCTCCGGGCAGTCGTGCGGGCCGGCGACGGTGGGCATCAGGTCCTGGTGGTCGAGGCCGTCCTCGGCCAGCTGGAACGACGCCGACATGTAGAAGATCGACCTGCCGTGCTGCCGGGCGACGACCCGCCGGGTCGAGAAGGACCGGCCGTCCCGGGTGCGCTCGACGTCGTAGACGATCGGGACCCGGGTGTCGCCGGGCCGCAGGAAGTAGGCGTGCAGCGAGTTGACGAGGCGGTCCGGGTCGGTGGTGCGGGCCGC
>DATBDW010000152.1:0-24308 GCA_036269735.1 Actinomycetes bacterium
GCCCTCGGTGACGAGAGGCGCACCGGCCGGCACGTCCAGCTCCGTCGCGTCGCGGCTGAGGCGCTCGAGCTGGGGGAGCGCGGCGAGCCGCAGGGTCGGTGTCGCGCGTAGCTGCGCGAGGTAAGGCCCCGGCGGGTCGGACATCGCATCCAGCCGACGCAGCCAGCGCCACGAGAGGGCGCCGGTCACCGGCAGCAGGGCGCCGGTCGCCGCGACCGCTCCCGCGGCACCCCAGAGGGCCACCGCCCCAGGGGCCAGCGCAGAGCCGAGGGCGATCGCTGCCGACATCAGCGACTCCTGGACGCCGAAGACCCGGGCAAGCACCCGGTCCGGCACGGTGCGTTGCATCAGGGTGCGAGCTGCCACGTCGAAGAAGCTCTTGCCGGCGCCGCAGACCGCGAGGAGCACCGCGACGCCGAGCGTCGTCGCACCCAGTGGCACCAGGGCGAGGGGTACGCCGGTCGCCACGATCCCGGCAGCCAGGGCGGGACTGAGCCGGCGCCGGCCCACGAGCGCCACCGTGAGGATGCCGCCCAGCACACTGCCGAGGCCCAACGCGCTGCCGAGCAGGCCAGGGCCGGAGCTGTCGGTGCCGAGCTCCTCGAGTGCGAAGACGATGAGCAGGATGTCGAGCGCGCCCACCACGACGTACTGGCTCGCGACCATGCCGACGAGGACGGACGCCGGAGGGTCGTGGCGCAGCTCGCGGAGGCCTTCCAGGGCGGCGCTCACCAGCCGGTCGCCCTGGCCGGGCTCACCGCGGCCGGTGGGCAGGCCGGCAACGGACCCGGCGGCCAGGAGCATGAGGACCCCGAACAGCGTGAGCACCGACTCGGCGCCGCCGGACACGATGAGCAGGCCGCAGATGAGTGGCCCGAGGAAGGAGCCGAGCCCCTCGGCCGTCGTCGACGCGGCATTACCGGCGAGCAGCTGCTCGGGCGTCCCCGACAACGCCGGGAGCGCCGCGTTGTGCACCGGGCGGGTCAGGGTGACGGCGCAGGTGGTGAGTGCCGCGAAGGCCGCGACGGCCGCGAAGGGCAGGTCCGCGCGGATCGCGGCGGCGGTCGCGAGCATCGCGACACCTTGCGCGGCGTACCCCAGGGCCAGGGCGTGGCCGCGACGGAGCCGGTCGCCGAGCGTCGAGCTGACGGGAGCGACGAGGGTCGCGGGGACGAGCTGGACCACCGACAGCACGGCCGCGGCCTCGACACCGGCACGCTGATAACCCCAGACGAGCACGGCGACCCAGGTGGCCCACTCGGCGACCGAGAAGACGGCGAACGCCAGGATCGCGCGGCGCAGTGGGGGGCGGCCGAAAGCCGCCCGGACCACCCGCACGGCCTGGGTCACGTCTGGGCGACGCGATGCCCGCGTGGAGTGGGAAGGATCACCTCGGGCTCCAAGTGGACCGTGTCCGCACGGTGGCTCAGCCAGTCGACCCCGCCCTGGTCGAGGAACGCGCGCCCGGCGGTCCGGCCGGCGGTCACCATCCGGTCGAACTGGTGGAACTCCAGCAGCCCGACGCCGCGCGCCGCGGGTGTCACCACGGCCGCGCCGTGCGCCACGGCTGCTTCCACCGCTCCACCGCTGCCGATCATCATGGTGCGCAGCAGTGTGTCGCCGAGGGCCGGCACTCGCACCCGTCCGTCGGTCCTCGAACCCCCGCCGCCCGCCGAGACGTTGACGGCCAGCACGGGTCCCTCGGCCCGTTCGGTCAGCAGGTCCACGGGCAGGTTGTCCAGGATGCCGCCGTCGACGAGCAGCCTGCCGTCGCGGGCCATCGGGGCGAACAGGATGGGGAGTCTGGCCGACGCGGTGACGGCGTCGACCAGGTCACCACGCCGGTGGACGACACGGGCGCGGCGCACCAGGTCGGTGCTCACGACGTGCAGCTGACGGGGCAGGCCCTCCAGAACCGTGGCCGGCCCGAACGCCCGGGCGAGACCGACGCGCACCCGGCGGCCGCGGGCGAGCGAGACGGCCGGCAGCGTCCAGTCGCTGAACGGGCGCCGTCGCACGAACTCGCTGTAGCAGACGGCCTCCAGCTCGTCCGGGTCCGCGCCGCCGGCGTAGATCGCCGCGATGATCGCACCGACGCTGCTCCCGGCGACCCTGTCGACAAGCACGCCGCCGGCGGCCAGCTCCTGGAGAACCCCGATGTGCGCGAAGGCCCGAGCGCCGCCGCCGGCCAGGACCAGCCCCAGGGCGCGGCCGGCGAGGCGGTCGGCGAGGGGTCGCAGCGCGACCGCGAGGTCCGAGTCGGCCACGGTCACCTGCCACGCGTCCGTGGTGCCGGCCCAAGCGACGCGGGCGTCCGGTCCGGGGTCGGGACCGACGAGCACGACGTCGGGTCGCCGGCTCGGTGGCTCGACCGCGCCCGGCTCGCCGGCGGGCGCCTCCTCGCCGGAGCACGCGACGAGCACGACGGCGTCGGCCTGGCGCCGGCAGAACTCCTGCCAGGTGGTCGGGTCGGTGGACTCCGCGACGAGCAGGACGCGCCGGGCCTCCCGCTCGGCCCGCTCCAGACCCTCCGCGTCGACAAGTCCCGGAGCGACGACCGGCAGGTGGCGGCGCAGCAGTGGGAGCAGGGCGGCTGCCACCGATGCGGTTGGTGCGCCCGGATGGGCAGGGACGACGGCGACGACCACCGGAGCCACGGCAGGCGGCGGACCCGCCGGACGGCGGACCGACGACAGCTGACCGGCGACCTGGGTGAGGACCGCTCGCGTCGAGGGACCGTCGATCGCGAGGAGCCGGTCGAACTCCGCGCGCGGGATCTCGAGCACCGTGCTGTCCCGGCGGGCCCGCACGCCGGCTGACCGGCGCTCCCCGGTCAGCAGTGCGAGCTCGCCGAAGACCGACGCCGGTCCGAGCTCGCGCACCACGTGCCCGTCGACCTCGACCTCGAACCGGCCGCTGCGCACGACGTACGCCGAGCCAGGTGGGTCGCCCGCGCGGAGCAGCCAGTCCCCGGCGTGCACCCCGACCACGCGGGAGGCCTCGGCCAAGGCGGCCCGGGCGTCGGGCGCCAACGCCGCGAGCACCGGGCCCGCGTCGAGGTCGTCTGCCGACGGTGCCGCGACGGGCTTGGTGTCCGGCGGGTCCGGCAGGTGGACGAGCGGGTCCCCCAACGGGACGTCCTCGTCCTCGACCGCGTTCGCGACCCGTCCGATCGGGATCGCGAGGAAGGCGACGGCGAGGAAGGCGAGGATCGACAGCAGCCACCCGTCGCGGAGAACCCCGGAGACAGCCCCGGAGGTGGGGTCCCCGATCAGGACCACCAGAAGGGCGACGCCCAGGACGCCGCCGACCTGGCGGGCGCCGGACACCACGGCCGACGCGGTGGCGTATCGGCCACCGGGCACCGCGGCCAGGGCGGCGCTGGCCAGGACGGGCAGGGTCGCACCGACCCCGATCCCGCTGAGCACCTGACCGGGCAACCACTCGGCCCAGAACGCGGGCGTCGCCCCCACCTGCTGGTGGTACCAGAGGTAGGCCGCGGCCCAGACGAGCGCGCCGGGGACGACCACGACCCGGTACCCGCGGCGTGCGGCCAGCGGTCCGAGGACCGCGGCGACGACGGCGGCGACCACCGCGCCGGGAACCAGGGCCAGGCCCGCGCGCAGGACGGAGTAGCCCCAGACGTACCGCAGCCAGAGCACGTTGGTCAGCAGGTAGGCGTAGAAGCCCAGACCGGCCAGCGCAGTAGCCGTGGTGGCCACCCCGAACGACGGCAGGCGGAGCAGTGCGGGGTCCAGCAGGGGGTGCCGGTGGCGTCGCGAGCTCGCGACGAAGCCGAGGCCGAGAACCAGCGCGCCGGCGAACGACCCCAGCACCCCGAGACTGGCCCAGCCCCAGTCGCCGCCCTGGACGAGGGCGAGGTTCAGCAGCGCGAGCGAGCCGGCGAGCAGGATGGCACCGCGCAGGTCCGGCAGGCTGCGACGACCCGGTGCCCGGCTCTCGACCAGCTGTCGGTGGCCCGCGACCACTGCGGCCAGGCCGAAGGGAACGTTGACCAGGAAGGCCCAGCGCCAGCCGCCGAGCTCGACGAGCGCCCCGCCGATCGGCGGGCCCAGCCCGGCCGCGGCGGCCGCGGTGGCGCCCCAGAGGCCGATCGCGTGCGCCCGGTGGCCGCTCGGGAACGCCTCGACCACGAGGGCCAACGACGCCGGGACGAGCAGGGCCGCGCCGAGCGCCTGCACCATGCGCGCGGCGATCAGCACGTCCAGCGACGGCGCCAGTCCGCACCACAGGGACGCGAGCGTGAAGAGCAGCACGCCACCGACGAAGGAGCGCCGGCGGCCGAGCAGGTCGGTCAGCCGTCCGCAGATCACGAGGGAGGCGGCGAAGACGATGTTGTAGGCGTTGAGCACCCACGACAGGGCACTGATCGACGAGTCAGGGAACGACGCCCGGATCGAGGGGAACGCGACGTTGACGATGGTCGCGTCGAGGAACGCGAGGAACGCTCCGAACGACGCGATCACCAGTACCTGGGATGCCGGTACCCGACCTCGTAGCGCCCCGCTCACGGCCCGTCCCTCCTGCGAGCCGACCGGCCGCGGGAGCCCACTGTGCTGGGCGCCGATCCTGATGGCAAGGCACGTGTCGGGTCTGGCGTGAGAGATACCGACAAGAGGTGAAACACGAGGGGGAAGACCGGTTTCGACCGCGGTGACCGCGGTGCCCTCGACTGTCCGTCGTCGATGAGTCACGCTCCGATGAGACGTGGCGCCGTCCGGCCGGTTCGCGTTGACGCGCTGGCCGGGGCCGACCATGCTCCATCTGCTGGGGGGCTTCTGCCGAATGGACGTCGCAATGCTGAACTCTGTCCTGAACCGTCGTCGTGCCGCTGTTGCCGTGGGGGCAGCGCTCGTGTCAATCGCAGCTCTGACACTGCCCAGCACGGGGGCCGGCGCCGCGAGTTCGGGCGCTCCTGCCTCGATCACGGTGCATGACGTCAGCTCCGAGACCCACGCGCCGGTGGGCACGCCGGAGGGCGCGAAACCCACAGTGATCGTCCAGGCGAACGACGGGTTGAACACCGACTCGCTCGTCGCGACCCACTTCTCGCTGATCGTCTCGCTGTTCGACTCGACCGGAGCTGCGACGTCCTTCACCAAGGACACGACGCTGACGTTCTCGTCGGAGCAGGGAACGGTGTCGCCGGCCACGCAGACCATGACGAAGGGCTTTGAGTCCCAGACCTTCACCATGAGTATCGCGAGCGCCGCGAACCACGTTCTCGTGAAGGTGGGCATCCCGGCCAAGGGGAAGACGCCCGGCCTCTTCGGCACCTCGACGACGCCGTTCGACGTGCTGAAGACCGCCGGGCTCTTCGACGCCGGTCCCGGCTTCAAGCAGGGCATCGGCGGCAACAATGACTGTGCCGACGCCACGAAGACCGCGCCGGTCTGCGGTGTGCTGATCCTCCCTCAAGGCGCCACCGGCGGCCAGGCGTTCCTGTCACTCGGCTCCTGCGACAGCACCAACTACACCGGCTGCTCCGACGTCTCGGTCAAGGGCGTTTCGCCGGGTTCGGTCGTGCAGCTGCTGGCAGGTCTCAACTACTCGTTCGATGCTCCGGCCACCTTGTTCATGCGCTGCGATAAGCAGCTCTGCGGGACCGGGGCGATCCACAACATCCGGCTGAACTTCACGACCTCGGGTACCGAAGACATCGTCACCGATACCTCGACGACCCTGCCCGACTGCCCGGCCAAGGGGCAGACCGACGTGCAGGGCGACCCGTGCGTTGACTACGTGCAGAGCACGCGCGACAACTCCGGCGACACGCTGCTGTACCTGTTGTTCACGAAGGACGCGCGGGTCAGCTTCCCGTGAGCCGGCTCGCTCTCCACGCGAGCTGACGGCACGCCGACGGCATCCCGGTCAGGGGACCGGGATGCTGAACGGCGTCCCGACCACCCCGAGCCGGTCGAGCACGAACCGGCCGCCGCTCTCGAGGTCGACGGCGTCGGGTGCCTTCTGCAAGAGGGCTGCCTGAGACCGCGCGAGCAGCAGCAGACCGCGCTCGTAGTCCTCCTCGGGACCGGCCACCGCGGTCAGCCCGGTGAGCGCCTCGGCGTCGGCCTCGGCGGCCCGACCCAGGCGCAGCAGGGCGAAGGCGGCGATCCGGCACAGGTCGGCCCGCGGCTCGTGGGCGTCCGTGCGCACCTTGGCGACCTGGTCCAGCGCCGACTCGGGCTCGCCGCGCAGCAGCGTGGCCTCGGCCCGCGCCACCGCTACCTCGAGCACCTCGTCGTCGAGCTCGAGCCGGCTGAACAGCGCAGCGGCGGTGTCGAGCGTCGCATCGGCCTCGTCCGGCCGGCCTGACCGCGCGTGCACCCGGCCCGCCTCGCGGGCGACCAGCGCCTCGAGCTCCTCGTCCTCGACGAGCAGCGCGACCCGGCGGGCCTCCTCGAGCGGCGCGGCGGCCTCCTCCAGGCGGCCCTGCCGCACGAGTACGTCGGCCTGGTTGAACGTCGCGTTCCCGGCCGACGCCGTGTCACCGAGCCGACCGAAGATCTCTGCCGCCCGGCGGAAGTCGCTGAGGGCCTCGGCCCAGCGGCCTTCCGAGAGGGCACGGACCGCAAGGTTGTTCAGGCAGTGCGCCTGGCCGGCCAGCTCCCCGAGCTCGGTGTACGCCTGCAGCGCGAGCCGCCCGTAGGGGAGGTCCTCCGGTCGGCCGGTTGCCACGCACACCGCGTTGAGCACGGCGTAGGCCTGGGCCAGCGCGGCCTTGTCGGCGGCGTCCTCCGCCTCTCGTGCGGCGAGCGAGCCCCAGCGCAGGGCGTCGTTCACCCGTCCCTGGCTGAAGCGGCTGACGGCGTACCGGTCGGCGAGGTAGGCCCGGGCCGCCCGCGCCTCGGGTCGCTCGTCCCCGCGCAGGGAGTCCAGGCTCCGGGAGAGCCGGCGCAGCGAGCGAGAGAACTCCCGCTGGCGCTGATCGACGCGGGTGAGCTTGACCACGAGCCCGGCGATCCGCACGTTGTCCGGCCGGACGAGTCGACGGGCCCGGGTGAACGCCTCGGCCGCGGGCCCGGCCGCCCCCAGCAGGAAGTGGGAGTCGCCCAGTTCCTCCTGGGCGGCAGCCAGGTCCAGGTCGGGGACGCTGGCACCGCGGCGGGCCGACTCAACGGCCCGCTGGTAGAAGTCGACCGCTTCCGCATTCGCGTACTTCGCGCGGGCCCGCCGCCCGGCGAGCAGGGCGTACCGCCAGGACCGGTCGTGCGCGCCGGCGTGGAAGAAGTGGAACGAGAGCACCTCGCAGCGGCTCTCCGGGGAGTCGGTGCCGCGCTCCAGGATCGAGGCCACGTGGGCGTGCAGCGGCTGCCGCCGGCGGTAGGGCAGGCCCTCGTAGGCGACATCACGCATCAGGGCGTGGCGGAACCGGTAACCCCGGCCTTCCTCCTCGACCAGGAAGCCGTCCAGGCGCGCCATCCGGTCCCGCATGAGGACCCCTTCGAGGTGCTCAGCCAGCAGCGACTCGAGCACCGCGCGGTCGACGGACACCCCCAGCACCGCGGCGTACCGCAGAACGGTGCGGTCCAGCGGGTCCAGCCGGTCCACCTGGCTCGTCACCAGGGACTCGACCGACTCCGGCAGCACCGCGCCGGCGCCGTGCTGGTCGGCGTCCTGCAGCAGAGCCTCGAGGAACATCGGGTTCCCGCCGCTGCGGTCGACGAGGGCCACGAGGGTGTCGTGAGCCATCGGCCGGTTCTCGGTCGCGGCCAGGGCCAGCTCGCTGCGCTCGTCCTGGCCGAGCTCGGGCACGGCAATGGTGAGCAGGTGGGCGCCCCGAAGGGGCACGTAGCCGTCGGGATGCTCCCGGCGGGTGACCACGAGCAGCCACGGCCGGGACAGGATCCGCCGACCGAGGCTGTCGAGCAGGTCCGCGGACGCGTCGTCCATCAGGTGCCCGTCCTCGAGGAGGAGCACGGCCGGCTCGGGCAGCAGGTGGTCGAGCAGGTCGGCGACGGCCTGCTCGAGCCGGCTCTTGCGGAACTGCTCGTCCAGGTCGCTGGTCTCGGGGGTGGGTGGCACGTCGACGTCGAGCGGGAGCGCGAGCAACGGCAGCCACGGCCGAAGCGCGGGCGCCTGGTCCTCGACAGTGGTCACCAGCCGGTCGCGGGCGGCCGTGGCAGTCGCGTCACCGGGCAGGCCCAGTGCCTCGCGCAGCAACCCTCGGATCGGGAAGTACGGCGTCGAGGACTCGTACTCGTCGCACGGACCCCGCACCACGCGTAGGTCCGGACGGGCCGCCAGGACCTCCTCCACCAGGCGGGTCTTGCCGATACCGGGCTCGCCGACGACCTCGACCTGCCGGCCCGTCCCGTGGATCGCCGCGAGCAGCGCACGCCGCATCGACGCGATCTCCCGCTCCCGGCCCACGAACGGCCCGCTGGTCCCCACAGCGCCCCGGTGGCCCAGCGCCGCCCCGATCCGCGAGGCGCGGACCAGAGCCGCCTTGCCCTTGACCCGGAACGGCTCGAGATCCTCGGTGACGAACCGGGTGTCCGATCGGGCGAGGACGTCCGGCGCGACGTACACCTCGCCGACGGCCGCCCGTGCCATCAGTCGCGCGGTCAGGTTGACCGCGTCCCCTTTGACGGAGAACGTCCGGCGGAAGGGGGGTCCGAAGCCGCCGGTGAACACGTGTCCGCGGTTGACGCCGGCCTGCACTCCGAGGGGTACGCCGGCGTCGACCACCGAGCGGACGGTGCGCAGCATCCGCTCCTCGTCGTGCCCCCGGGTGCGCGGTGCGCCCGACACGAGCATGACCTTGAAGCCGTCCTTGTCGATGTCGGTCTCGAGGAAGGTCACGCCATTCGCCTCGGTCGCCGCCTGGACCGCGCGTACGGCAGAGTCGAGCGCAGCCGCGGTCGCGACCAGGCCGTCGGTGCGAGCCAGCCTGTCGACCCCGGAGAAGCGCAGGAACCCGACGGTGACGGTCCGGTGCTCGGCCTCGCCCTGCCCCGCCAGCACCTGCTCGCGCAACGCGCGGGGGACGAAGCCCGACACGTCCAGCCTCTCGTCGTGGCCGGCGCGGTGCGGTCCGGCGTGCTCGAACCCCTCGGGCCGGCCCTGCAGCAGGACCGAGCCGTCGACCGGTCCCGGTCGCCGGTGCCGGGCGGCCAGCGCGCGCGCCGTCCGCTCGGAGAGCACGACCTGGCCCGCCGAAGCAGCACCCTCGAGCTCTGCGGTCCGGGTGGCCACCGCGCCGACGACCAGCAGCTCGCGGTGCACCTCGGGGTCACCGACCAGGAAGAAGTCGATCGGGCCGCTGTGCACGCCGACAGACATCCGAAGGTGCACCGTGCCCGCGGTGCTGCGCAGGGTGCCGACCTCGCGCAGCGTGGCCCGCATCTCCCGCGCCGCTCGTGCGGCCCGCACCTCGTGTCCCGGTCCGTCGAAGAGCAGGAGGACGGCGTCGCCGCCCCACTTGACCAGGTCACCGCCGTCCGCCCGGGCGACGTCGAGCAGGGCGCCGAAGGTGCCGTCGAGCAGGTCGCTCATCTCCTCGGCGCCGACGTGACCATGGCGGGCCAGCCGCTCGGTCAGCGTCGTGAAGCCGGAGATGTCGACGAACACCAGGCTGCCGGTGATGCGCATGTGCCGTGGGTCGTCGCCGGACGGTGCCCAGGCGGTGAGCAGGTCAGGGACGTGCGGGCGCCACAAGGAGGGGTCGCGCGTCGCTGGAGGCATCAGGCTCCGACCTGCTGTGGGTGCTGACCGGATCCTAGGTGGCGTCGCTCTCTCCCGCCCCGGAGTCGCGGGAACGCCTTCCGTGTCGGTACGGACCGTTCTGCCCCGCTCCGTGGGGCTTCCGTTCAGGCATGGCACCGGCGCACACTGGAGCTGCAGGAGGTGGGTCTCGTGGCTGTTCTGGTGGCCGGGCTGATGGCGGCGGTCCTGGTTACGGCCGCGCTGCTGGGCCACCTCGGCTGGGCGGGCCGCGCGGCGATGCGGTGCTGGCACCTGATCCGTCCGCCGCGACCGGTTGCTGACAACGTCCCGGTCGAGCAGATCGCGGCCGACCTGCGCCGGCTCGCGGCGCACCTCGAGAGCGTGTACCGCGTCGATGCCCCGGCGAAGATGCAGCGGCTCACGGCGGCCGCTCTGGCCTACGACTGGGTCCTGCTGTCGGCCTGCCGGACCCTCGACATCCCCGTCCCCGGCCCGGCCCCGCTCGGCCCGTTGGACCGGCTCGAGACCGAGGCGGCGCTGGCGGCCCAGGGACTGGACTGGTAGCTGCCGCTGGCACAGTGGTGCCGTGCGGTGGCCCTCGTTCCTGATCGCCCGGCGGGGCCGGGTCCGGCTGCGCGGGGTGCGGACGATCAAGTCGACGGTGGCCGCCGTGGCGGCGTACCTCGTGGCCATCCCGCTCTCGGACAACCCCAAGCCGATCCTGGCGCCGCTCACCGCCCTGCTCGTCGTCCAGCTCACGCTCTACGACACGGTGCGGTCCGGGCTGCGCCGGGTCCTCAGCGTCGTGCTCGGTGTGCTGGTCGCGGCGGTGCTGTCCGCCTTCGTCCCGCTGACCTGGTGGAGCCTCGGGATCGCCATCGCGGTCTCGCTGGTCATCGGCCGGCTGATGCGGCTGGGTGACGCGATCGCGGAGGTGCCGATCAGCGCGATGCTGGTCCTCGCGGTCGGGGGCACGGACACCGCCGCGACCGGGCGGGTGGTCGAGACGGTGATCGGCGCGGTCGTGGGTGTGCTGGTCGGCGCCCTCGTGGCGCCACCGCTCTACGTCCGCCCGGCCAACGATGCGCTGCAGGACCTGGCCCGGTCGGTCGCGGACACCATGCGCTCGATCGCCACCGAGGTCCGCGAGGAGTACGACGCCGAGCAGGCCGATCGATGGCTGGCCGACGCGCGCGGCCTCGGCCGCGACGTCCTGCGCGCCGACAAGATGCTGGGCACCGCGGAGAGCAGCCTCCGCTACAACCCCCGAGCGATCAGCCGTCCGCACGCGGGCACCAGCCTGCGCACCGGTCTGGACGCTGTCGAGCGGGTCATCGTGTCGCTGCGCGGGGTCTGCCGGGGGCTGGCCGATCTGGTGCGCGGGTCGGGGGAGGAGACGGTCTACGGACCGGACGTACGGGAGGCCCTGTCCGACCTGCTGCGCCACGTCGCCGACTCGGTCGAGGCCTACGCCGCCCTCGTCGGCTCCGAGGTCGTCGGGCCGGGCCCGGAGGACCAGCGGCTGCGCGAGGCGCTCTCCGCATCGTGGGCCGACCGGCACCGGCTGGCCGCGATGCTGCGCCACGAGGACCGGTTGCGCCGCGACGAGTGGCAGCTGCACGGCGCCCTCATGACCCACATCGACCAGCTGCTGCGCGATGTCGACAGCCAGGCCCGCGCCGAGCTGCGCCGGGGCTGGCCCGAGCGAGAGCACGTCATCCGCCCCGCCCTGCGCCAGCCGGTCCGCACCGCTCGCGACCGGATGCGCCGCCCCGGCTGAGGCAGCCCGTTCGGTCATCGGCACGTGGCGGGTCGGCCGTGGCTGGTGTCAGTGCGGCTTGGGAGGAGCAGGGGCGGCGGCCCGCCGTTCGCGGCTGTCCCGCTGTCGCGGCTACGTCTCGGTCCGGTGGTCGTCCCGTGACGGTCGGTGGTGGCTGACGTCAGTGCGGCTTGGGAGGAGGAGGGGTGGCGGCCGCCGTTCGCGGCTGTCCTGCTGTCGCGCTAGGTCTCGGTCCGGTGGTCGTCCGTGACGGTCGGTGGTGGCTGACGTCAGTGCGGCTTGGGAGGAGGAGGGGGCGGCGGCCCGCCGTTCGCGACCGCCCGGCGTCGGGCGTACCCGTGGCCGACCAGAAGCGAAGTGGCCCGGCTAACGGCCTGTCTGACGTACCGCCGGCCGGGCCACTTCGCTCGAACGGCACTCATCGGCCTTGCCGTCTCACATCATGGGACGGTCGGGATGATCTTGCGTCAGCCGGCGCTAGTCGGCGGCGTTTGGCCGCCGGAGGTCGACCACGTTGCGCCACCTGACCACGGAGGTGCGGCTGTCCCGGTATGTGAGACGGGCGCCAAGCCATCGCGTCGACTGGCGCGTTTGCGGCTGACTTTGGTCGGCGAAAGCCAGCCGGAACGCGCCGGTCAACGCTGACTGGGCCCACCGGTTCTGACTCGCACCACCTGCAGAGGAGACCGACGCCGAGCCGGCCCTCTCCTCCAGAGCCGTACTGACCTCAGCAACCGACGGCGTGTGCACCCGTCACAGGAGAAGTCAGGCGGTCGCGATGTCGGCCATCCCGGCGGGGAGCGGGTCCGAGTGCAGCACCCGCAGCCGTTGGGTCGGCCGGGTCAGGGCGACGTAGAGGTCGTTGATGCCCCGGTCGTGGCCGGCCAGGACGTCGGCCGGCTCGAGCAGGACGACCGTGTCGAACTCGAGGCCCTTGACCTCGCCGACCGAGAGGACCGACACCGGCCGGTCCATCGTCGCGGAGCCGGAGCCGACGGTGCCGTCGGGGAGCGCTTCGGCGAGCGCGTCGTGCCAGCGCTCGGCGGCGCCCCGTGGGGTGACGACGGCCAGGCGACTCTCGCCGAGCACCTCGAGCTCGGCGGAGATGGCGTCGGCGACCGCGCGGGTGTCGTCCCGGGCGATCTGCTGGGCCACCGGCTTCCAGTCGCCCTCGCGTACCGACTCGGGGACCGGCGCGTCGACACCGCCAGCGGCGAGCACGTCGGCCGCCAGCGCCATCACCGACGCCGGCGTGCGGTAGTTGACCGTGAGCTCCTCGATCCGCCAGCGGCCCGGGACGTAGCGGTCCAGGACGTCGCTCCACGCGGTGGCACCGGCGGCCGAGCCGACCTGGGCCACGTCGCCGACGAGCGTCATCGAGCGCGACGGCGACCGGCGCATGAGGACCCGCCAGGTCATCGGCGACAGCTCCTGGGCCTCGTCGACGACCAGGTGGCCGTACGCCCAGGTGCGGTCGGTCTCGGCCCGCTCGGCGACCGTCAGGTTCGGCCCATGGTCGGTGAACTGCTCGACGAGCTGCTCCGCGCTCGGCCGGATCATGGTGTCGAGGTTGCGCAGGGTGGCCTGCGCGTTGGCCAGGTCCTCCGCGCGCTCCCTGCGCAGCGCCGCCTCGGCGGCCCGGTCGATCCCCGTGACCTCGCCGACAAGCTCGGCGAGCTCGTCGAGCAGCGGTACGTCGGCCACCGTCCAGGCGGCCGAGCGGTCCCGGCGCAGCGTTCGCTGTTCTTCGAGCGTCAGGTCCTGGCCGGCCGCCTCGGCGAGCCGCTCCGGGTCGGCGTACAGGTCGGCGAGCAGTCGCTGGGGAGTCACCGGCATCCACGCCAGGTTGAGCGCCCGGCGCACCTCTCGAGACTCGCGCAGGTCGTCCTGCAGGTCCTCGCGGGTGTCACCCGAGTAGGCGACCCCGGCCTCGACGGCGAGGCGCTGGGCCAGTACGTCGAGCAGGTCGCGCAGGAACCCGTCGCGCGCCTCGTTGTGCGCCTTGCGGCTGCGGCGCGCCCGCGAGCGGGCACCGGCGACGTCGCCGGGCGAGAGGGTCAGCCGGTGGCGGCCGACCGGGAGGACGACGGCCCGGTCGGGCACCCGCTCGCGGGCGCGCACCGCCCCGTCGAGGACCCGCACCCAACGCAGGTCGCCCTTGAGGGCCACCAGCCGCGGGTCGACCTCCGTGACGCCGACGACGCCGGGGAAGAGCTCGGCAGGCGTCGAGAGGACCACGCCGGTCTCGCCCAGGGACGGCAGCACGTTCTCGATGTAGCGCAGGAACAGGGCGTTCGGGCCGACCAGCAGCACGCCGGTGCGGGCCAGGCGCTCGCGGAACGTGTACAGGAGGTACGCCGCGCGGTGCAGCGCCACAGCGGTCTTGCCCGTCCCGGGGCCGCCCTGCACGACGAGCGGGCCGGCCAGGTCGCTGCGAATCACCCGGTCCTGCTCGGCCTGGATGGTCGCGACGATGTCGCTCATCCGGCCGGTACGGGCCGCACCGACAGCGGCGAGCAGCGCGCCCTCGCCGGTCAGGGTGCTGCGCTGGGTCGCGTCGAGGGCGGTGAGGTCCAGCGCCTCGTCCTCGAGCCCGGTGACCTTCCGGCCGCGAGTGGCGAGGTGGCGGCGCCGGACGACGTCGCCAGGGGCGGCCGCGGTCGCCTGGTAGAAGCCGCGAGCGGCGGGCGCTCGCCAGTCCACGAGCAGCTGGGTCTGCTCGTCGTCGGACAGACCGATCCGGCCGATGTAGCGGCGGGCGCCGTCGCGCAGGTCCACCCGCCCGAAGGCGAGCCGGTCCTCGACGGCTTCCAGCTGGGCCAGCCGCTGCTCGTTCAGGGCCGCGAACGAGTCCCGCTCGCTGCGGTTCTGATGGGTGCCCTGGGAGCCCGCGCGCCGCACGGAGGCCAGTTCGCGCGCCGTCCGGCCCCGGAGGTCGTCGAGCCGTTCGTAGAGCCGGTCCATGTACGCCTGCTCGAGCCCGACCTCGTCGCTCACGTGATGTGGGTTCCCCTCTGATTCGCGACCGTCCATGATGCCCTATCCAGGCCGCTTCCGAGGGACGACGTCCCGATGGAACACTTCCGGGCATGACCACCGAGCCCGCCTACCTGCCGGCCGGGGACCGCTACCAGGTCCTCCCATACCGCCGTACCGGGCGCAGCGGCCTCCAGCTGCCCGCGGTGTCGCTCGGTCTGTGGCACAACTTCGGCGACGACAAGGCGCTCGAGACCCAGCGCGCCATCCTGCGGCACGCCTTCGACCGCGGCGTCACGCACTTCGACCTGGCGAACAACTACGGGCCGCCGTACGGCGCCGCCGAGTCCAACTTCGGGACGATCTTCGCCCAGGACTTCCGGCCCTACCGCGACGAGATCGTCATCTCGACCAAGGCGGGTTACGACATGTGGCCGGGGCCGTACGGCGAGTGGGGGTCGCGCAAGTACCTGCTCGGCAGCCTCGACCAGTCCCTCGCCCGGATGGGCCTGGACCACGTCGACATCTTCTACTCGCACCGGTTCGACCCCGAGACCCCGCTCGAGGAGACGATGGGCGCGCTGGCGCACGCCGTGCGGGTCGGCAAGGCGACGTACGCCGGCATCTCGTCGTACTCCGCGGAGCGCACCCGCGAGGCGGCCGCGATCCTGCGCGACATGGGCACACCGTTGTTGATCCACCAGCCGTCGTACTCGATGCTCAACCGCTGGGTCGAGGCCGGGGACCCGTCGCTGCTCGAGGTGCTCGAGGAGGAGGGCGTCGGCTGCATCGCGTTCTCGCCGCTGGCGCAGGGCATGCTCACCGCCCGGTACCTCGACGGCATCCCCGAGGATTCGCGCGCCGCCCAGGGCAAGTCCCTGGACCCCGCGATGCTCAGCGATGCCAACCTCACACACATCCGGGCGCTGGCCGGTTTCGCCAAGGACCGCGGCCAGTCGCTCGCCCAGCTCGCCCTGTCGTGGGTGCTGCGCGACCGGCGAGTGACCTCGGTGCTGATCGGGGCCAGCAGTGTCGCGCAGCTCGACGACAACCTGGCGGCGGTCGCGGGGCCCGAGCTGACCGAGGACGAGCTCGCCACGCTCGACCAGCACGCGGTCGACTCCGGTATCAACCTCTGGGCGCAGTCCTCCGCCGACTAGCAGCTCCGCCGGTTAGGGTCGGCGCGTGGAGGAGTTCCGGGCCCAGCGGGTGGTCGACGCACTGCGCGAGCGCGGCGTGGACGCGCACCTCGAGAAGGCCGGCGTCTACCAGTTCGGTGTCTCGGTGCGTCTGCCCGGCGGGCGCACCGCGGTGTGGGACTCCGACGGCACCCTGGGGCTCGAGGCACAGGTGATGCGCGACGGCATGCTGGTCGGGTTCGTCCCGTCCATCGAGGGCTCCGAGGACTTCGACGATACGCAGGTCATCGACGCGATCGTGCGCACCGACTACGACCAACCCGTCGCGACCAGGCGGCCGACCGCGCCGCCCGCCGCACCGTCGCTGCCCCGGGAGGGCGGCGTCTTCCGTCGCTTCCTCGGCGGCTTCCGCGGCAAATGATCAGGTGCTCGGGGACGCCTCGGCGGCGGTACGCCGGGTGCGCTCGCGCACGGCGTGCTCGTCGGTGCGGTCGTCGTACCGCCAGAAGTCGCGCAGCCAGAGTCCGGTCGCCGCCACGCCCACCATGCACAGGACGCCGCCGCTGACGATCGCGGTCCGCACGGTGGTGGCATCGGCGACGAGACCGGAGCGGACCTGCCCGCCGAGCGGACCGAGGGAGTAGGACAGCATCTCGATGCCGGCCAACCGGCCGCGCTTGTCGTCGGGGATCGTCTGGTGCCAGATCGTGCCGCGGAAGATCCCGCTGACCATGTCGCTGGCGCCGGCCGCGACGAGGAACATCAGTGCCAGCCACACGGTCGGGGACAGCCCGGCCAGCGCGATCGAGCCGCCCCAGCAGATCGACGCGACGACCACCGCGCGGCCGTGGTGGTGGAAGCGCCCGGCCCACCCGCTGGTCAGCGTCGCGATCAGGCTGCCGACGCCCTCGGCGGTGTAGAGCAGACCGAGCGCCGACGGCTGGTGGAACACGTCCTTGGCGAACGCGGGGAACAGCACGATCGGCATCGCCATCACCATCGCCACGATGTCGATGAGGTAGGTGCCGAGCAGGTCGCGGCGACCGACGGCGTAGCGGATGCCTTCGACGATGCCGGCCAGGCTCGGCGGGTTGCTCGCGTCGGTCGGCGGATAGGGCCGCATCGCCATGAACAACAGGGTGGCGACGACCAGGCCGGCGACGTCGATGCCGTACGCCGGCGCAACACCGGCCGTCCCGATGACCAGGCCGCCGAGCGCCGGGCCGACGAGCATGCCGACCTGCATGCCTAGCGACGAGAGCGACACCGCAGCCGGCAGCTCGTTGTGCCGCACGGTGCGCGGGATCAGCGCCTCGCGGCTGGGTCGCTGCAGCGACTGCGCGATCGCCAGCAGACCACCGAGCACGTAGATGGCCCAGATCTGCGGGTCGGCCAGCAACGCGTTGCCGAGCAGGACGGCAGTGAGCACGGCTTGCGCGGCGCCGGTCAGCACGAGCATGAGGCGGCGGTCGACGTGGTCGGCCAGCGCGCCGCCGTACAGCCCGAAGACGACCAGAGGGACGAGCTCGACCAGACCCATCGCGCCGACCGCGAAGTTCGAGCCGGTCAGCTCATAGAGCTGGTAGGGCAGCGCGACGTAGCTGACCATCCCGCCGAAGTAGAAGGCGGTACCCGCCCAGAACAGCAGCCGGAAGTCGCGCGATGTGCGCAGCGGCGTGACATCGACCCGCAGCCGCGCGACGCGATGGCGCAGGCTGCGCCGCTGCGGAGGCTCGTCATCGGACACGGTGGACCAGCGTCCCAGCGACCGGCCTCGCCCGCCTCCCGATTACCCCGGCTGGTCGGTGCTCTTGTCCTCGATCTCCCACACGTGGTCGAGCACGTGCCAGGTCGCCCGGCGCAGGAAGTAGCGCGGCGACCACGCGGGGGCCGGCTCGCCGCCGCGCGCGGCACGCAGCACGGCGGTCAGCTCCTCGCGGTACGCCGCCAGGGCGCCCGCGTCGCCGTGGAACGGCGGGTGGCTGACCCCCACCTTGCGCGCGTAGGACCGCTCGGCCTCGATGACGTGGGCGACCACCTTGTCCCGGTCCCGCCCGCCACCGCGCGGGCCCTTGCGCAGGTGCTCGGGTGCCTCGACGGCGAGCCGGTCCAGCTCGGCCCACGACGCCTCGAGCAGGCGCACCTGGGTGTCCGCCTCGGCCGCGGTGAGCTCGCGCGCGTCGGTCGCCGCCGGCCGGTTGGGTGCGCCGAAGCCGGTCGTCCGGTTGCCGGCCACCTCATCGACGACGGTCAAATCGTCGCCGTACGCCGGGGAGAAGCGGACCCGCGCGATCTTGGCGATGGCGGCGTATCGCGGCGCGTAGTCGGCGAGCGCGGCCAGCGCGTCGGCCGGTGTCTTCCCTGGGCGGCACCAGCCCGGCCAGGCCACGGCGGCGGCGAAGGACTTGGTGCGCTCGACCTCGAGGGTCACCTCGGTCGGTGCTCTGCTGGCCATGACGGCATGGTGCCCGACCGCGCCGACACCGGCCTGCCGAGGCAGCGGCCCGACCCGTGGCAGGCTGCCCCGGTGACCAAGCGCATGGTGCCGGGCGTGCTGCTTCTGCTCGTGGCTGCGACCGCGGCGCTCGCCCCGGTCCAGCCGGCCGCCGGTGCGACGGCGCTGCCGCTCGCCGGCCGCACGATCGCGATCGACCCGGGTCACCAGCTGGGCAACAGCCGGCACCTGCGCGAGATCGACCGCCTCGTGTGGGTCGGGATCTGGAAGCCGTGCAACACCACCGGCACCGCGACCAACGGTGGCTTCCCCGAGTCGACGTTCACCTGGCGCACGGCGCTGGCGCTGCGCGACCGCCTCGAGGCACTCGGTGCGACCGTGCGGATGACTCGGACGACCAACAGCTACTCCGACTGGGGTCCGTGCGTCGGCACCCGCGGCCGGTTCGGCGCGAAGGTGGGTGCGGACCTCGAGATCTCGATCCACGGCGACGGGGCAGCCTCGGCGACGCACGGGTTCTTCGTGATCCGGCCCGGCTACCGCAAGGGCTGGACCGACGACATCCTTGCCGGGTCGCGGCACTTCGCGGGCGAGGTGAAGGCGGGGCTGATCGGCGCCGGGTTCGCTGTCTCGACGGCGTACGGCGGCGACGGCCTCGACGTGCGGCGCGACCTCGGGACGCTCAACGCCGCCGACGTACCCACCGTCATGGTCGAGCTCGGCAACATGCGCAACGCCGGTGACGCGCGCTGCATGACCTCGCGCTCCTGCCGCGGTCGGTACGCCGACGGGCTGGCCGCCGGCATCAAGGCGCAGCTGGCCCGGTGAATGCCGGGCGCGCGCACCCGGGCCGGGTTGGCAAGATGGACCGACAGCGGCAGATAGCAAGCAGACAGCAAGCAGACAGCAGGACGACGCGAGGAACAGGTGAGACCGTGACTGCCAAGAAGCCGGCCAAGTCGGGCCAGCCGGGCAAGGCTCCGGAGAAGCCGGAGAACGAGACGCAGCGCCGGATGCGGGAGGCGCTCGAGGCCAAGCAGGCGCGGAACAAGGCGGCCCACGGTGAGGACCATCTCGGCGGCCACGGCGTCAGCTCGTCCAACAACGACGTCACCAAGCGCCAGTTCCGCCGCAAGTCGGGCAGCAGCTGAGGGGCTGGTCCGCCGGATTCCCCTCATCCTTCGACTGGCGCGAAGTGGCTGTTTCTTGACCGGTCCAGAACAGCCGAAACGCGCCAGTGGACGCACTCGCCACCGTGGATCTGGGTGACCTAGGGCTCCGGCACCAGGCAGACCTCGCTGTCCTCGGTCTCGCCGGCTCCGACCGGCGTGGCCACGGCCGACCTCCGGGTGGCGAGCACCGAGCCGGTCAGGATCAGCGCGAACCCGACGGCCGTCGCCGCGGTGAACGCCTCGTCGAGCAGCGTGACGCCCAGCAGCACGGCCACCGCCGGGTTGACGTAGGTGATGACCGTCGAGCGGGTCGGGCCGATCTCGGCGATGAGGGCGAAGAACACGAGGAACGCCACAGCGGTACAGACGACCGCGAGGCCGCAGACCGCGAGCACCACCTTCGTCGACGGCCACGACGACGGCGCCTGGGCCAGGCCGAGCGGCAGGTAGACCAGCGCGGTGAGCGCCAGCGACATCGTGATGACGCCCAGGCCCGGGAGGTGCGACAGCCGGCGCGACAGGATCAGGGGACCCACGGCGTAGCAGACCGCGACCACCGCGACCGCGAGCACGGCACCGACGTCGCCGCCGCCGACCTCGAAGCCCACCAGCGCGGCCACCCCCGCGAACCCGACCAGCAGGCCGGCCACCCGCCGGCGGTCCAGCCGGTCGTCGGACCGGGTCACGACCGCGAGGACAGCGCCCACAAGAGGTACGCCGGCGATGAGCAGCCCGGTCAGCGAGCTGGACAGGTGTTGCTCGGCCACGCCGAGCAGCAGCCAGGGCGCCATGATCTCGACCACCGCGAAGGCGACGACCGGCCGCCAGGACCGCAGCACCTCGGGCAGCCGCCCGCGGGCGAGGGCGACCGGCAGCAGGATCACCGTCGCCAGCGCTGTGCGGGCCAGCACCAGCGTGCTGGGGCTGAGCTCCTCGACCGCCACCTTGATCAGCAGGTAGGGGATGCCCCAGATCACGCCCATCGCCGCGAACAGCACCGCTCCGCGCCGGGTCATCGCACCTCCCACTCAAGGTCGTGCTGCAGCCGTGTCGGTCCGGTTCGTGTCAGGAGTCAGTGTGCACCACACCCCTGACAGTCCGGTGCGCCGCGGAGCGGCCGACCGGGTCGTCAGCCGAGCGCGGCGACCGCGTCGCCGATCAGCCCGCCGACGTCTCCGAGCAACAGGTGCTCGCCACCCTCGACGACCCGGCGCCCGCCGACCACGACGTCGGTGACGTCCGCGGCGCCGGCGCCGAATACCACGCGGTCCACCGCGTCCTCGAGGCGACCGCCGGCCGTGCGTACCGAGTCCAGGCGCACCGCCACGAGGTCCGCGACCGCACCGGGGGCGAGCAGGCCGGCGTCCGGACTTCCGAGCGACGCGTGCCCGGCCCGGGTGGCGGCATCCAGGAGGTCGGCGCCGGACCAGTGGCCGCGGGTCTGCGCGACCAGCCGCTCGTCGAGCTCGACCGCCCGGGCCTCCTCGAACAGGTCGACCACCGCGTGGCTGTCGGACCCGAGGGTCACCGGCGAGCCCGCCGCGCGCAGCCGGAGGGCGGGGCCGACGCCGTCGGCCAGGTCGCGTTCCGTCGTCGGGCACATGCAGACACCAGTCCCGCTGCCGCCCAGCAGGCCGACGTCGTCGTTGGTGAGGTGGGTCGCGTGGACCGCGCTGGAGCGCGTCCCGAGCAGGCCGTGCTCGTGCAGCAGGCGGGTCGGCGTCACACCGTACGCGGCGAGGCACTCGTCGTTCTCGCGCTGCTGCTCGGAGACGTGAGCGTGCAGCGGCGCGCCGTGCCGGCCGGCCCACACCGCGATCGTCCCCAGTTGGTCGGCGGGCACGGCGCGCACCGAGTGCGCGGCCGCTCCGACGACGACGCCGGGCGCACCGGCGTACGCCGAATGCAGCGCCTCGACCCGGTCGGCCCAGGTCGCGGCGTTGCCGTCGCCGAACCGTTGCTGCACCCCCTCGAGAGGTCGCCCCGGGCCGGCGCTGAGGTAGCAGGTGTCGAGCAGCGTGATCCGCAGCCCGGCCTCGCGGGCAGCCCGGACCACGGCGTGCCCCATCTCGTTCGGGTCGCCGTAGCGCGCGCCGGCCGGGCCGTGGTGCAGGTAGTGGAACTCGCCGACCGCGGTGATGCCGGCGAGCACCATCTCGCCGTACGACGCCCGCGCCAGCGCGACGTAGCTGTCCGGGTCGAGAGCCTCGGCCACGGCGTACATCCGGTCGCGCCAGGTCCAGAACGACCCCCGGCCACCGGTCGCCCCCTGGGTCCGGCCCCGCAGCGCGCGATGGAAGGCGTGCGAGTGCGCGTTCGCCAGCCCGGGCAGCACGAGCCCGCCCAAGCGGTCACCACCTCCCGGTGCGGTGCCTTCGACGACGTCGGTGAACCGGCCGTCGGAAACGACGAACGCGACGTTGCGGGCCAGCCGCCCGGGCGGCAGCCAGGCCAGGTCCGCCCGATAGGTCGTCACTCGCGCGGCCCTTGAGCCGAGGCGAGGTCGGCCAGGACCGTGACCAACGCGGCGACCCCGGCGTGGCAGTCGGCCGGCTCGGCGTACTCCATGGGGGAGTGGCTCACCCCGCTGGGGTTGCGCACGAACATCATCGCGCTCGGCACGCCCGCGTCGGCGAGGATGCCGGCGTCGTGCCCGGCGGCAGTGGGCAGCTCCGGTACGCCGCCGAGTGCCGCGCCGACCCGGCCACGCAACGCTGCCGGGAAGCGGACCTCCGGGGTCCAGGACTCCTCGACCGGCTCGGTCGCGGCGGCGGCGGCCACCTCGGCGACGATCGCGCGGACCGACGGTTCCGCGGGTCCCCGCGCGTCGAGCCAGCCCTGCACCGAGGACGGCACCGCGTTGGTGCCGTTCGGGACGACGGAGACGCGGCCGATCGTGGCCACCGCGTCGTGCTCGGTGGCGGCCTCGCGCGCCGCGAGCACCGCTGCGGCCAGCCGCAGCATCGGGTCGTCGCGGTCCTCGAGCCGCGTGGTGCCCGCGTGGTTGGCCTCTCCGGTCAGGTCGAGCCGCCACCGGCCGTGCGGCCAGATGCCGGCCGCGACACCGACCGGGTGGTCACCCAGGCCGCGTCCCTGCTCGACGTGCAGCTCGACGAAGGTCCCGATCCGGCGCAACGTGTCGCCGTCCGGGCCGAGGTGGTCGGGGGAGACACCGGCGCGCGTCATGGCCTGCGCCAGGGTGTGGCCGTCGGAGTCGGTCAGGCTGCGCGCCCGGTCGGGGTCCAGGACGCCGGTGAGCAGTCGCGAACCGGTGCACGCGATGCCGAACCGGGCGCCCTCCTCGTCGGTGAACGCCGCGACTCCGACCGGTTGCGCAGGTGACCACCCGCGCGCGCGCAGCACATCGATCGCGGCGAACGCCGACACGATGCCCAGCGGACCGTCGTACGCACCGCCGTCCGGCACCGAGTCGAGGTGGCTGCCGGTGACCACGCCGGGGCCTTCGGCGTCCGGATCGCCCCACCACGCCCACTGGTTGCCGTTGCGGTCGACCACGAGGTCGAGCCCTCGCCGCGCCGACTCGGCCGCGAACCACTCGCGGCAGGCGAGGTCCGGCGCGCTCCAGGCGAACCGCCGGTAGCCGCCCGTCCCCGGGTCGCGCCCGACCGGCAGAAGGTCGGCCCACATCCGGTCGAACGACTCGACCCGGTCGCTGCTGCCCTGCTGGTCGAGCTCGGACGCCTCGGTCACGGCGTCAGCGTAGGGGGGTGGCAGGATGCGGTGCCCGGAGCGCCGCGGACGCGACCGCCCGACCCGAGGAGACCCATGCGCCTGCTGCTGATCGGTGCCCCCGGTGCCGGCAAGGGCACCCAGGCGACCCGCCTTGCCGAGCACTTCGGCATCGCGCACATCTCCAGCGGAGACCTGCTGCGCGGTCACGTCGGCGACGAGACCTCGCTGGGCAAGCAGGTGCAGCAGTACGTGTCGCTCGGGGACCTGGTGCCCGACCAGATCGTCCTCGACATGCTGCGCAAGCCGATCGTCGAGGCCAGCGCCCGTGGCGGCTACGTCCTCGACGGATTCCCGCGCACCGTGGAGCAGGCCGAGACGGCCTACGAGACAGCCCGCGAGCTGGGGGTCGCCGTACAGGTGGCGGCTTATCTCGACGTACCGCGTGAGGAGCTGGTACGCCGGTTGCTCGCCCGCCGCCGCGGCGGCGACGACACCCAGGACGTCATCGAGCACCGCCTCGAGGTCTACGAGTCGCGCACCCGCCCCATGGTCGCCTACTACGCCGACCGCGAGGTGCTCGTCACCGTCGACGGCTCCAAGCCCGAGGACGAGGTCACCCGCGACCTGATCCACGAGCTCGAGCTGCACAAGCCCCTCTACGCGGACTGACTCTTCCTACGGAGTGCGGATCTGTCCCGCCGTCCATGGCGAGGTCAGAGATGGCTTGGGATGAGGGAGGCCGGTTCGGCCGGGTGCGGATTTCTCCCGTCCAGCGTGGCGCTGGCCAGAGCGGCTTGGGATCAGTGGCGGCGTTCTCGCACGCCGGACCTCTCCGGCCGTTGTCGAGTTGGCTGGCGCAGGTCGGCTCGTTTCAGCGCCAGCCAAGTCGCGCCACGTCGAGCAGCTGACGGCGCAGCGGTCCGGTATGTGAGACGAGTGGCCAGCCCCCCGCGTCGACTGGCGCGTTGCGGATGTCCGAGTCGCCGTGTCGCCAGCCGCAACCCGCCTGTCGACGAAGCAGGGGTAGGGCGGTCTCAATATGCGAGACGCTGCACCTCCAGCACCAGGTCGGGACAGCGGCGGCCCGGCGCCGGCTGACCTCCCTCATCCCAAGCCGGCTCTGAGCGCACTTTGGACGGCGGGGCAGCGGCGAACGGCGCCGGAGCCCACCTCCCTCCTCCCAAGCCGGCCCTGACCTCCGCCACCCACGACGGAGAGCGGCCACCGCCAGCCCTCAACCCGCCGCCACAGACCGCAGCCTTCCGAGAAGCGCGCGGCCATAAGCCTCCGCAGCCCGAGGTCCGGTCACCCGCCCACCGTCCGACAGCGTCACGACCCACTCGGAACCCTCGCGGGCCAGCGAGGCGAAAGCGGCGCCGAGCAGGTCACGGAGCTGGTGCTCG
>DATBDW010000153.1:0-2189 GCA_036269735.1 Actinomycetes bacterium
TCGGGATGCCGATCCGGATCGGCAAGACCGTCGTCGAGCTGAGGAAGTAGCCGGATCGCCGATGGCGCTCGCCCTGCGGTACTCCGCCCGGTCCGACGTGGGTCTCCTCCGGGAGATCAACGAGGACTCCGGGTACGCCGGTCCGCGCCTGCTCGTCATCGCCGACGGCGTCGGCGGGCACGCGGCCGGAGAGGTGGCGTCCTCGGTCGCCGTGGGGGTGCTCTCCACCCTCGACGAGGACTCGCCCGGCGGGGACCTCCTCGACCGGCTGTCCACGGCCGTGCACACCGCCAACAGCCACCTGCGCGACATGGTCGGCGGCGACCCGGACCTCGCCGGCATGGGCACCACCGTCACCGCCATGCTGCGCGCAGGCAGTCGCTTCGGCCTTGTCCACGTCGGCGACTCGCGGGGCTACCTGCTGCGCGACGGCCAGCTGCAGCAGATCACCCGCGACCACACCTTCGTGCAGTCCCTGCTCGACGAGGGTCGGATCACCGCGGACGAGGCCGACCACCATCCCCAGCGCAACGTCATCACCAACGCGCTGGACGGCCGGGAGGACGTCGAGCTGGACCTCTCGATCCGCGAGACCCGGGTCGGTGACCGCTACCTGCTGTGCAGCGACGGGCTCTCGGGCGTGGTCAGCGAGGAGACGATCCGCGACACGCTGGCCGACGAGGCGAGCACCGACGCGGTCGTCGAACGGCTCGTCGAGCTCGCCCTCAAGGGCGGCGGGCCGGACAACATCACCGCGATCGTGGCCGACGTGGTCGAGGTCGAGAGCCGGCCGCCGTCAGCCGTCCCTGTGACCGTCGGTGCGGCGGCCGTGGGCGCGGTCAAGCACGACCGAGTCGAGACGCCCGCCGCGAAGGCGGCCGCGCTGCGACCGCCCGTCGAGGAGATCGAGGCCGACGGCGTCGACGACGAGCCGTTGGCGCACGGCGGCCGGCCGCTCGTCTGGCTCGCGCTGCTGGTCGTGCTCCTCGTCGCCGCCGGGTACGGCGCCTACCGGTGGTCCCAGACGCAGTACTACGTCGGGGCCAGCGGCTCGCAGGTCGCGATCTACCGAGGGCTGACCCAGGACGTGGGCCCGGTGCACACGTCCAGCCTCTACCGCGCCGAGCACGTCGAGCTGGCCGACCTGCCGACGTACCAGCAGGAGCGGGTCCGCGCCGACATCGCGACCGACGGCCTGGCCGACGCGCAACGCATCGTGAGCCGCCTGCGCGAGCAGGCCGCGGTCTGCCGCCGCCTCGCGGCCGCCGCGACCGCGTCCCCGAGTCCGTCGCCCAGCCCGACGGCCAGCCCGACAGCCACACCGACCGGGAAGGCCGGCGGGTCGCCGTCCCCGACTCCCACGCCGACCGCCACCCCGTCCCCGAGCGGCAGCGCCACCACGAGCGACGGCACGGTCGTCGACGCGACCGACTGCGGGGCGCTGTCATGAGCGCCCGCAGCAGCGCCCGCGCCCGCAACCCGCGCACCGTCGAGCTGGCGATGCTGGTGTTCTCCCTTGTCGTGTCGATGGGCGCGTACGCCGCGGTCGGGCTTGCCCACGACGGGTCGCTGCCGAACGGGATGTTCGGCTACGGCGTCGGGCTCGCGGTCCTCTTCGGCGCGGCCCACGTCACGCTGCGCCGGTTCGCGCCCGACGCCGACCCACTGTTCCTGCCGACCGTCACGACGCTCAACGGGCTCGGTCTCGCGATGATCCATCGGCTCGACCTGGCGTACGCCGACAAGGCGCAACAGCTAGGGCACCCGGTCCCGTCCGCGGCCGCCCCGGCCCAGCTCACCTGGACCGCCGTCGGCGTCGGCCTGTTCATCGCGGTCCTGCTCCTCGTGCGCGACCACCGCGTGCTGCAGCGGTTCACCTACACCGCGATGCTGATCGGCCTCGGCCTCCTGCTCCTCCCGTTGCTGCCGGTGATCGGCGGCACCATCAACGGTGCCCGGATCTGGATCCGGCTGGCCGGCTTCTCGTTCCAGCCCGGGGAGCTGGCCAAGATCGTCCTGCTGGTGTTCTTCGCCGGCTACCTCGTGGCCAAGCGCGACGTGCTCGCGCTCGCCAGCCGCCGGGTCGCCGGCATCGACCTGCCTCGCGCCCGCGACCTCGGGCCGGTCATCGTCGCCTGGGCCGCGAGCCTTGCTGTCCTCGTCTTCGAGCGCGACCTCGGCACCTCGCT
>DATBDW010000154.1:0-15708 GCA_036269735.1 Actinomycetes bacterium
CGGCGGGTTGACCAGACCGGCGCCGACCTGGCCGGTGCCGGCGACCTTGCCGGCCATGCCGGTGTTGATGTGGGGCAGGATCCCGGTGCGTGTCACGAGCGCTGCGTCGATGCCGGTCGGCGTACCGCGGAAGCCGAGCACAGGCACGTGGTACGTCGGCGACTCGGCCAGCGTGATCTCGTACATCAGCCGGGTGGCCTCGATCGCGTCGGCAACCTCGCCGCCGACGAACTTCACGATCGCGGGCGCCGCGGCCATCGCGAAGCCGCCGATGCCGCCGGTCTCGGTGATCGCCGAGTCGCCGATGTCGGGGTTGGCGTCCTCGGGGCCGAACGCGCCGAGGAACAGCCCTTCCGGCGTGTTGGCCGGCCCGGTGAACCACTGGTTGCCGGTACCGGAGACCTGGATGCCGAAGTCGGTGCCGTTGCGCGCCATCGCGACGACGACCGACGAGCCAGGAACGTCGCGGGCCGCGTCGGTCGCCAGCTTGCAGGCGGGCATGCCGAGGTTGAGGAAGAAGTGGTCGTTGCCGCCGATGAACGCCGCCGCGCGGGCCACGTCGGCGGTCGGGGCACCGGACTCGATGAGGTCTGGTAGCAGCTCGCGCAGGAACATCAAGGTGCCCGCCCGGTTGCGGTTGTGCCCTTCGTCGCCCATCTGCAGCATCTGCGTGGCGATGGCCTTGATGTCGATCGGCGCGGTGGCCACGTGCCGGCGGACCGCGGTCTGCAGCAGCGGCCCGAGGACGTCGCTCATCCACTGCAGCCGCTCGATGACATCGGGCCCGTAGGCGCCGTACCGCAGGACCTTTCCGAGCCCCTCGTTGAGCGAGCAGAACGCCGTGCCCCCGTGCACCGCGTCGCGCAGCTCGAAGAGCCACATGCTCGGGCTCACGACGCCGGCCATCGGGCCGACGGTGCGGTGGTGGTGGCACGGCTCCCACGAGACACCGGCTCCTGAGGCCAGCTTTGTCTCGGCGGCCTCGGGTGTCGCGGCGAGGCCCTCGTAGACCATCGCGCCGATCAGCGCGCCGCGCAGCGGACCGGACGCGCGGTCCCACCCGATCGGCGGTCCAGCGTGCAGGAACTGCCCGGGCCGCAGGCCGAGGGCCACCGACGCGGGACGTACGTCGACGAGCTCGGCGCCCGCCGTGAGCAACCGGTCGATCGCGGTGGCGTTGGCCTTGGCGTGCCGCGGGTCGGCGATGACGCGAGCCAGGGCGTCCTCGATGCCCACCTCGCCGAGCGGCGGGCGCCAGTCGACCTGCGTGACGGGGACCGCCTGCGACGCGAGCGCGTCGGAGAACAGCTGCGCACCGACTGCGACCAGCCGGGGCTCGCCCTCGAGGAGTGTCACGGCGCCACCCCATCCACGAGCGCGACGGCGTGGCGGGCCGCCGCGGCGTTGGACAGGAACACCGCAGCCCCAACCTCGTGCAGCCGCTCGGCCTGCCGGCGGGAGTCCTGCGGGTCGTCGACCGTGGCGCACAGCGACACCACCACGGCGATGTCCCGGCCCGCGTCCGCGGCCTGCTGCCGGACGGCGGCCAGCGCGGGGGCCAGCTCGGAGGCGGGGTCGGGGTGCGCGCCGTGACCGAGGACGACGTCGAGCAGGAGCACCGAGACCGTCGGGTCGGCCGCCTCGACGGCGACCCGGTCGATACGGCTCCGCTGGTCGATCATCGGGTGGGGTCGGCCCTGGGTCAGCGCATCGTCGCCCAGGTCGACCATCGCGTGGCCGCTGGACCGCAGATCGGCGCCGAGCGACCACTCCGGGCGCAGCGGGATGTTGGACCGGATCTCGCCGAGAGTGGCGGAGGCGATGACCATCGCCTCGTCGCACAGCGTGCCGCCCGCGAACAGCCCGCGCAGGTGGCCGCGGGCAGCAGGATGCCGCTGGTCGTCCCACGACCACGGCTCGGCCCAGCTGCGACCGAGAGCCTGCACCGCGCGAGCGGCGACGACCGTGAGGTCGTCCTGCCCCTCGCCGAGCAGCGCGAGCAGCACCGGCGTCTCGAGCGACTCGGCGTACGCCGTCACGTCGGCCGCGACGGCCGGGTCCGGCGGCTTGGAGACCAGCACGATCAGCTCGGTTGCCGGGTCGTCGTCGAGCAGCGCGAGCGCCGTCTTGGTGGACCGCCCGGCCACCGAAGCCGACAGGTCACGGCCGCCGACACCGAGGCAGTGGCTCACGCCGACCTCGCGGGTGTCGAGCATGCACATCAGCTGCTGCGCACCGGTGCCGCTGGCCGCCACGATGCCCACCGGGCCGGGCCGCACCGCGTTGGCGAAGCCGAGGCCGACGCCGGACACGACCGCGGTGCCGCAGTCGGGGCCCATCACCAGCAGGCCGCGCGCGCGGGCCTCGTCCTTGAGCCGGACCTCCTGCGCGACGGGCACGTTGTCGCTGAACACGAGCACCGAGAGGCCGGACCCGAGAGCGTCCATCGCCTCCGTGAACGCGTGCGGCCCCGGCACCGACACGAGGGCGAGGTCGGCGCCACCGGCGCGGCGCGCCGCCGACGCGACCGTGCGCGGCGCGGGCTCGCCGCCCGCGAGGTCGCCCGAACCGTCGGATCCGCCGGCCAGAGCAAGCTCCATCGCGGCCACCGCCCGGGTGACGGCGTCCTCGTCGGCTGCGCGTAGGGCGACCACGAGGTCGTTGGGCCCCGCCGCCGGCGTGCTGAACCCCATGCCGCGCATCAGGTCGAGGTTCAGCTCGGTCCCCATCGCCACCTGAGCCGCTGTGACCCCGTCGACGGCGGCGACGTCGCGACTCACCTGCATGAGCGTGACCGAGTCGTGGTACGCGCCGCGGCGTACGTCGATCAGCTCGGTCACGCCGCCTCGTCTCTCGTCATCGGGTGCCGCGCCACGGTATCGGCGGCGAGCAGCAGCCCGCGGGCCAGGGCGGACCCCGAGGTGTGCCCGACCGCGAGCAGCTCGGGCATGGCGCGCGGGAGCGCGCTGTCGTCGCCGTACCCCGCCATCGCGTCAGCGACGGCGACCACGGCCCGGGCCGCCCGGCCGTGCGCGGCGTGCGTGAGCAGCTCGGCGCTCAACCAGGTGGTACGCCGAGGGGCCGCCGCGAGCACCGCCGCGGCCAGCGGGTCGCGCAGGTCGGGCCGCCCGGCCAGCCCGACCAGCAGGCCGGCGAGCAGGTCGTCGCCCGCAGGGGTGAGGCCGGGACCGCGACCGAGGAGGTCGACGACGGCGGCCGTCATCCCCGGCTCGGCCGGAGCCGGCTGGAGAACCCTCGCCCCGCGCGGCGCGGCCGGCGCCCACCAGCGGGCGACCCGGACCGTCAGCGGACCGACCTGCAGGCCGCCGGGTCCGGTCGACACGTCGTCGCCGGCCCGCACGTCGGCCAGCGGGCGGGCCACCGGAGGGAGACCGAGGAGCACGGCGCACGGGAGGCGGAGCCCTCCGGCGGCCTCCACCGCCACCAGCCGGCCGGCGAGCTCGACGTACACGCAGGTGGGGAACACCGCCACGACGCGGCCGGTGCGCCCCGGCGCGAGCAGGTCGCGGACGGCCGTCGACGCGGCGCCGGGCAGTGTGCTCACGACCGGGACGCTAGCGCCGCGGCGTGCGGTGCGTCGCTCTTGTCGGGTTCCTACAACATCGGCGCCCGGGATCTTGGCGCAAGTGATCGTCGCGGCGTCCCACACCCGGACCGTTGCATGGTCCACTCTGCTCCCCGGTGACGCACGTCACCGGAGCTCCGTCAGGGAGGACGCAATGGCACTGCTCAGCTGGAAAGTCGTGCACGGCGGCAAGACTCCGCCTCCCGGCGAGGTCGTCCGCCCTGACGAGCGCATGTCGTGGGGCCGCACCACCGGCATCGGCATCCAGCACGTGCTGGCCATGTTCGGCGCGACCTTCGTGTTGCCGCCGATCATGGGCATCCCGGGGACGACGGCCGTCTTCTTCTCCGGCATCGGCACGCTGATCTTCCTGCTCATCGTCCGCAACCGGATCCCGAGCTACCTGGGCACCAGTGCGTCGTTCATCGCACCGACCTTCGCGGTCTACGCCGGCGGCGGTGACCTGCACGACGTGCTGTTCGGCGTGCTCGCCACGGGTGTCATCTTCGCGATCGTCGGCCTGATCGTGAACGCCGTCGGTGAAGCGTGGATCCACGTGCTGCTGCCACCGGTCCTGACCGGCACCGTGGTCATGCTGATCGGCCTCAACCTGGCCGGCCCCGTGGCGCGCGACGCCTACTGGAACAACGACCAGTGGCTCGCCCTCGTGACGCTGACCATCACGATCCTGCTGCTGGTGTTCCTCCGCGGTTTCCTTCGCCGGATCGCGATCCTCATCGCGGTCGTCGTCGGATGGGTCGTCGCCAAGCTGATGGACGTCCTGAACATCGCCCAGCTGCACGACGCCCAGGGCAACGTCGTCGATCGCGTCCACTTCGCCTACACGGCTCCTGGCGCCAAGACACCGACCACCCTGGGACAGGCGGACTGGATCGGTCTGCCGGACTTCACCGCTCCGCACTGGTCCGGCAACGCGCTGCTGCTGTTCCTGCCTGTCGTCATCATCCTCATCGCGGAGAACACCGGTCACGTCAAGGCGGTCTCCGAGATGACCGGTGCGGACCTGGACAAGGACCTCGGTCGCGCGTTCATCGGTGATGGCGTTGCCACGACCGTTGCCGGAGCCTTCGGTGGCGCCGGGACGACGACGTACGCCGAGAACATCGGCGTCATGGCGGCCACCCGCATCTACTCCACCGCCGCCTATGGGATCGCCGCAATCGTCGCGATCCTGTTCGGTCTCTGCCCCAAGTTCGGAGTCCTGGTGGGCTCCGTCCCAGCCGGGGTCCTCGGCGGCGTGACGATCGTGCTCTACGGCATGATCGCCGTCCTCGGCGCGAAGATCTGGGTCAGCAACCGGGTCGACTTCGGCCAGACCCGCAACCTGGTGCCGGCGGCGGTCGGCATCATCCTTGGCGCGGGCGACATCACCCTGAAGATCAACGACAAGGTGAGCCTTGGCGGCATCACCCTGGGCACCATCGTTGCCCTGATCACCTTCCACCTGTTCCGGCTGGTGGCGAACCCGGAGGACGACGCGAGCGGGGTCGTGACCCCGACGACCGCCTACGTCGAGGACGACGCGCCGCCGGAAGGGCGCCACGGTGGGCACCACCGTGCCGACGAGCCGCCGGCACCGGAGGACGGCACCGACACCGACGAGGACGGGATCCAGCCTTCGTAGGTTGTGTCCAGCAGTGCGGCCCCCGCGGCGGCTCGTCCGCTGCGGGGCCGTGCTGCTTCTGCCCCTTCGACGCACGTGCCGGGCCCAGTGAGGAAGGATCACGCGGGTGAAGCCTTCGCCGTTCGCCTGGAGTGCGCCCGCGAGCCTCGATGAGGCGCTCGCAGAGCTCGCCCGGGTCGGCGACGAGGGCAAGGTCTTGGCGGGCGGCCAGAGCCTGCTGCCGTTGCTGAACATGCGGCTGGCCGCGCCGGCGTACCTCGTCGACATCAACCGCCTGACCGAGCTGGCCCACGTGCGCGCCGATTCGTCCGGCGTCCGAGTGGGGGCGCTGGCGCGGCACGCGGCCGTGGAACGCGACGACGGGGCGTACGCCGTGCAGCCGTTGCTGCGCCAGGCGCTCCGGCTCGTGGCGCACCCGGTCATCCGCAACCGCGGCACCACGGTCGGCTCCATCGCGCACGCCGACCCGAGCGGTGAGATGACGGCGGTCCTCGCGCTGACCGGCGGGACCGTGCACGTCGCGAGCACCGCGGGCCCCCGCGCCGTCGCCGCTGCGGACTTCTTCGCCGGGCCGCTGGAGTCCTCGCTGACCCAGGGCGAGCTGGCCGAGGCGGCCACCTTCCCGGCGTTCGCGCGGGGCAGCGGGTCGACGTTCGTCGAGGTGGCGCGCCGGCACGGCGACTACGCCGTGTGCGGGCTGGCCGCCGTGGTCACGGTCGCCGACGGGGTGGTGGCCTCGGCGCGCGCCGCGTACGTGTCGGTGGCGCCGACGCCGCTGGTGCTCGACCTCACTGACGCGGTCCGCGGTGCCGACCCCGCCACCGCTGACTGGGCGGCTGCCGGCGAGCTGGCCGGGGGAGTGGTGGACCCGGAGGCGGACATCCACGCGACGGCCGACTACCGGCGCCACCTCGTGCGCGTGCTCACCGCGCGGGCGCTGGCCGAGGCAGCCGGCCGGGCCGGCGAGTCCAGCACGGCGGCGGCATGACCGAGGAGCTCCACAACGTCCGCCTCGTCGTCAACGGAGTCCCGCGTGAGGCGCAGGTCCCCGCCCGCCGGTTGCTGTCCGACGTCCTGCGACACGACCTGCGCCTGACTGGTACCCACGTGGGCTGCGAGCACGGGGTCTGCGGTGCGTGCACGGTGCTGCTGGACAGCGAGCCGGTGCGGTCCTGCCTGCTGCTCGCCGTCACTGCAGACGGGCACGAGGTCACCACCGTGGAGGGCCTCGGGACGCCCGACGACCTGCACCCGGTGCAGCGCGCGTTCCGTGAGTGCCACGGGCTGCAGTGCGGCTTCTGCACGCCAGGCTTCCTCACGACGATCGCGGCCTACCTGCAGAACAACCCCGAGCCGACCGAGGAGGAGGCCCGCGAGGCGATCAGCGGCAACCTGTGCCGCTGCACCGGCTACCAGAACATCGTCGCGTCCGTGCTCCGCGCCGCCGAGATCACCCGCGAGTTGTCAGCCGCTGGACGCCCTATAGGGCGTCCAGCGGCTGACAAGTCCGAGGACGAGTCGTGACCACCAAGCTGTTCGGCGAGCCGGTGCAGCGCGTCGAGGACGCCAAGCTGGTGACGGGCGGGGCGCACTTCCTCGACGACATCGGCCCCGACGCCCTCGGTGTGGCCTTCGTGCGGAGCCCGCATGCGCACGCGCGGGTCACCGGCATCGACGTCACCGACGCGCTGGACGTCGAGGGACTGGTCGCGGTCTACACGTACGACGACCTGCTGGCCGCCGACGAGACCGAGGGCACCGCCGTGGCCCAGCCGCTGCCGTTGCTCATCCCGCACCCGTCGCTGCACGCGCCCCGCACCGGCTACGCGCTGGTCCGCGACGAAGTCAACCACGTCGGCGAGGCCGTCGTGATGGTGGTCGCGGGGGACCGTTACCTCGCCGAGGACGCCGCGAGCCGGGTCCTCGTCACCTACGAGCAGCTACCGGTCGTGGTCGGCGTCGACAACGCCCGCCGTGCTGAGCGCGCCGTGCACGGCGACGTACCCGACAACGTCGCGGCGCACAACGTCGACGAGGTCGGCGACGTCGGGGCCGCCCTGGCCGCTGCGCCGCACACCCTGACGCTGTCCCTCGACATCGAGCGCAGCGCGTCGATGCCGATGGAGGGCAAGGGCGTGCACGCCCGGTGGGACCCGGTCGACAGCTCGATGCGGGTGCACTCGTCAACCCAGACCTCGACCAGCGTCCGCGCCGCGGTCGCCGCGAAGCTGGCGCTGCCACTGGGCAAGGTCGAGTGCGTCGCCCCGATGGTCGGCGGCGGGTTCGGCGTGAAGATCGTGCACCCGTGGCCCGAGGAGGTGCTCGTCCCGTGGGCCGCCAAACGGCTCGGCCAGGAGGTCAAGTGGGTCGAGGACCGCCGCGAGCACTTCGTGTCGTCGGCCCACGAGCGCGGCCAGCTGCAGGAGGTTACCGCCGGGTACGACGACGAGGGCCGGCTGCTCGGGCTGGACGTGAAGTTCTGGCACGACAACGGTGCCTACACGCCGTACGGCGTCATCGTCCCCATCATCACGTCCACCCAGCTGCTCGGTCCCTACAAGCCGGGTGCCTACCGCTGCGAGTGGTGGTCGCTGTACACGAACACCGTCATCGTGACTCCCTACCGGGGCGCGGGCCGGCCGCAGGGCGTGTTCCTGATGGAGCGCACGATGGACGCGATCGCGGCCGCGCTCGGCGTCGACCGCGCCGAGGTCCGGCGGCGCAACTTCATCACGCCCGACGAGATGCCCTACGACCACCACCTGACGTTCCAGGACGGTCGGCCACTCATCTACGACTCGGGCGACTTCCCGGCCTCGCTGCAGAAGCTGAAGGACCTGGTCGGGTGGGACGAGGTGCTCGCCGACGCCGCGGCGGCGCGCGCCGCGGGGCGCAAGGTCGGCGTCGGCATCGCTTGCTACGTCGAGGGGACCGGCGTCGGGCCCTACGAGGGCGCTCATGTCGTGGTCGAGAGCTCCGGCAAGGTGAAGGTCGCGACCGGTCTCACGACGCAGGGGCAGGGCCACTTCACGTCATTCGCCCAGATCGCGGCGGACGAGCTCGGCGTACCGCTGGAGGACGTCGAGGTGACCACCGGTGACACCCGCCGGTTCGGGTACGCCGTCGGCACGTTCGCCTCGCGGGCCGCGGTGATGAGCGGCAACGCGATCGCGCTCGCATCGCGCAAGGTCCGGGAGAAGGCGCTGCGCATCGCCGGCGATGCGCTGGAGGCCGACCCCGGGGACCTGGAGATCGTGGACGGGCAGGTCCGGGTGAAGGGCACCCCGTCGGCGTCGATCCCGCTGGCGACGGTTGCCGTCCTCTCGAACCCGCTGCGCTATGCGTTCGACGAGGCGTCCAAGGCGGCCACCCAGTTCGCCGTCGGCGACGCGAGCGGCCCACCGGTGCGCGAGGACGAGGAACCTGGCCTCGAAGGCACCGACTACTACTCGCCGACGCAGTCGACGTTCGCCAACGGCATGCACGTCGCGATCGTGGAGAACGACCCGGAGACCGCCGAGATCCACGTCCTGCGCTACTGCGTGGTGCACGACTGCGGGCCGCTGATCAACCCGATGATCGTCGAGGGACAAGTGCACGGCGGCGTCGCACAGGGCGTCGGTGGCGCGCTCTACGAGCGAATGGTCTACGACGAGAACGGCCAGCTGCTCAACGCCTCGTTCATGGACTTCCTGATGCCCTACGCGTCGGAGGTACCCAGGATCGAGATCGACCACCTCGAGACGCGCTCGCCGCTGAACCCGCTGGGCATCAAGGGTGCGGGTGAGGCGGGGGTGATCCCGTCGGCCGCGGTGTTCGCGGCCGCGATCGAGGACGCCGAGGGCTTCCCGATCACCAGGATGCCGATCTCGCCGTCCGACCTCTTCGAGCTTCGCCGCCGGCACGCGGCCGGCGAGATCCCGTCGTTGCACCGCCGCAGTCGCTAAGGATCAGAAGGAATGGAGCAGCCGTGAAGGTCACCGGTACCGCGACCCTGCACGCCCCCCGCGAGAAGGTGTGGGCGGCCCTCAACGACCCTGCTGTCCTGGTCCGCACGATCCCGGGCTGCCAGCAGCTCGAGGAGATCGGGCCGGACCGCTACCGGATGACGCTGACCGCGGGCGTGGCGTCCATCAAGGGGAGCTACCAGGGTGACGTCGCGCTGACCGACCAGGAGCAGCCCGGCGCCTTCACGCTGCGCGCGTCCGGCGCCGGCGCGCCCGGCACCGTGCAGGCCGACGTGCGGGTCACCCTCGAGGACGTCGACGAGAGCACCACCCGCCTCGGGTACGACGCGGACGCGGTCGTCGGCGGGATGATCGGCGGGGTCGGCCAACGCGTCTTGTCGGGAGTCGCCAAGAAGACAGCGGGGGAGTTCTTCGCCGCCGTGGACGACGTGCTGACGGGCAAGGCACCGAGTGTCCCGGCCCCGCGCGAGGAGCCGGTGCAGGTCGACGGACTGCCGAGCCCGCCGACCGTCTACACCGCGCCGGCGGTCGACGCCAGCGCCTCGCCGCTGAGCGGCGACTTCGTCAAGGGCGCGGTGTTCGGCGCCGCGGTGGCGTTGCTCGGCGCGCTCATCGGCGCGCTGGGTGCCCGTCGGCGTACCCCCTGACGGGAGGTCGGGGCTGTCGATCGCATGGTGACGCGTTCGTCGTAGAGGTGTCGACCGATCGGTGTCGACGGGCTGCGCGGCCGCCGCGCAGCGCAGCACCTCGAGACGAAGGACGGCACACCATGGGACACCCCGTCATCCACACCGAGATCCGTTCCGCCGACCCGGACGCCACCCGCGCGTTCTTCGGTGACCTGTTCGGCTGGAAGGTCGCCTCGGAGGGCGCCTTCCCGGGCTACACGTTCATCGACACCGGTGCCGAGGGCGGCCCGTACGTCGCGATCAGCCCGCGACAGGGCGCCGAGGACGAGGTGCTGTTCTTCGTCGGCGTCGAGGACGTCGCGGCCACGCTGGCGCGGGCCGAGGAGCTCGGCGGCTCGATCGTCCAGCCGGCCCAGCAGGTGCCGGGCACCAGCTTCGGCGTCCTCGCCGACGCGCACGGCCACAGGGTCGGCGTCGCCGCGAACGGGTAGCCACGGGACCCGGGATCGGGGTCAACCGAGGGCGGTAGCCACCAAGCGGGCGGTCTCAGCCGGGCGCTCCAGTGACGGCAGGTGCCCGGCCCAGGGAAGTTCGACCAAGTCGGCGTGCGGGAGTCCCTCAACGAGGGCGCCGGCCGTGGTCCGGAAGAACAACAGGTCGTGGTCGCCCACGACCACGGTGACCGGAGCGGTGATCCTCGCCAGGTCCACGGGCAGGTCGCGGCTGGTGACGTCGTCACCAGCCGCCACCTGCAGGTCGAACGCACGACGCTGCATGTCCCACAGGAGGGCCCGGTGGTGATCGTCCGCGTCGGGCCCCAGCCAGACCTCGACCATCAGGTCGGTCGCGCCGGCGAGGTCGCCCAGCTCGACCAGGGCCTGCTCCCGTCGCCAGACCTCGCGTAGCGACTCATCCGGCTCGACGAGGTCAGCGGCCGTGTCCAGAAGGACGAGCCGGTCAAGGCGGTCCGGGGCCGCCGACGCGACCTGGAGGGCGACGAACCCACCGTAGGAGGCACCTACGAGAGCGAACCCCTCAACGCCGAGCTCGTCGAGCAGGGCGAGCACGTCCTCGGCGTCGCAGCCGGCTCCAGGTGCCACGGGGGTGCCGCCGAAGCCGGGAAGGTCACAGCGCACCACGGTGCGGCCTGGGACCAGGGCGACCACCTGGGCGTCCCACATGCACAGGTCGGCCACGCCGGCATGGAGCAGCACGACGACCGGCCCAGATCCCTCGACGAGGTGATGAAGAACTGTCATGGCCCCATCGTTGGGCTACCGGGGCGGTGATCGCACCTGCAATGTCGTTGGTTCTGTGCGGCGCACTCTCGTTGACGGACTGATGCCACTCCTCTATTGTGCTAGGTAACTAGTGGAATGGGGTTCATCGTGATCGAGTTCTCCCTCGACGGCCGGTCCGGCGTCTCGCCGTACCTGCAGGTGGTGCAGCAGGTCCGGCAGGCCTTGCGGCTGGGGCTGCTGCGCACGGGCGACCAGCTGCCGACCGTCAAGGACGCGGTGGCCCGGCTCGCCATCAACCCGAACACGGTGCTCAAGGCCTACCGCGAGCTGGAGCGCGACGGGCTGGTGGCGGCCCGCCCCGGTGTCGGCACCTTCGTCATCCGGACGCTGACCGATGGCTCGCTCGCGGCGCACGAGCCGCTGCGCAAGGACCTGCGGCGATGGTTGGCCAAGGCAAGGCTGGCCGGCCTGGATGACGAGAGCATCGAGGCGCTGTTCGCGAGCACGTTTCGCGCCGCCCAGGAGGGCGTAGCGTGACCGCCGTCGTGCGGGCCGAAGGCCTCGGCAAGCGCTACCGCCGCCGGTGGGCGCTGTCGGACTGCACCCTGGAGATCCCGGCGGGCCACGTCACCGGGCTCGTCGGTCCGAACGGGGCCGGCAAGACCACGCTGCTGAGCCTGGCCGTCGGGCTGCTCGCGCCGACCGCCGGCACGATCGAGGTGTGCGGCGGGCGGCCGGCCGCCGGGGCCGACCAGCTCGCGAAGGTCGGCTTCGTGGCGCAGGACACCCCGACGTACGCCGGTCTCACCGTGGGCGACCACTTGCGGCTGGGCGCCCGCCTCAACCCGCGCTGGGACGACGCTGTTGCCCGCTCGCGGGTACGCCGCCTCGGGCTGGACCTCGAGCAGCGGGCCGGTCGGCTCTCCGGCGGCCAGCGCGCGCAGCTCGCGCTGACCCTCGGCCTGGCCAAGCGACCGGAGCTGCTCATCCTCGACGAGCCGGTCGCGAGCCTGGATCCGCTCGCGCGCCGGGAGTTCCTCCAGGTGCTCATGGAGGCTGTCGCCGAGCACGAGGTGAGCGTCCTGCTGTCCTCCCATGTCGTCTCCGACCTGGAGCGCGTGTGCGACCACCTGGTGGTGCTCGTGGACTCCAAGGTGCGGGTCGAGGGCGACGTCGAGTCGCTGCTCGAGAGCCACCTGCGGCTCACCGGCCCGCGCCGGGACCCGGCCACGTTGCCGGCCGACCAGCACGTCGTGTCGGCGAGCCACACCGACCGGCAGAGCACCTTCGTCGTACGCACCGTCGCACCCGTGCTCGACCCGTCCTGGACCTTCGGCCGCCTCGGCCTCGAGGACCTCGTGCTCGCCTACCTGGAAGGCACTCGGGCCGAGGCCCCCAGTCCCGTGATGGAGGTGCTCGGATGATCTGGCTCACCTGGCGCCAGTTCCGGCTGCAGGCCGCGGCCGTCGCCACGGTCACGATTGCCTTCGCGCTGGTCCTGGCTGCGACCGGTTCTCGGCTGGCCGACCTCGCGACCACGTACCGCGACGTGTTCGACCACCTCACGGCGAACGATCGCCACCTCTTCTACGCCGGGATCGTCGTCATCGCGGTCGCACCGGTGATCATCGGCGTGTTCTGGGGCGCACCCATGGTGGCCCGCGAGCTCGAGGCCGGAACCCACCGGCTGGCCTGGACCCAGTCGGTCACCCGCACCCGGTGGCTGGCCACCAAGCTCGGCGTCACGACTCTCGCCGCCGCTGCTGCCGTCGGCCTGCTCACCTGTGCGGTGACCTGGTGGTCGCAGCCGTTGGACGGAGCGCTCAGCAGCACCCACGGCAGCCTGCCGTCACGCCTCACGCCGGTGTCGTTCGCGATGCGCGGCATCGTCCCAGTCGGGTACGCCGTGTTCGCCGTCGTGCTCGGAGCGACCCTCGGTGCTGTGTTCCGGCGGTCGCTGCCCGCGATGGCCGTCACCCTCGCCGTGGTCACCTTCGTGCAGATCGCGGTCCCGGCCTGGATCCGCCCGCACCTGGTGCCGACGGCCGAGCAGACGGTCACGTTCGCCAGGGAGAAGCTCGACGGGATCACGATCAGGGACAACGGCCCGGGCACGGCGACGCAGTTGATGGTGACCATCAAGGGGGCCGCCGGCAGCTGGGTGCTGTCCAACCAGACCGTCGATGCCGCGGGCCACGCCACCGCTCTGCCGTCGTGGTTCAGCGGTTGTCTCCCGCCGCCGCCGTCCCCGGGGGCTTCGAACGGGCCGGTGAGGGCCCAGGGCCCCGACAAGCTCGACGCCTGCTTCATCCGCCTCAATGCGGAGGGCTACCGGCAACATGTCGTGTACCAGCCGGCGAACCACTTCTGGCCGCTGCAGTGGGCCGAGCTCGCGCTCTACCTCGTCGTCTCCGCACTGCTGGCGAGCTGCTGCTTCTGGTGGGTCCGCCGCCGGCTGTCCTAGCTGCGGGGGAGCCGGCGGGCGGCGAGGTCGACGGAGGCACGGTCGGCGGCCACCGCACGCCGCTCGAACCTCGTCGTCGGGCGCGGCGGTGCGTCGACGGGTTCGAGCCCCGCTGCGCGGGCGAGCACGTCGCGCACCTGCTCGGCGTACGCCGGCACGTCGGTCGCGACGTGCAGCAGGCCACCGTCGACCAGCCGGTCGGCCACGAGCTCGGCGAACGCGGGGTCGACCAGGCGCCGCTTCACGTGGCGCGCCTTGGGCCACGGATCGGGGAAGAACACACGCACGGCGGACAGGCTGGCGGTGCTGAGCATGTCGCGGAGCACGACGTTCGCGTCGCCGTCCATGACGCGGACGTTGGTGAGGGCGCTCGCGTCGAGCAGTGCGAGCAGCTGCCCCTGGCCCGGGGTGTGCACGTCGACGGCCAGCACGTCGTACGCCGGCTGCTCGGCCGCCAGCGCGGCCGTCGCGTCGCCCATGCCGAAGCCGATCTCGAGGACCAACGGCGCGACCCGGCCGAAGGCGGCGGCCTGGTCGAGGGATCGGCCGTCGACCGGTAGGCCGTACGTCGACCACCAGGCGACCAGCGCCGCGCGCTGGGTGACGGTGACCCGGCCGGCTCGTCGCTTGTACGTGCGCACCGGGGGATGCGGCGCGGCCGCGGGGGACTGGGGGGTCACGGGGCCATGGTCTCAGCCCGACCGACGTACCTGACGACCATGCTGTGTCGCATGCCCGGCCTCAAGGATGAGCTGCTCGCCAAGCTGGACCAGTCGCGCGCCGTCATGCTGGCCAAGCTCGAGGGCCTCAGCGAGTACGACGCACGGCGGCCCATCACGCCGACGGGGACCAACCTGCTGGGCCTGGTCAAGCACCTGGCGAGCATGGAGTACGGCTACCTCGGCGGCTGCTTCGGCCGCCCGGCGCCCGAGCCGCTCCCGTGGGTCGAGGACGGCTCGATCTGGGACGGCGCCGACATGTGGGCCCGCCCGGACGAGTCCAGGGAGTACGTCGTCGGGCTCTACCGGCGCGCCTGTGCGCACAGTGACCAGACCGTCGCCGCCCTGGACCTCGAGTCGCCCGGGACCGTCGCGCACTGGCCCGAGGACCGGCGCGACACAACACTGGGCGTACTGCTCCTGCGGATGGTTGCGGAGACGGCGCAGCACGCCGGGCACGCCGACATCGTGCGGGAGCTGATCGACGGCTCGGGCGGTCTGGACCACGACGACGACGGGTGGGACGCGGATCACTGGCGGTCCTACCTGGCGCAGGTCCAGGCCGCGGCGGACGCGTTCGGGCCCGCCTGACCGCCGATCAGTCCGCGCCCGCGACCCGGCGCGCCGCGGCCGCGTTGGCGGCACGCGCCGCCGCCGCCGGGTCCAGCCCGCGGGCGAGGCCCGCGACGAACGTGCCGACGTGCACGTCACCCGCCCCGTTGGTGTTCACCACCCGCTCGACCGGCACGGCAGATGCGTCGTGCGCGGCACCGCCGCGCGTCTGTACCAGGCAGCCGTCGCTACCGTGGCGCAGCACGACACCGGTGATCGCTGCCGCACGGGTCAGCACGTCGTCGGCCGCCTCAGTTGCGTCGGAGCGCCCGGTCCAGAGCGCGGCCTCGCGCGCATTGAGGCTGACCCACGTCGTGCGGGCGAGCACCGTGTCCAACAGCTGCGGCTCGATCTCGGCGACGAGCGGGCCCGGGTCCAGCAGCACGACCGTGTCCGCGGGCAACCGGGCTATCGCGGCTGCGATGACCGGCCCGTGCGGGTACGCGAGGTCGTACCCGGACACGTAGACCGCGTCGCCTTCCACCGGCCGGTACGCCGACAGCGCCGCCGGGGTGAGGTGCCCCTCCGCACCCACGGCCGTCACGAAGGTCCGCTCGCCGTCGGCGTCGACGAGCACCACGGTGTACCCGGTGTCCTCGTCGGGATCTGCCGCGAGCAGCACCTCGATCCCGTGCGCCGCTAGAGCCGCCCGGACCTGGTCGCCGAACGGTCCTGTTCCGTGACCGCCGGCATAGGCAGCGGGCAGTCCCGCGGCGGCGGCCGCGGCCAGGGCGTTGAGCCCGCCGCCCACCGAGGCGCCGGACGACGACGCCACGACGTCGCCGCCACGTTCGGGCAGCGCGGGCACCACCATCGTGAGGTCGACGACCGCGCTGCACAGCCC
>DATBDW010000155.1:0-19163 GCA_036269735.1 Actinomycetes bacterium
ACGCCCTGAGCGGGCTGGACCTCACGGTGGCCGAAGGCACCATCCTCGGGCTGCTCGGCCCCAACGGGGCTGGGAAGACGACCTGTGTGCGGATCCTCACCACGCTGCTCGAGCCGGACTCGGGGACGGCGACCGTCGCCGGCTTCGACGTGGTCAAGCAGGGGCGTGAGCTGCGCCGGGTGATCGGCCTCTCCGGCCAGTACGCCGCGGTGGACGAGCACCTCACCGGGTTCGAGAACCTCGACATGGTGGGCCGGCTCTACCACCTGGGCCGGTCGCGCAGTCGGGCGCGGGCCCAGGAGCTGCTCGAACGCTTCGACCTCGCCGACGCCGGCGGACGGACCGTCAAGGGCTACTCCGGCGGCATGCGTCGGCGCCTCGACCTCGCCGCCGCGCTGGTGGCCGAGCCGCCGGTGCTCGTGCTCGACGAGCCCACCACCGGTCTCGACCCGCGCAGCCGCCTCGGCATGTGGGACGTCATCGGCGACCTGGTCCGCGGGGGTACGACGGTGCTGTTGACGACGCAGTACCTCGAGGAGGCTGACCGGCTGGCCGACCGGATCGCAGTCATCGACCACGGCAGGGTCATCGCCGAAGGCACCTCGGACGACCTCAAGGACCAGGTCGGCGGCGAGCGCATCGAGCTCACCGTCGCCGACGGGGGGCAAGCCGAGGCGGCCTTCGGTGCCCTCGCCGGGCTCGGCACCGGTGACCCGCAGCTCGACCGCGACGGCCGCCGACTCACCGTGCCCGTCGACGGCGGCGCGGCGGTGCTCGTGGCGGCCATCCGCGAGCTGGACGCGGCCGGCGTCACGGTGCAGGACATCGGCCTGCGGCGCCCGACGCTGGACGACGTGTTCCTCACCCTGACCGGGCACGCCGCGGAGGACGCGCAGGAGGAGGCGGCCAAGAAAGCGCGCAAGGCCGGGCGCAAGAAGTCGGGCAACCCACCGGCGGATCCGGATGAATCGGTCGGCTCCGTGGCCAGGTCCGAGGACGAGGACGAGAAGGAGGTGGCGTCGCGATGAGCACGTTCACCGACGCGGTCGCCGACTCGGCGGTCATCACCAAGCGCAACCTCATCAAGGTCAAGCGGGTGCCCGACCTGCTGGTCTTCACGACCATCTCGCCGATCATGTTCGTGCTGCTGTTCGCGTACGTGTTCGGTGGCGCGATCAACGTGCCGGGCGTCGGTTACAAGCAGTTCCTCATCGCCGGGATCTTCACGCAGACCGTCGTGTTCGGGTCGACGTTCACCGGCTACAGCCTCGCCGAGGACCTGCAGAAGGGCATCATCGACCGGTTCCGCAGCCTGCCGATGGCCCCGTCGGCGGTGCTGTTCGGCCGGACCCTCAGCGACGTGTGCGTGAACATCATCAGCCTGTCCGTGATGGGGCTGACGGGACTGATCGTTGGCTGGCGGATCCACTCGTCGTTCTTCTCGGCGCTGGGTGGCTTCCTGCTCCTGCTGCTGTTCGCCTACGCCATCTCGTGGGTGATGGCCTGGGTCGGGCTGCTGGTGCGCACGCCGGAGATCGTCAACAACGCGTCGTTCATCATCATCTTCCCGCTCACGTTCATCGCCAACACGTTCGTCCCGGCCAGCACCCTGCCCGAGCCGCTGCGGACCTTCGCGAACTGGAACCCCGTCTCGTCGGTCACCCAGGCTGCCCGGGAGGCGTTCGGCAACACCAGCGCGAAGCTGCCGCCGGCCGACGTCTGGCCGATGCAGCACCCGGTGCCGTACTCGATGATCTGGATCGTCCTGATCCTGGCGGCGTTCATCCCGCTCTCGGTGCGCCAGTACCGCCGGACCACCGGTCGCTGAACCCCTCCCGACGACGAAGACGCAGAAGGGCCCGCCGCGCCAGTGCGCGACGGGCCCTTCTGCGTGATGTGCCCCAGCTACGAGACCGTCAGTCCTAGTAGCCGGTGACCGATGCCAGCCAGTCCGGACCGTCCGGGGTGCCGACACCGGTGATGTCGTCGTAGTTCGGGCGGACATGGATGGTCAGCGGCTCGTCCCAGTCGAACGTCCGCGTGATGTAGTTGTACCCATCGGACCCGTTCTCGGAGTTGACGAAATTGACCCGGATGGCGCCCGGGTACGTCGAGCGCTGGTCCTGCGTGACGTCGTACGACTCTCCGCGCGCCGCATACAGCGCCGGGTTGGCGAGCCCGTACGAGCCGTGGGTCTGCACCGCCAGTGCGAACATGCCGGCGTAGAGCGGCGACGAGAGGCTGGTGCCGCCGATCCGGTACTCGTCGTAGTAGGTCCCGTCCGAGAACCTCTGGGTCTGACCTACGAGCATCCCGGTATTGGGATCGCCCAGTGCGGCGACGTCCGGAACGGCACGTGCCGCCGGCGCGGTCCCGTCGTACGTCGCGATGTCCGGCGGGACGACGCCGACCTGGTAGTCAGGCTGGGCGAAGAGCCGGCTGGTGCCACCACCGCCGCCGTACAGGTAGGAGAGATCGCCCCACGTGGAGGTGTCCATGTCCCAGGTGCTGGTGCCGGACTGCCAGCCGAGCTCGAAGAGCCGGCTCTTGTCCTCCGCCACGCCCATCGACGTGCCGCCGACGGCGGTCACCCACGGGCTGGAGGCCGGCCAGTCGGGCGTCGGGGTCGCGTCGGGGTTGCCCGAGGTCTCGTCGCCGTTGTCACCGGAGGAGAAGAACAGCGAGATCCCCTCCGCCGCCGCCTGCATGTACGTGTCCTCCTGCGGCTTGATGTAGCCGGGCGGCAGCGCCTCGCCCCCGTACCCGTAGGAGTTCGTGACGATGTCGGCCAGATGGCCGTCCACGACCCGGTTCATGATCGCGTCCAGGTCGCGGTAGTTGTTCGGCGATCCGACGTAGACGATGTCCGCGCCCGGCGCCATGGTGTGCACAGCCTCGATGTCGAGAGTCTCCTCGCCGCTCCAGCCCTCAGGGTCCTGCCTAGGGTTCTCGGGACGGACAAAGGTGCCCGGCGCCACGACCTGACGGAACTGGCCATTGATCGAGGGCAGCCCGTGCCGGCTCGCGTAGGTGTTGACGTCGGAGACGATGGTCGGCGACGCGTAGGCGTCGATGACCGCCACGGTGACTCCGTTGCCGTCGTTGCCGGTGTCGATGGCACCGGTCATGCCGTACGCACCCTGGAGCTGAGCGCCGACATAGCCACACGGCGCGAAGGCGGTGACCGAGTTCGCGGTCACGGTACCGGCCGCGTTGTCCGACCACGGGCCTGGCGTCAGGGCAGTAGTCCCGTCCGGCGTCGGCGAGTTCGCGATCGTCTTCTCGCCCCAGAACGACGAGCAGGGCGGTGCGTTGCGGAAGCCGGCCGGCGCTCCTGACTTCTTCGAGGCGTCGGTGTGCACCAGCTCGGCCGACTCGTCGAGCCCGACGACGGCCTGGACCTGGGACAGCGAGGACGGGACCTTGAGTGCCGTGGTGTTCGAACGCAGGGTCGCGCCGTCGAAACGATAGGTGGCGAAGGACGTGTTGAAGGCCTTCGCGGCCTGACCGACGGTGCCGACAGCCTCCACGTACTTGTTGTTCGTCGGGACAGCGCCGATGGTGAAGCCCTGGCCGCGCAACCAGCTCTTGACGGTGGTGACGCTGGTGTCCGTGGGCGAGAACTTCGACCGGTACTGCTGAGGCGTCAGGAACTTGCCGTAGAGGCCGCTGCCCTTGGTGGACACGGCAGTGGCGTACTTCTCGGCATCGGCCTGATTGCGGTTGTCGAGATACACCCGAAATCCGACCTGCTGGGTCGCGTCTGACGATCCGGTTCGGTGGGCGGCGTTCGCCCAGGACGGGATGCTGCCGGGAAGTGTGCGGCTGCTGCTCGAGCCGGCCGCGACGGCGGCGCCGCCGCTGGCGGTCACGAGGGCCACCACCGCCAGCCCGACGAGGGGAGTGCGAGGAAGGGATCGCAAAGTGGGTGCTCCGTCTTCATGAGAAGGCGGCCGCGACCCCCTGAAAGCCACGGCCGCACGAGTACGACGGCACAGTCCAACCCGCCGGACCCGGTTGTGACAAGACCTCACGGTTGCCCGAATTGATGTCAGACCCCTGAACGGCCGATTAGCTCACTAATTGTGAAATATCGGTCGCTGTCTGTGCGGGTCAGGAGCCTTCGCCGACGAGATGGGACGCTGCTCGGGCCCGACCACCGCCGACGCGAGGAGGCCCGACGTGCCGGCACGGATCCAGGAGCTCGCCTGGCGGTCGACGCCGATGGGCGAGATCAGCCTGCGCCGGCGGCGCGATCCGGCGCTCGACGTCGACGTCTACGAGGTCAAGCTCGGCGACGAGTTCCTGATGTCGAGCCTCTTCACCGTGGCCGAGGTGGCGCTGGCCCGGCTCGGCCTGGTAGCGACGGCCGCGACGCGGACAGCTCTCGACGTCGTGGTGGGAGGCCTCGGCCTGGGCTACACCGCGCGGCGGCACTGGACGACGGACGGGTCGCCTCGCTGACGGTCGTGGAGGCGCTGGGCGAGGTGCTCGACTGGCACCGTCGGGACCTGCTGCCCGACACCGTTGGACTCGCCGCAGACGTCCGGGTCCGCCTCGTCGAAGGTGACTTCTTCGCCATGGCGCGGGGCGACGGGTTCGACCCGGACCGGTCGGGCCGCCGGTTCGACGCGATCCTGCTCGACGTGGACCACACGCCGCACCATCACCTGCACCCGAGCCACGCCGGCTTCTACTCGCCGGAGGGGCTCCGGTCGATGGCGCGGTTCCTCCGGCCCGGCGGCACGTTCGGCTTGTGGTCGGACGACCCGCCGGACGCCGCCTTCGAGGCGGTACTGGCCGAGGTGTTCACCTCGGTCGAGGCGCACGTGGTCGACTTCGCCAACCACCTCACCGGAGGCCGCTCCGCGAACACGGTCTACGTCGCGCGCTGACCCTGTCCTCCTCGGCGTCCGGTGGCGCAAGTTAGTTGGAATCCGGGCGTGAGCCAGCCAAGTTGCGCCAGCTGACTCACGGTCGTGAGCTCAGCCGGCGAACGGCTCGGTGTCGAGGATCTCGACCTCGACCTTCGTCCCGGTCGGAGTCGTGTACGACGTCAGGTCGCCCTTGTGCTTACCGTTGATGGCCTCGCCCAGCGGCGACCGCTCGGAGTAGACCTCGACGCCGTCGCCGGCGACCTCGCGCGAGCCGAGCAGGAAGTGCATCGTCTCCCCGGCCACCTTGGCGGTCACGACGGTGCCGGGGGCGACGACACCGGAGGGCGCCTTGGGGGCCTCTCCGACCTGAGCGCTCTCGAGCAGCTGCTGGAGCTGGCGGATCCGGGCCTCGCGCTTGCCCTGCTCGTCCTTGGCGGCGTGGTACCCGCCGTTCTCGCGGAGGTCGCCCTCCTCGCGGGCTGCCTCGATGCGCTTGACGATCTCGGCGCGGCCCTCACCGGAGAGGAAGTCGAGCTCCTCCTTGAGCCGGTCGTAGGCCTCCTGGGTCAACCAGGTGACGGTCTCGGTGATGTCGGTCACGGCGGGCTCCTTTCCGGGAGGTCTGGGGCGTGCTGTCCTGGCCGTCCGCGTGGGGTCGGCAGCTGTCGGCTGGGTGCCGGGGAAACGTCGAGGCTAACAACGCAGGGGTGGGGGCCGTCCAATCTTCCCACCAGGAGGTCTCATCTCCGGGTCGGATCACAACCTTGCACGACGGCGGTCACGGCGGTGTCGCGGGTGCGCACGGCGACCGTGACGCCAGCCCGTCCGGTGCTCCCCAGGCGCAGATGACCGGTGGTGACGCCGACGACGCCGTGGTCGCGTCCCTGGGCCTGCACGCGGCAGGCCACCGGTCCGGGGTCACCGGTCACGAGGAGGTCCACTCGGATCAGGTGCTGTCCCCGGATGTCGAACCCGCTGACCTGACCGGTCACGGCCGGTCCCGACGACCCGAACGAAGCCCACGCCGCCCAACCCACCAGCGCCGCAGCGACCAGCACGGCCAGGGCCAGCAGCCGTGGGTCGCGGGCGCGCCGCGCCGCGCCGTAGCGGCCGGCGGGCGGGCCGGTCGGCGGGCTCTCGGGCGGTCGTGCGCTCATCGGGGTCACCTGGGGGCAGAGGTCGTCGGCGGCGTACTGGATGATTCTCCCGTGACCGACAGCTTGCGGATGATGGCGGTGCACGCCCACCCTGACGACGAGTCGAGCAAGGGGGCGGCGACGATGGCCCGCTACGTGCGGGAGGGCGTCGACGTGCATGTCGTCACGTGCACCGGCGGGGAGCGGGGGTCCATCCTCAATCCCCGGATGGAGCACGACCCCGATGTGCTGGCCAACCTCGCGGCTGTGCGCCGCGCGGAGATGGACGCGGCGCGCGAGATCCTCGGCGTACGGCAGGACTGGCTGGGCTGGATCGACTCCGGGCTCCCGGAGGGCGATCCGCTGCCGCCGCTGCCTGACGGCTGCTTCGGGCTGATGGACGTCGCGGTGGCGGCCGAGCCGCTGGTCCGACTGGTGCGCTCGTTCCGGCCGCAGGTCATGACGACGTACGACGAGAACGGTGGCTACCCGCACCCCGACCACATCATGTGCCACAAGATCGGGATGCACGCGTTCGACGCTGCCGCTGACCCGGCTCAGTACCCGGATGCAGGGGAGCCGTGGGAGGTGCAGAAGATCTACTACAACCAGACCTTCACGAAGGCGCGGACCACCGCCCTGCACGAGGCGATGCTGGCTCACGGTCTCGAGTCGCCGTACGGCGAGTGGCTCAAGAACTGGGAGGACCGCGAGGAGCGCGCCGTCAACACCCGCGTGCCGTGCGGGGAGTACTTCGAGATCCGGGACAAGGCATTGCTGGCGCACGCCACCCAGGTCGACCCCGACGGGGCGTGGTTCCGCTGCCCGCTGGACCTGCAGCGCGAGGTCTGGCCGACGGAGGACTTCGAGCTGGGCAGGTCGCGCATCCCGACGACGCCGACCGAGGACGACCTGTTCGCCGGCATCCGCGGCACCGAGCTGGCTCGATGACCGGCGCCCTGCACGCCGTCGTCACCGACCAGGACGTGAGCCCCGGTGTCCTTGGGTTCCTCATGGTCGCCGCGATCGGGGTCGCGACCTACTTCCTGATCCGCTCGATGCGCCGCCAGCTCAAGAAGATCGACATTCCGGAGGGCGGTACGCCGACCCACCGCACCGGCCCTGACGGTGACCCGCCGGAGGCGACGCGCGACGACCTCGGCAGCTGAGCCGCGGCGGGGCAGCCGCTGTCAGTGCTGGGCCGTACTTGTGCGCTCGGGGAGGTGGTGCGCAGCGGCGACGGCCGCTGGGTCCTGCGTCCAGTCCGCCTCGCCCGGCCGCTCGATGCCCGAGAGGAAGGTCGGGATCCGCTCGGCCGGCATCGGCACCGCGAGATGGAAGCCCTGCCCGACGCTGTACCCGAGGGACAGCAGCGAGCGCCACTGCTCGGGGCGTTCGATGCCTTCGGCGACGATCGCCGACAGGCCGAGCGTGCTGGCGAGATCGCGGATGGTCCGCACCAGCCCGGACTCGCTGTCGCTGCCGGGTAGCGTCTCGACGAACTCCTGGGCCAGCTTGAGCCCGTTCACCGGCAGCATCTGCAGGTAGGACAGCGACGAGTAGCCGGTGCCGAAGTCGTCGATGTAGAGGTGCACACCGAGGTCGGCGAGCGCGTGCAGCCGCTCCAGGATGACGCCGTCGCCCGGGAGCAGCACGCTCTCGGTGATCTCCAGGACGACGGTGGAGGCCTTGATGCCCGTCGCCTTGATGGCCAGCCGGACGTCCTCGACGATGCCCGCGTCCTGTAGCTGGCGACCGCTCACGTTGACCGCGATGTGCAGGTCGTGGTGCAGATCGTGGTCCCGCTGCCAGCGCACGGTCTCGCGCAGCGCTGTCTGCAGCACCATCCGGCCGAGCGGCACGATCAGCCCGGTCTCCTCGGCGAGCGCGATGAACTGTCCGGGCTGCAGCATGCCGAGGTGCGGGTGGTTCCAGCGGACCAGTGCCTCGAGCCCGATGATCTTCGACGAGTTGAGGTCGACCAGGGGCTGGTAGTGGACGACGAGCTCGTGGCGCTCGATGGCGTGCCTCAGGTCGCTGGTGAGCGACAGCCGCGCGAGGGCCGTCTCGTGCATGGTGGGCGCGAACACGGAGAACCTGTTCTTGCCCTCCTTCTTGGCGTCGTAGAGGGCGAGGTCCGCGTTGCGCATCAGGTCCTCGGGTGACGAAGACCCGGCCGTACCCATGGCGATCCCGATGCTGGCTCCGGTCGTGACCTCGGTCCCGGCGACGTCGATGGGCCGGGAGAGGGCTTCGAGCAGCCGCCGGGCGATGTCCGTGCAGTGGTCGTCGTCCTCGACGTCCTCGAGCAGGATCGCGAACTCGTCGCCACCCAGCCGGGCCGCGGTGTCGCCGTCGCGCAGGCAGGTCCGGAGCCGGTTCGTCATCTCGCGCAGCAGCGCGTCACCGGCGGCGTGGCCGAGGCTGTCGTTGACCGTCTTGAAGTCGTCGAGGTCGATGAACAGCACCCCGTAGCTGCGCGCGCCACGGGCCCGCGCCATGGCGTGGCCGAGCCGGTCGCGGAACAGCGCCCGGTTGGCGAGGCCGGTCAGCGAGTCGTGGAAGGCCTGGTGGGTGAGCTGCTCCTCCAGGGCGTGCCGGTCGGTGATGTCGTGGCAGGTGACGACGAAGCCCATCAGGTCCTCGTCGATGACCTCCGTCACGACCGCGTCGACGTGCGGCGCGTGGCCGTTCTCGCTGATGAGGCGGATCTCGCCGCGGGCGGGGCGGCCGCCCTGGGCGAGGCTGACCAGGTCGCGGGCCGCGTCCCGGTCGACCTCGGCGACGACCTCGAGCCAGTTCATGCCGAGCAGCTCGGGCGCGGGCAGTCCGATGATCGGCTCCACGGCGGGCGTCACGTGCACGATCGTCAGGTCGTGGTCGAGGATGCAGATGACGTCCGAGGCGTATTGCAGCATGAGTCGCAGTCGCCGCTCGCTGCGACGCTCGACCATGATCTCGCCGACGTCGAGGCGCTCGAGCGCGAGGTGCATGGTCGAGGCCAACGCCTTCAACGCCGCCAGTGTGCGGCCCGAGGGAGCCCGGTCGACGGCGATGACGGCGCCCTCGCGCGCCGCACCGCGCGCAGGAAGGGCGACGAGGACCAGGGCTGAGGTCGTGGGCACACCCAGCGACGCGTGGAGCAGGGTCGGGCCGGTCAGGACACCGATGCCGTCATCGTGGGTCGGGAACAGCGCGAGCTCGGCGGAGTCGAGGAACGTGGCGATGTCGGCGTCCTCGGTCGCCTGCGCGATCGTGCCGCCCGGGTCGCCGTCCACCCGCCAGGAGCGGCTGCCCGGCTGGTCCAGGAGGTCGGCGGCGGCGGCCAGAGCCGCATCCCGTACGCCGCCGCGATCGGCCGCGCCGACGAGTGCGCCGGTCGCCTCGCGCAGGACGTGCTCCCGGCGCAGCGTGCGGCGGAGTCGGGCCAGCAGGCTGACAATCCGCAGCACGGCGAGCGTGAAGAGGAGGGCGGAGCCGCAGAGCACCACCACCGTCTTGGTCCCCCCATCCACCACGGGGTGCGTGACGATCATCACCGGGGAGACGAGGCAAGCAAGGCCGAGCAGGACGACGAACCGCCAGGTCGTGGCCAGGCGGGAGGTCAGGCTCACCGGCTGGGGGTGCGCGAACGAACGGTCGGAGACCGCGAGCCCGATCGCACCGAGCGCGACGAACCAGCCGGCAGCCAGCCCGGGGATGTCGGTGATGTCGGCGGCCACGCCGAACGCGACACCACCCAGGAGCCCGACGATGAGGTAGCGGGCGGCGGTGTCGGAGGAGCCTGCGACGGCGAAGCCGAGGCGGGTGGCCACCGCCAGGACGAGCAGGTGGCCGAGCGGGTAGGCGCCGGCGGTGAGCGTCGCAAGCGGCCCGTGGTCCATGTCGTGGATCAGGGGGTCGATGAGCACGAGCCACCCGGCCTGGGCCGCGGCGACCGTGACGACCATCGCGTCGAGCAGGCTGTCGCGGTCGTGGCGGATCCGATCGCGCTGGAACGCGGTCACGGCGGCGGCCAGCACCGCGAAAGCGAGCAGTCGTGGCGGATCGGCGTACGACGGTGAGGTGGGCCCGACGAGGGTGATCGCCTGGCCGAGGGTCAGGAGAGCGGTGCCGGCGGCCAGCAGCCAGCCGGGCAGCCGGTCCCCGGGTGCATCGCGGTGGGTCCGGACCAGCACGGTGCCGGCTACGACGAGGCCGACGAGGGTCCAGGCCGCGGCGTGCAGGGCGTCGGAGGCGACCAGCTGGTAGGCGACCGCGAGGAGCAGCCCGCCGACGAGCAGCGCGCCGCGCCGCAGGGTGAACCCCCGGCCTGTCATCCGCGCCCTCCCTCGCCAGCCGCGACGCTCCACCGCATCCCTCCTCTATCGGCCGCGGGCGGGCCGACTTGATCCCCCCGGGAGGTTCGCTCCCCATCCGCGGCGCGGGGGACTGACGCCGAGCGCTCGCGCGAGGTCCTGGGGAGGCTGCGGGCGAGGGCCTGCTCAGGGTGCAGGCCTGGCGACGCGGTGCAGCACGATCCCGTCGAGCTCGGCGGCGACGCGCTCCCGCACGGAGCAGCCGTGGGGGATCGCGTGCAGCACAGTGACGGTCTTGCCGCCTGGTCCCACCCGGAACCGCAGGCTGAGCTCGGGTCGGGGGAGGCAGAGCGGGCTGTCGGAGTAGAAGGACGCCAGTCCCGGATGGCGACCCCGCACCTGTACGTCGAACGGGGCCAACAGGGTGGCCTGCATGACCCCCAACACCCCCGTGCCGTCACTGCGGACGAGGAGACTCATCCGGGCTCCGTAGGGGAACCCGTCGTGGCGGTCGGTGAACGAGCCGGTGAACTGGCCGATGGGCAGTCCGGATGGCAGCCGTTCGGCGGGTACGTCGCCGTCGCGACGGGTCGCCGCGCCCACCAGCAGCGCCGCGACGGCGAGTACCACCACCGTCACGGCCGCGACGACGAGAAGCGTGCGTCGCGGCTGGCGCCACCCGCGGGCGCTCGCGGAACGCGCGGCGAGCGTTCTGCGGCCGGCCGCGACGTCGACCGGCTGGTCGGCGTCGCGATCGCGCAGCGCCCGCGCCATCGTCGCCGCCGCCACCGCTTCCGGACGCTCGCTCATCGGCTCCACCTGAGGTCCCCGGCCAGCGCGCGCAGTCCGCGGTAGGCGTGCGTCTTCACCGAGCCGATGCTGCATCCGAGCAGCTCCGCGACGGCCGCGACGCTGAGCTCCTCGTAGTAGCGAAGGACGAGGACCTGCCGCTGCCGGGTCGGCAATCGGCGTACCGCATCGAAGACCTGCTCGCTCTCGTGGCGCGAGAGCACGACGTGTTCCGCCGCGGCCTCCGTCGTCTCGGGGCGGGCACCCTGCATGAGGCTCAGCCGCCGTCTCGCGGTGAGCTGGCGGCGCAGCCGCGAACGGGACCCGTTGACCACGCACGCACGCAGGTAGCCCAGCGCCGCGTCCGGGTCGCGGATCCTTCCCCACTGCCGAGCGAGCGACTCGTAGGCATCCATGACGATGTCCTCTGCCGTGTTCGGTTCGTCGAGCAGATGACGGGCCAGGTGCACGAGCCGCGCGTAGTGCGCGTCGAACAGCTCCTCGATTGTCGACGTTGCTGACCGGTGGGGGACGTGCGGCACCACGAGGGGGACGCGCCCGGCGTCGGGCGCCGCCTCCTCACCTTCGGTGCCTAGCGACCCCGTCACACCGTCCAGGATGCGCGCCTCCAGAGGTTCACCCGGTGCTCACCGCACCGGAGAGCCGCCACTGACCCACCGCCCCCGCGAACGAGAAGTCCTCGTGGAAGTCGCCGGACGCCCCCGCGAAGCGGCCGGTGCTCGCCGGGCCGTCGACGGTGCCGTCCAACGACCACCGGCTCGGGTTGCCGTAGGCCGGGCCGCTGGCCGCACCCTGGGACCTGCCTGGGAAGCAGACGGTGCCCCTCGACTGGAGGATGAGGTCTCCACTGCCATCGAGAAGACGAACGGTCTCGACGCGGTCGACGAGCAGGCACGGCGACCCGTCCGTGAACGAATCGTCCTCCACGGTGATGGTGGCCGGCCCGAAGGCGGCGAGCGATCCCGCGCCGCACAACGTCGTGGGATCGCACCCGGGGCTGCGCGGCTGGTCGGCCGGCAGCGGCCAGTAGACCGCGAAGCTCCCGCCCAGGCTCGACACCGAGCCGGCCTGGGCCGGCGGCGCACCCGTCACGAGTAGGACAACGCCGAGCACGGCTGCGGCGGCGACGATCCTGCGCATGGTCCCTCCCCTGCGCCGCCGGCCGGCGGCTCCACGGGGTAGGTCTCCTGACCCGTCGTCCGGTTGACATGCTGAGGCGATGAATCGGCTGGCGCAGGCAACGAGCCCGTACCTGCTCCAGCACGCCGCGAACCCGGTGGACTGGCAGCAGTGGGGCGAGGCAGCGTTCGTGGAGGCCCGTGAGCGTGACGTGCCGGTGCTGGTGTCGATCGGCTACGCCGCGTGCCACTGGTGCCACGTCATGGCGCACGAGTCCTTCGAGGACGCTGAGGTGTCGGCGTACCTCAACGAGCAGTTCGTGGCCATCAAGGTGGACCGGGAGGAGCGGCCGGACGTCGACGCGGTCTACCTCGAGGCGGCGACGGCGCTGACCGGGCACGCGGGATGGCCGCTCACCGTGTTCACGACTCCGGAGGGCCGGCCGTTCTACTGCGGGACCTACTTCCCGCCCGCGCCGCGGCACGGGCTGCCGTCGTTCCGCCAGCTGCTCGAGTCCGTGGCGACGACGTGGTCCGAGCGGCGTGACGAGGTGCTCGCTGCCGGCCAGCGCATCGTCGACGGTCTCGCGGGCCAGAGGCTGACCGCGGGCGGTGACGGGCCGCCTGCCCCGGACGACCTCGACGTCGCGGTGCGGTCGCTCGCGTCGACGTACGACGAGCTGCACGGCGGCTTCGGTGGCGCGCCGAAGTTCCCCCCGTCGATGGTGCTCGAGCTCTTGCTCCGTCACCACGCGCGCACCGGTGACGTGGAGGCGCTGCGGTTGGTCGAGGGCACCTGCGAGGCGATGGCGCGCGGCGGGATGTACGACCAGCTGGCCGGCGGTTTCGCGCGCTACTCCGTCGACGAGGCATGGGTGGTGCCGCACTTCGAGAAGATGTTGTACGACAACGCGTTGCTCTGCCGCGTCTACGCGCACCTGTGGCGGGCGACCGGGTCGCCGCTCGCCCGGCGGGTCGCGCTGGAGACGGCTGACTGGATGCTGCGCGACCTGCGTACCACCGACGGCGGGTTCGCCTCCGCGCTGGACGCCGACGCGGCCGGTGTCGAGGGGCTCACCTACGCCTGGACACCGGACCAGCTGGTCGAGGTGCTCGGCGCCGGGGACGGGGGCTGGGCGGCCGAGCTGTTGCGCGTCACGCCGGTGGGCACGTTCGAGAACGGGGCCTCCACCCTGCAGCTGCCGGCGGACCCGGACGACGTCACGCGTTGGGAGACCGTGCGCGGCCGGCTGCTCTCGGCGCGAGGTGCGCGCCCGCAGCCGGCTCGCGACGACAAGGTGGTCGCGGCGTGGAACGGGCTGGCCGTCGCCGCGCTGGCCGAGGCGGGTGCGCTGCTCGACCGGCCGGACCTCGTCGAGGCGGGCGTCGCCGCGGCGGACCTGCTGCTGCGGCTCCACGTCGTCGAGGGTCGGCTGCGGCGGGTGTCGCGCGACGGCGCCGTCGGCGTACCGGAGGGCGTGCTCGAGGATCACGGCGACGTCGCCGAAGGACTGCTGGCGCTGCTCGCCGTCACCGGGGACCCGCGCTGGCTGCACGCCGCCGGATCGCTGCTCGACGTGGCCCTCGAGCACTTCGGCGACGGAGCGGGCGGGTTCTTCGACACCGCAGCCGACCGGGCCGACCCCGCATTGGCAGCGATGCGCCGACCACAGGACCCGACCGACGGCGCGACGCCCAGCGGGTGGTCCGCGACGACCGGGGCCTTGCTGACGTACGCGGCGTTCACCGGGTCCGACCGGCACCGCTCCGCGGCCGAGGACGCGCTGAGCGTCTACCGCCGGCTTGCGCCGCAGGCCCGGTTCGCTGGGTGGGGGCTCGCGGTGGCCGAGGCGCTGACGGATGGGCCGCGCGAGGTCGCGGTCGTCGGGCCGAGCGGAGATCCGGGTACGGCGGCGCTGCACAGCGCGGCGCTGCTCGGCACCGCGCCCGGCGCGGCCGTCGTGGCCGGGGAGCCGGGCACTCTCGGCGTACCGCTGCTCGCGGACCGGCCGTTGCTCGGCGGCCGCCCGGCGGCGTACGTCTGCCGGCACTTCGTCTGCGACGCCCCGACGGCGGAACCCGCTCGACTGGCCGAGGCACTGGGCGCGAGGCTGCCGTGATGAGCGACGTGATGAGCGACCTGACGATCCGGCCGGCGACCGACGCCGACTGGCCACGGATCTGGCCGTTCTTCGACGGGATCGTGCAAGCCGGCGAGACCTACGCGTTCCCCCTCGACCTCACCGTCGAGTCCGCCAGGTCGTGGTGGATGGAGCAGCCACCGTCGGCCACCCTCGTCGCGGTCGACCACGACGGTGCGGTTCTTGGCTCGGCGAAGTGGGGCCCGAACCGGCCGGGGCGCGGCGCGCACGTGTCGACCGCGAGCTTCATGGTTGACCCGGCGGCCCGGGGCCGCGGCGTCGGCCGGGCACTGGCCCGTTACGTCGTCGACGCGGCGCGCACCGCCGGCTACCGCGGGATGCAGTTCAACGCCGTCGTCGAGACCAACACGGCCGCCGTGGCGCTGTGGGTCTCGCTCGGGTTCGTGGTCGTCGGGACCGTGCCCGAGGCGTTCGACTCGCAGACCCATGGCCTGGTGGGCCTGCACGTGATGTACCTGCCGTTGCAGGACCGTCCGCTCACGGCGAACGAGGCTTGACCTGCGCTGTAATCGTGTAATTCTCGTTGCATGACGCATCACGAGAGCACTGACGAGACCGCGGCCGACGTGGCCGGCACCGTGCGCGGCTGGTTCACCGGCCGCCTTCCGCAGGACTGGTTCACCGCGCCGGTGGACGTGCGGGTCGACCGCGAGGAGATCACCGTGGTCGGCACGCTGGCCGAGCCTGCGGTGACCGACGGCGCCTCGGACGCCGAGCGGGCAGCGGCCGCCGACGGCCGGGCCCGAGCGTTCCGCGAGGAGACCCGCGAGCACCGGATCGAGATCGCCCGGGAGGCCGAGCACCGCTTCGGTCGCAAGGTCGCCTGGGGCGTGACGGTCGGTGGCGAGAACCGTTTGTTCACCCACCTCGCCGTACCGGTGATGACCCGGCTGCGCCAGCCGGAGCGACTCGTCCTCGACACCCTCGTGGCGGCGGGCGTCGCCCGGTCGCGGTCGGAGGCACTGGCCTGGTCGGTGCGGCTGGTCGGCACTCACGCCGAGGACTGGCTGGCCCAGCTGCGCCAGGCGATGGAGCAGGTCGAGCGGGTCCGCGTCAGCGGACCGGACGGGCCCGAGACCGACTGACGCCAGCTCTCCGGGGTTTGCTCTACGCCCGGTAGGTCGCCAGCGAGATGGCGACGTAGTGGACCGCGTACGCCGCGAGGGTCAGCGCATGGAAGACCTCGTGGAAGCCGAACCAGCGCGGTGACGGGTTCGGCTTCTTGGTGGCGTAGACGACTCCACCGGCGCTGTAGAGGCCGCCGCCGATCGCGAGCAGCGTGACGACCGCGGCCCCACCGGTGTGGAGCAGCGCGCCGAGGTAGAAGACGGCGACCCAGCCGAGGGCCAGGTAGACCGGCGTGTAGAGCCAGCGCGGAGCCCCGACCCACAGCACCCGGAATGCGATGCCGCCGAGCGCCGCCGCCCAGACGATCCACAGCAGCGTCGTGCCGCCGTCGTGGCGGAGCAAGATGACGCTGAACGGCGTGTAGGTCCCGGCGATGATGAGGAAGATGTTCGAGTGGTCCAGCCGCTTCAGCTGGCGCTCGGCCTTCGGTGACCACTGGCCCCGGTGGTAGAGCGCGCTGATGCCGAAGAGCAGCGCGGCGCTGGCCGCGTAGACGCCGGTGGCGATCGTCGCGGCAGTGCCGTGGGCAAGTACGACGAGGACGATCCCGGCGACGACCGAGACGGGGAAGGTCCCGGCGTGCAACCAGCCGCGGAGCCGGGGCTTGACCGCACGCAGCAGCTCGCCCACCTCGCCGCTTGCGTCCTTGGTCGGCGTGGTCATCGCCCCACGGTAACCTACGGTGCCGTAAGTTACTAACCGGTAGCCTACCGTTCATCCCGTCGTCGTCCGGGTGGTGCCGGCCTGATCTCTCGGCCCGATCCGGCCGTTGGGGGCGACGGTCGGTGCGGGCTGCCCGTTTCCCGCCTGGCGAACGCACGAGATGCGAATTGAGTCGTCGCTGGGGTCTGCGGGACGACAGTCGGAGAGCAACGCGCCCGCGAGGAGCCACCTCTCCCCTCCAAAACCCCACATGATGTGACCGAAGCGCCAACGGCTCGGTCTGTCGCGACCGGGCCCGGGACCGATTCCGCCGCGGATGGTCCGGGTGGCGACCGCGCCGCCGGCGGGGTCAGCCGGATCACCCGGTCTACCCTGGCCGTCGTGCGGGAACTGCTGTACGCCTTCTATGCGCGGCGCATCGCTGCCTCGCTGGACCCCACCCAGATCCCGCGGCACGTGGGCGTCATCCTGGACGGCAACCGGCGCTGGGCGAAGGCGGCCGGGGCGCCGAGCTCGCGGGGGTGGCGGGCCGGTGCCGACAAGGTCGATGAGGTCCTGGGCTGGTGCGACGAGGTCGGTGTCGAGGTGGTCACCCTCTGGCTGCTGTCGACCGACAACCTCGGCCGGCCCGAGGCCGAGGTGAAGCCGCTGCTCGCGATCATCGAGAACCTCGTCGAGCAGCTCGCGGCGAGCCGCCGGTGGCGGGTCCACCCGATGGGAGCGCTGGACCTGCTCCCGGACGCCACGGCCCGCGTCCTCAAGGACGCGGCGGCGGCGACGGCCGACGTCGACGGCATCCACGTCAATGTCGCCGTCGGGTACGGCGGCCGGCACGAGATCGCCGACGCCGTCCGATCGTTGCTGCACGAGCACGCAGTCAAGGGGACATCGATCGAGGACCTCGCCAACGTGCTGGACGTCGAGCACATCGCGGAGCACCTCTACACCAAGGGCCAACCGGACCCCGACCTCGTGATCCGCACCTCAGGGGAGCAGCGGCTGTCCGGGTTCCTGCTCTGGCAGAGCGCGCACTCGGAGTTCTACTTCTGCGAGGCGTACTGGCCCGACTTCCGCAAGGTCGACTTCCTGCGGGCGATGCGCGCCTACGCCGCGCGCCACCGCCGCTACGGCGGCTGACCCAGCACCACCGGCCCCCGTCCCGCAAATGATCACGGTTCCGTGATCATTTGCCGCCGACCGCGGTGTGTCCACCGCGGTCGGGACGGGTTCATCGCGGTCGGGGCCATCACCGGGGGCCGAGGGTCGCCACACGGCGGCCGTCACAGCCCGTGTGACGGCTGGGGAAACGCCCGCGTGTCGTCCCGGTGCGGGCGCGGCCTCGGCGTACCGTCCGGCGGAGTGACCGGTATCAGCGCCGGCCACCCGGGAGGCCCGCTCCGTGCACATGCGCGTGCTCGACCTGACGCGTGGGGGAGAGGGCCGGCGACCGGCCCTCGGGTCGGTCCCGGTCCTCAGGATCCATCTCCGCAGCGGCGCCTTGATGCGCGCACGTGCGGGGGTGCCACCGCAAGGAGACCTCCCTCGTGGCTGATGCTGTGAACCGCCGTACCTTCGTGCTCGACACCAGCGTGCTGCTGGCGGACCCCTTGGCATTGCTGCGGTTCGACGAGCACGTGGTCGTGCTCCCCGTGGTCGTCATCATCGAGCTGGAGGCCAAGCGCGCCCATCCCGAGCTGGGCTACTTCGCTCGCCAGGCGCTGCGACTGCTCGACGACCTGCGGGTCGGCAACGGTCGCCTGGACGAGCCGGTGCCGGTGGGCGAGCTGGGTGGCACCGTGTGGGTGGAGCTCAACCACACGGACCCGTCGGTGCTGCCGGCCGGTTTCCGCCCGACCGGCCGGGCCGCCGACAACGACACGACGATCCTCGCCGTCGCGCGCAACCTCGCCGAGGAGGGCGCCCACGTCACCCTGGTCAGCAAGGACCTGCCGATGCGGGTGAAGGCCAGCGCGGTGGGACTGGAGACCGAGGAGTACCGCGGAACGGCGGTAGTGGAGTCCGGCTTCACCGGCATGGCCGAGGTCAGCGTCGCAGGCGGGGTCCTCGACGAGCTGTACGACGCCGAGGTCGTCGACCTCGCGGAGGCCCGCGACCTTCCGTGCCACACCGGACTCGTCATGGTGTCCGAGCGCGGCAGCGGCCTCGGGCGGGTCACGCCGGAGAAGCAGGTCCGGCTGGTGCGCGGCGACCGCGACGCCTTCGGGTTGCACGGCCGAAGCGCCGAGCAGCGGGTAGCCCTCGACATCCTGCTCGACCCCGACGTCGGCATCGTGTCGCTCGGCGGCCGGGCCGGCACGGGCAAGTCCGCACTCGCGCTGTGTGCCGGCCTGGAGGCCGTGATGGAACTCCGCCAGCACCGCAAGGTGGTGGTCTTCCGGCCGCTGTACGCCGTCGGCGGCCAGGACCTCGGCTACCTGCCTGGCAGCGAGGCCGAGAAGATGAACCCCTGGGCCCAAGCCGTGTTCGACACCCTCGGCGCGCTGGTCACCGGGGACGTGGTCGAGGAGATCATGGACCGCGGCATGCTCGAGGTCCTGCCACTCACCCACATCCGGGGCCGGTCGCTGCACGACGCGTTCGTCATCGTCGACGAGGCGCAGTCCTTGGAGCGCAACGTCCTGCTCACGGTTCTCTCGCGCGTCGGGCAGGGGTCGCGGGTCGTCCTCACCCACGACGTGGCCCAGCGGGACAACCTCCGCGTGGGCCGCCACGACGGGGTCACTGCGGTGATCGAGGCACTCAAGGGTCACCCCTTGTTCGCTCACGTCACCCTGACCCGGTCGGAGCGCTCGCCGATCGCGGCGCTGGTCACCGATCTGCTCGAGGACCTGCCGGCCTGACCCAGCAGGGCCGCCACCTCGGCGAGGCGTGGCGTCGTCGGGGAGGATGGCAGTCGTGGCGGACTACGGGCACGACCTCCTCTTCGGCACCTTTCTCACGCCGTCGGCCG
>DATBDW010000156.1:0-28195 GCA_036269735.1 Actinomycetes bacterium
GGGGTCGCGGCCGGGCACAAACCGGCGGGGCCGAGCGTTACATGCCCCGCACGAGACCGACGAACGAGCATCTGGGGTGACTTCAGCACCATGGCGACCGACTACGACTCGCCCCGCAAGACCGACGACGAGATGTCCGAGGACAGTCTCGAGGAGCTCAAGGCACGGCGACAGGACAAGTCCGCCAGCACGGTGGACGTGGACGAGGCCGACCTGGCGGAGTCCCTCGAGCTGCCCGGCGCAGACCTGTCCAACGAGGAGCTGTCGGTGCGGGTCCTCCCGCGCCAGGCAGACGAGTTCACCTGTTCCCGCTGCTTCCTGGTGCATCACCGCAGTCAGCTGGCCAAGGAGGTCAAGGGACAGCTGATCTGCAAGGAGTGCGCGGCCTAACGGAACGACGGCTGGGCAGGCTTGGGGCATGAGCGCGCAACCTCTGCCCCCCAGCGACAACGGAGGCGTCGGCGACCTCGTGGCCCGGGTGACCGGGCGCACCGGGGACGACGACGCCTCCCGTCGTGAGCGGGCCAAGGACCTCGGTCGGCTGTCCACGGCGCTCGTCGGCTCCGCCCGCAAGGCTGGGCGGGCCTCCGTGCTGGGTGGCAGCTGGCTGGTCGACCTGATGCTCGACGTCGCGCCCCGGATCCCGGTCCGGGACGCCGAGACGTTGCGCGCCCAGCACCCCGGCCTCTCCGACGACGACCTGGCGCAGACCTTGATCTCCGGGGCCGCGAAGGTCACGGCCACGGTCGGCGCGGCCGGCGGGGCCCTCGCCGCGGTCGAGTGGACCGCGCCGCCCGCCCTGCTGACCGCACCGGTCCAGGTCGCCGCCGAGACGCTGGTCGTGGCCGCGATCGAGGTCAAGCTGATCGCCGAGCTGCACGAGGTCTACGGGCTGCCGATGCCGGGGTCCCTCGGCCGGCGCGGGCAGGCCTACCTCGTCGCGTGGACACAGCGGCGCGGAGTCGACCCGTTCACACCCTCCGCCCTCACCTTCTCGCTCGGGTCCTCGGCCAAGCGCGCGCTGCGCAACCGGCTGATCCGCCGGGCCGGTCGCAACCTGACCACCCTCGGCCCGCTGCTGAGCGGCGCGGTCGCCGGGAGCCTCGTGAACCATCGCGAGACCCGGCGGCTCGGCGAGAAGGTGCGCGACGACCTGCGCGTGCACCGAGCGGGGCGGTTGATCCCCGGTCACACGGTCAGCGGTCACCCGGTCGACTGAGCGTTGACGCCTCCCCTGGCCGCCTCGACGGCGGCCGCGAGCGCCGCCGGCCGCCGGGTCGCCACGAACCAGTAGGGCGTCCGGTCCGCGGGATCTCGGACCTCGGCGCGGACGCCGGCCGGGACCCAGCCCCGGATCAGGTGGAATCCCGCCGGGTCGGACTCGGGGCCGCGGACCGCCCTCGCCCCGGCGGCGTCGAGGACCTGGACCGGGCCCAGCAGGTCCACCGGGATCCGCGCGGAACCGGCCACCAGGTCGCCGTCGACGACGCGCACCGGTGCGGCGGCGCGGACGAGCACCCAGGACAACCCGATCCCCGGCACGAGCAGGGCGACCAGGCCGACGACCGGGCCGAGCGCGACGAACACCGACAGGCCGAGCAGGAACGAGCCGATCCAAACCGCGGCCCACAGCGCAGGCGGAGCCGTCAGCCGCTCGTCGTAGCTCGCCCGGTCGCTCACCCGCCCAGGGTGTCATCCCGGGCCGGACGCTAGCGTCGGGCGCATGCCGATTCCTACGGGGGAGCGACCGTTCGACCACCTCGCGGCCGACCTGGTGGCCGCCCAGTGCGAGGCCAACCCCTTGCTCGGGACGAGCTTGGGGCTGACCGAGTACGACGAGCTGCTGCCGGACCTCTCCGTCGACGGCATCGCCCGTCGCGAACGAGCCGAGGACGCCTGGACGCAGCGGCTGCGCGATCTGCCGGACGGCGAGCTGACCCCAGACGAGCGGATCGACCGCGACCTGGCGCTGATGTCGCTGCGCGGGCGCGAGCTGATGCGCAACTGGGCCGACTGGCGGCGCAGCCCCGACCACTACGCCGGCACCGCACTCAGCTCGGTGTTCCTCCTGCTCACCCACCGGGTGCGCACCGGGACCGAGCTGGCCAAGGCGGTCGCGGCGCGGCTTCGCGCGACGCCGGCTCTGCTCGCCCAGGGTGCCGCGAACCTCGACCCGGCGCTGGCGCACCCGGCACTGCTACGACGGTCGCTCGGGCAGATCGCGGCCGGCGCCAGCTACGCCCGGTCGGTCGCGGACGAGTTCGAGGATCCTGCCGACGCCGCACCGGTCCGCGACGCCGGGGAGGTTGCGGCCACGGCGTACCTCGCGTTCGGCGAGCACGTCAGCGCCCTCGTCGACCGGGCGACCGGCGACTGGGCCATCGGCGAGGAGCGCTACAGCGCGCTGCTCACCGAGGCCGAGGGACTCGGGTACGGCGCCCGCGACCTGCGCGCGATCGGGCAGGCCGCGTTCGACGAGCTGGCCGCGGACATGGCGGCGCGCGCGCAGGAGCTGCGCGGTACCGACGACTACATCGCCGTCGTGAAGAGCTTCAACGAGGACCATCCCGCCACACCCGAGGCGATGCTGGCTCTCTACCGCGAGGCCACCGACGCCGCCCGGGCCTTCTGCGTCGAGCACGACCTGGTCACCATGCCCGAGGGCGAGAGCTGCGAGGTCGCGCCGTCCGCGCCGTTCAGCCGCGCCATGCTCGCGGTGGCGCACTACTTCGCCCCGCCACCGTTCGCGCCTCCGCGGGCAGGATCCCACGTCGCCGGCGTCGGCTACTTCTTCGTCCCCTACCCGCCGGACGGCGCCACTCCCGAGCAGATCACGGCCCGGCTGGCCACCAACAACGAGCACGGTGCGTGGTCGATCGCGGTGCACGAGGCCTACCCCGGTCATCACTGGCACCTGGCCTGGCTGTCGTGGAACGCCGCCAAGGGGCGCGCTCGGCCACTGCGGTTCGTGCTCGGCTCGGCGTACTTCGTGGAGGGTTGGGGTCTGTACACCGAGGACCTGCTGCGCGAGCAGGGGTTCTTCCGGACGAAGGAGCAGGAGCTCGCGCAGCGCGACTTCCGGCTCTTCCGGGCCGCGCGAATCATCGTGGACACCTCGCTGCACCTGGGCGAGATGACGATCGAGGAGGCGACCGAGTTCATGGCCACCCGGACGTCGCTGTCCCGCGAGACCGCGGCGGCGGAGGTGCTGCGTTACTGCGCCTGGCCGACCCAGGCGTCGTCGTACCTTACCGGAGCCCTCGAGATCGCAAGGATGCGGCAGCGCTGGGAGGCCGAGGAGCGGGGGACGCTCAAGGAGTTCCACGACCAGGCCGGCGGCTCGGGCAGGCTCCCGATCGGCCTCGTCGAGCGGACGCTGTTCGCCTGACGGGTAGGGTCATCGGCCGTGACGGACGACGGTGCACGTGGGCACGGTACGGACGACGGCATGCCCGTCGACGTCCTGGTCCGTCGGCTCGACCCGGACCTCCCGCTGCCCGCCTACGCGCACCCCGGCGACGCCGGTGCCGACCTGGTCGCGGCGCGCGACGTCGAGCTCGGACCGGGGGAGCGCGCCATGGTCCCGACCGGTCTCGCCATCGCGCTCCCCGCCGGGTACGCCGCGTTCGTGCACCCGCGCTCGGGGCTCGCTCACCGGTTCGGTGTGGGGATCGTCAACGCCCCTGGCACGGTCGACGCGGGCTACCGCGGGGAGATCCAGGTCCTGCTCGTCAACCACGACCCCGTCGACTCCGTGCAGCTGCGCCGCGGCGACCGGATCGCACAGCTGGTGGTGCAGCGGGTCGAACAGGCCCTGTTCCACGAGGTGGAGCGACTTCCGGGCTCGGCTCGCGGCGAGGGCGGGCACGGGTCCACCGGGGGCTTCACCGCACCGACGGGCAGCCAGGCAACGCAGACAGGGGTGTGACCGTGTTCCGCAAGCGGCGCGGCAAGGACGACGGCTCAGCGGAGCCCATCGAGATCGACGACCCGATCGAGGGGACCGTCGAGGCCGACGAGGCCGACGAGGCCGACGACGGAGACACTGCCGTCTCGATCGGCAGTGGCACTGGCCCGTACGACGTCGCCGATGTCGACGACCCCGGCGCCGGCGGGCTGCGGCTGGACCTCGGCGGAATCTGGCTGCCCAGCCGGCCCGGCCTCGAGGTGCGGATCGAGGCGGACCAGACGACCGGCGACGTCGTGGCGGTCACCGCGGTGCTCGGCGAGGGAGCGCTGCAGCTGCAGCCGTTCGCGGCGCCCCGCAGTGAGGGCATCTGGGACGAGGTGCGCACCGAGATCAGGGCGGGCATCACCGCGCAGGGCGGGACGGTCGACGAGGTGACCGGGCCGCTGGGGCCGGAGCTGCGCACCCGGGTCCCGGCCCGATCGGCCGACGGATCGCAAACCGTGCAGCCGGCTCGGTTCGTCGGCATGGACGGGCCGCGCTGGTTCCTGCGCGGCGTGATCACCGGGGGCCCGGCGCTCGACCCGGACACCGATGCCGAGCTGGTGGCCCTGTTCCGTGACGTCGTGGTGGTGCGCGGCACCGACCCGATGGCGCCCCGCGACCTGATCCCGCTACGGCTGCCTGCGGTGCCTGACGACGACAGCAGCGAGGGGCACAGCGAGGCGCTGTCGCCGTTCGAGCGCGGACCGGAGATCACCGAGATCCGCTGACACCGACCTGCTCACGGTGGGTCTGCGAGGTTGCACTGCGTCCTAGACTGGGGGCATGGGTACCCACCCCGGCGTCCTCAAGCGCACGGTCAACCGGCTGGCCACCTCGGCGAAGGAGCACGAGGCGGCCGAGCTGCAGAAGGGCTGCGTCGAGCTGGGCGCGGTGGCGGTCAAGGACCTGCCCGACCGTGAGCGGGTGCGGGTCGCCGGCACGCTGCGCACGGTGACTTTGCGTCCCCGCGCCGGGGTACCGGCGCTGGTGGCCGACCTCTACGACGGCAGCGGCTCGATCAGCCTGGTGTGGCTCGGCCGCCGGCAGATCCCCGGCATCGAGCCGGGTCGGGCGCTCGTCGCTTCCGGTCGGGTCACCCGGGACAACGACCAGCCGGTCATCTTCAACCCGCGCTACGAGCTGCGGCCGGCCGGCTCCGAGTGACCACCACCCCGTCCGCCGGGGCGAGCATCGACGCCGCGACGGTCGAGGAGTTCGTCCGGCACCGCCTCTCGGTCGCGCTCGGTGGTCGACGCGGGATGGCCGAGGGCGCGCTGCCCACGCTCGGGTTCACGGTGACCTTCGTGTCGACGCACGACCTGCGCCTCTCGCTGTACGTCGGTGTCGGGCTCGCCGTCGCCCTGCTCGTCGTACGGATCCTTCAGCAGAGCTCGGTGCAGTTCGTGCTGAACAGCCTCGTCGGCATCGGGATTGCGGCGGTGTTCGCCTCGCGGACGGGCCACGCGAAGGACGTCTTCCTGCCGGGCATCATCTACAACGCGGCGTACGCCGTCGCGATGATCGTGTCGGTGCTGATCCGCTGGCCGCTGGTCGGGATGATGATCGCCTCGGTGACCGGCGACCTCACGGCCTGGCGCCGGGAGCGGGCGGTCGTCCGGCTGTGCTCCCGCCTCACGCTGGTGCTCGCGCTGCCCTGCGTGGTGCGGGTTCTGGTCCAGTACCCGCTTTACGTCGCGGACCGGGTGGGCTGGCTCGGCGTCACGAAGATCGCCCTCGGCTGGCCCCTGCAGCTCGCGGCACTGGCCGCGATGGCCTGGCTGCTCAGCCGGGACAGCACGCCGATGCCCGCCGGCAGCAACGCGTTCGTCCCCGAGGAGAGCGTTCCCGAGGAGACCCCGGCCGACCTCTAGCTAGCGGGCGTGCGGCGCCAGCAGCTGCTCGAGCTGGGGGCCCATGTCCGGGGTGGCCACGAAGAGCAGCTCGTCCCCGGCCTCGAGCGGGTCGTCCGGCGACGGCGCGATGGGCCGGCCCTCCCGGATGATCGCGACCAGGGCGGTGTCGACGGGCCAGTCGACGTCGCCGACCCGGGAGGCGACGACGGGTGAGTCGGCGGGCAGCGTCAGCTCGAGCATGTCGGTGTTGGACTGCTGGAACGTGAAGATCCGCACGAGGTCACCGACACTGACGGCCTCCTCGACCAGTGCCGTCATCAGGCGCGGCATCGAGACGGCCACGTCCACGCCCCAGGCCTCGTCGAACATCCACTCGTTCTTGGGGTTGCTGACCCGGGCGACCGTGCGCGGCACGCCGTACTCCGTCTTGGCCAGTAGCGACACGACGAGGTTGACCTTGTCGTCGCCGGTCGCGGCGACCACGACCTGGCACTCGTGCAGTCCTGCCTCCTCGAGAGAGGTGACCTCGCACGCATCGGCGAGCAGCCACTGGGCTTCGGGGACCGACGTACGCTTGATGGCCCTCGGGTCCTTGTCGATCAGCAGGACCTCGTGGCCGTTCTCGAGGAGCTCTCGCGCGACCGACCGGCCCACACTGCCGGCTCCGGCGATGGCGACGCGCATCAGCGCTCCCCGCTCGGCCGGACGCGCAGCGTCTCCTCGGCAGCGTCCGCGTCGGCCTCCCGCATGATCACGTGGACCAGGTCGCCGTCCTGCAGCACGGTGTCCTCTCCCGGGATCACGCCCTCGCCAAACCTGGTGAGGAAGGCGACCCTGGCGCCGGACGCTGCTTCGAGGGTGGCGATCCGCTCGCCGATCCAGGCCGTGTCCACGACCGCCTCAGCGAGGCGCATGCTCCCGCTCGGGTCGCGCCACTCCGGTTCGCTGCCGTGGGGGAGCAGGCGGCGCAGCATCTGGTCGGCGGTCCACCGGACGGTGGCCACCGTGGGGATGCCCAGCCGCTGGTAGACCTCGGCCCGGCCGGGGTCGTAGATCCGGGCCACGACGTTGTCCACACCGAACGTCTCCCGGGCAACCCGCGCGGCCACGATGTTGGAGTTGTCCCCGCTGCTGACCGCGGCGAAGGCGTCCGCCTCCTCGATGCCCGCCTCGCGCAGGGTGTCCCGGTCGAAGCCGATGCCGGTGATCCGCCGCCCCTGGAACGCGGTCCCGAGCCGGCGGAACGCCGACTCGTCCGCGTCGATCACAGCGACCTCGTGCCCCTGCGCCTCGAGGATCAGCGCGAGGGTCGAGCCGACCCGGCCGCAGCCCATGATCACGAAGTGCACGAGCGGTCCTCTCGTGTCTGGCCCGGCGGTCGGGGAGACGCTAGCGCAGTCGATCGAGCCGCCGGGCAGACCTGCCCCTACGATCGGGCGACGTGCCCCACACCACGGACGCGCTGAAGCGGGTCCTGCTCGGTCGCGCGATGCGCAGTGACCGCCTCTCCGAGACCTTGCTGCCCAAGCGGGTGGCGCTGCCGGTCTTCGCCAGCGACGCCCTGTCGTCGGTCGCGTACGCCCCTGACGAAGTGTTCCTCACTCTCGGTATCGCCGGGTTCTCGGCCTACAGCTACTCCTTGAAGGTCGGCCTCGCGGTCGCTCTGGTGATGCTGGTCGTCGTCGCGTCGTATCGCCAGAACGTCCACGCCTACCCAAGCGGCGGCGGGGACTACGAGGTGGCCACCGTGAACCTCGGGCCGACGCCCGGCCTCACGGTGGCCAGCGCCCTGCTGGTCGACTACGTCCTCACGGTGGCTGTCTCGATCTCGTCCGCCGCGCAGTACGCCGCGTCGACCATCGACGCGTTCCAGGGTCACGAGGTCACCATCGCCGTCGTCGCCGTGGTGCTGCTCATGTCGGCGAACCTGCGAGGAGTCCGCGAGTCGGGGACCGCGTTCGCCGTACCGACGTACGCGTTCATGGTCGCCATCCTGGGGATGGCGGCGTACGCCTTCCTCAAGCTCGCGTTCGGCAATCTCGGTCAGGTGGAGAGCGCCCATTTCACGCTGGTCGCTGAGGACCCGTACGCGTCCGGGATCGCCGGGATCGCCGGTGCGTTCCTGCTCCTGCGTGCGTTCTCCTCCGGCTGCGCCGCGCTCACAGGCGTCGAGGCGATCAGCAACGGCGTGCCCGCGTTCCGCAAGCCCAAGTCCAAGAACGCGGCCACGACCCTGCTGCTGCTCGGCCTGATCGCGGTGTCGATGATGCTGAGCATCATCGTGCTGGCGAAGAAGATGGGCATCCGGTACGCCGAGAACCCGGCCGATCAGCTGGAGCTGGACGGCCAGAAGGGCGTGGCGGCGCACGGGGGCGTGACGTTCGGGAGCTACCACTACGACCAGGACCCCGTGATCGGTCAGATCGCCAAGGCCGTCTTCCACAACGCCGCGTTCTTCGCCGGGATCGTGACGACCGTCACCGGCCTGATCCTCGTGCTCGCCGCGAACACTGCGTTCAACGGCTTCCCCGTCCTGGCGTCGATCCTCGCGCAGGACCGCTACCTGCCCCGGCAGCTGCACACGAGGGGCGACCGCCTGGCGTACAGCAACGGCATCATCATCCTGGCCCTGTTCGCGATCGTGCTGATCGTGTCGTTCCAGGCCGAGGTCACGCGCCTGATCCAGCTCTACATCATCGGCGTGTTCGTCTCCTTCACCCTGAGTCAGACCGGCATGGTGCGGCACTGGACCAGGCTGCTGCGGACCGAGAAGGATCCCGCGGCACGGCACCGGATGGTGCGCAGCCGGATCATCAACAGCGTCGGGCTCGCGATCACAGGCCTGGTGCTGGTGGTCGTGCTCATCACGAAGTTCCTCCTCGGCGCCTGGATCGCCATCGCCGCGATGATCGTGCTCTTCGCCCTGATGAAGGCGATCCACCGCCACTACGTGCGGGTCTCCGAGGAGCTGGTAGTCGACGAGGACGAGGACATCGTCCTTCCCTCGCGCACCCATGCCATCGTGCTGGTCTCGAAGATCCACAAACCCACGATGCGGGCCGTCGCCTACGCGCGCGCCATGCGCCCCACCACACTCGAGGCGGTGACGGTGATGGTCGACCCGGAGGAGACCAAGCGCCTGCAGGAGGACTGGGACGCCCGCGGCATCCCGGTGCCGCTGAAGGTCCTCGACTCGCCCTTCCGTGAAGTGACCGACCCCGTCATCGACTACGTCCGCAGCGTCCGCCGCGGCAGCCCTCGCGACCTGGTGACCGTGCTGATCCCGGAGTACGTCGTCGGGCACTGGTGGGAGCACCTGCTGCACAACCAGAGCGCGCTGCGGCTCAAGGGCCGCCTGCTGTTCACCCCCGGCGTCATGGTGACCAGCGTCCCGTGGCAGCTCAAGAGCTCGCAGGGACTCGCCGACCGGGTCGAACCCGCCGCCCCCGGAGCGGTCCGCCGGGGACCGGGGCGTCGTGGGGGACCGCCCTGACCAGCGTGCCGGAGGACAAGGCCCGACCGCGGGGCCGGTCTGCGCAGGGCACCGCCCTCGAGCTCGACGTCGGCCCCGTGGCCCACGGTGGGCACTGCGTCGCGCGCCACGACGGCCGGGTGGTCTTCGTCCGGCACACTCTGCCCGGCGAGCGGGTCCGCGCCGTCGTCACCGAAGGCCATGAGACGTCCGCCTATTGGCGGGCGGATGCGGTCGAGATCCTCGCCGCGTCCCCGGACCGGGTGGCGCCGCCGTGCCCATGGTCCGGCCCGGGCCGCTGCGGTGGCTGCGACTGGCAGCACGCCACGCCATGGGCGCAGCGGGACCTGAAGGCCGCGGTCGTCGCCGAGGCGTTGCACCGGCTGGCCGGCCTGGACCGGGAGGTCGAGGTCGAGGCGGTAGCGGGGGACCAGGACGGCCTGGGCTGGCGGACCCGGGTGAACTGGGCGGTCGCCGCCGACGGCACGGCCGGTCTGCACCCCCACCGGTCCCACGACGTCGTCCCCGTCGACCGGTGCCGGATCGCGCACCCGCTCGTCAGCGAGGAGGGGGTCACGGCGCGCAGCTGGCCGGGCCTGCGCTCGGTCGAGGTCGCGGTGTCCAGCTCGACGGGTGAGCGGCTGGTGCGACCCGACGGCCGAGGGTCCGGGTTCCTCACCGAGTCGGCCGCCGGTCGCCAGTTCCGGGTCACCGGCGGTGGCTTCTGGCAGGTCCATCCCGGAGCCGCGGAGGCACTCGTGGCCGCCGTGCTCGCAGGGCTCGAGCCGCGGGAGGGGGAGTCCGCGCTCGACCTGTACTGCGGAGTGGGGCTCTTCGCTTCAGCGCTGGCTGGACCGGTGGGTCCACGCGGCCGGATCACGGCGGTCGAGAGTGACCGTGGCGCCGTCGAGGACGCCCGCCACAACCTCGCCGGCCTCGACCGGGTCCGCATCGAGAGGGGCCGGGTGGACCACGTGCTGCGTCGCCTCCGGCTGGGCCGGGCGGACCTTGTCGTTCTCGACCCGCCGCGCTCCGGCGCCGGGCGCTCGGTGGTGCGGATGCTCGCGAGAGTCCGGGCCCGCCGGATCTGCTACGTCGCCTGCGACCCGGTGGCACTGGCCCGGGACCTGCGATGGTTCGCAGAGGAGGGCTACCGCCTGCGGGATCTGCGCGCCTTCGACCTGTTCCCGATGACCCACCATGTGGAGTGTGTCGCGACCCTCGAGGCGCACTGACCGGGGCGCCACCGGCGAGCCATCGGACGGGGGAAGGCACCACCGCCCTATGGTGTGCTCGTGCATGAGGTGGCGCGGACGTTCGCGGCCGACCTGCGGTCGGTGGGCGATGCTCGGAGGTTCCTGCGCGAGATCATGGCGCAGTGGGAGACCCACGACTACGACATGACGGCCGCCCAGGTCCTCACCGAGCTGGCGACCAATGCCGCGCTGCACGCGCGCAGCGACTACACGGTCCACCTGCGTCTCGACCCTGATTCCCTGCTCGTGGAAGTCACCGACTCCTCTCCGGCCTGGCCCCAGCAGCGGCACTACGGAAATGACGCGACCACCGGACGGGGCATCGCGATGGTCGAGGCCCTGAGCACCGTCTGGGGCGTGCAGGCCAGCCCGACCGGCAAGACGGTGTGGTGCCGGGTGGCCCCCGACGACCAGGTCGGGCTGGACGCGGAGCCCGACGAGGAGTACCAGCCCGGGTCTGCCGTACTCGACATGCCCCTCAACGGTCCGTCCCGGCGCCGCCAGGTCGACCAGCCGACGTCGGCCGCCGCGTGAGCCACTCACCGCAGGACGACCCGCTCATCACGGTGCGCCTCGTCCAGCTGCCCATCGACGTCCAGGTCCAGGCCCAGCAGCACGCCGACGAGCTGACCCGCGAGCTCGTCCTCGTCGGCGAACGGCTGCACCAGCAAGGCGCGGCGACCAACGCGCTCCCGATCCGGTTCGTCGAGCTGGTGACGGCTCTCTCGCACCGATACTCGATGTTCACCGCCGAGCAGGAGCAACAGCTCGCCGCCGCCATCGCCTCCGGGGCGCCGTCCGTGGACCTCGAGTACGCCGTCCCCGCGTCGGTGTCCGCCGCGGCCGCGAGCCTCGGCGACATCCTCGACGAGGCCGACGACTACTGCCGGGCGGGTCAGCTGCTGCTCACGCTGGCCACGCCGGCACCACTGGTCACCTACCGCCGGTGGTTCCTCGACCAGTTCGTCGGCCAGGCCGCCGGGTCGGCGCCGGAGAGCTGGCCGGACTACCGCGACCGCGTCCGCGTCGGCTGACGAGCTCCCGGGTCAGCCGCGCGGCACGATCGCGATCATCGTCGCCTGCATGAGTGCCACCGGGACGTCGGGACCGCCCTCGGTGACGGCGACGACCTCGGCCTGGCAGACGGTCAGGGTGCGGCCGGGCCGCACGACCGTGGCCTCGGCCCGGAAGAGATCTCCCCGGGCGGGTGCCAGCAGGTTGACCTTGAACTCCACGCTGAGGACGTCATGGCCCTCCGGCATCAGGGTCAGGGCCGCGTAGCCGCAGGCGGAGTCGGCGATGGACGTGATCGCGCCGGCGTGCAGGAAGCCGTTCTGCTGGCACAGGTCCGCCCGGGCCGGCAGCTCGATCACCACCCGGCCGGGCTCGACGATGACGGCACGGGCGCCGAGGAGAGTCATGAAGGTCTGCCGCCCGAGGCTGGCGCGGACGGGATCGACGGGATCGGCGGGGGAGTCCGGCACGCCACCATCCTGGCCTGCTGGACAAGTATCTTGACGTCGAGATAGTTTGTCGACGGCGACGCGGTCCAGCCCGGCCGGGCCGGGCACGATGTTGACGGACGAGTGGACAGCGGTGGACGACCGAGAGGAGACGCTCGTGGCGGGCGAATCGCACGGCAGCGCGACAGGCAGCGGCGGGACCGACAGCTTCGGCAGTGAGGCGACGCTCGAGGTGGCCGGCTCGACGTACCGGATCTTCCGGCTGGACGCCGTCGAAGGCAGCGATCGACTGCCGTACTCGCTGAAGATCCTGCTCGAGAACCTGCTGCGGACCGAGGACGGCGTCAACATCACCGCCGACCACATCCGCGCGCTCGCGGCGTGGGACCCCGCCGCCGAGCCGGACACCGAGATCCAGTTCACCCCGTCCCGGGTCGTCATGCAGGACTTCACCGGTGTCCCCTGCGTCGTCGACCTCGCCACCATGCGTGAGGCGGTGCTGGACCTCGGCGGCAAGCCGGAGCGGATCAACCCGCTGGCGCCGGCCGAGCTGGTCATCGACCACTCGGTGATTGCCGACCTCTTCGGTGCTCCGGACTCGTTCGCGCGCAACGTCGAGCTCGAGTACCAGCGCAACGCCGAGCGCTACCAGTTCCTGCGCTGGGGCCAGACCGCGTTCGACGACTTCAAGGTGGTGCCGCCCGGGACGGGGATCGTGCACCAGGTCAACATCGAGTACCTCGCCCGCGTCGTCTTCGAGCGCGACGGGGTCGCCTACCCGGACACGCTGGTCGGCACCGACTCGCACACCACGATGGTCAACGGCCTCGGCGTCCTCGGCTGGGGCGTCGGCGGCATCGAGGCGGAGGCCGCGATGCTCGGCCAGCCGGTGTCGATGCTCATCCCGCGCGTGGTCGGTTTCAAGCTGCTCGGTGAGCTGCCCGAGGGCGCCACCGCCACCGATCTGGTGCTCACCATCACCGAGATGCTCCGCCGTCACGGCGTGGTCGGGAAGTTCGTCGAGTTCTACGGCGAGGGCGTGTCCGCGGTGCCGCTCGCGAACCGCGCCACCATCGGCAACATGAGCCCGGAGTACGGCTCGACGATCGCCATCTTCCCCGTCGACGACGAGACCATCCGTTACCTGCGGATGACCGGCCGCAGCGAGGAGCAGGTCGCGCTCGTCGAGACGTACGCGAAGGAGCAGGGGCTCTGGCACGACCCGTCGGCGGACCCGGCGTACAGCGAGACCATCGAGCTCGACCTGTCGACCGTCGTCCCCTCGATCGCCGGCCCCAAGCGCCCGCAGGACCGGGTGTCGCTGTCGGACGCCAAGGCCGGGTTCCGCAACGTCCTGACTGACTACGCCACCGCCCCCGACGACGAGCCCTCCGGGGTCGACGAGTCCTCGGCCGAGTCGTTCCCGGCCAGCGACTCCCCGGCGTACCACGGGACGAACGGCACCGGCGCCCCGCACGGTGCTCCTGACCACGGCGAGCTGGAGCGGGTCAGCAACCCGGTGATCGTCTCCGTGGACGGCCAGGAGATGGAGCTCGACCACGGCCACGTCGTGATCGCGGCCATCACGTCGTGCACGAACACGTCCAACCCGTCGGTGATGATCGGGGCGGCGCTGCTCGCCAAGAAGGCGGTCGAGCGGGGGCTCGGCCGCAAGCCGTGGGTCAAGACCACGCTCGCGCCGGGTTCCAAGGTGGTCATGGACTACTACGAGCGGGCCGGCCTGACGCCGTATCTCGACAAGCTCGGCTTCAACCTCGTCGGCTACGGCTGCACGACGTGCATCGGGAACTCGGGGCCGCTGCAGGAGCCGATCAGCCAGGGCGTCAACGACCACGACCTGGCGGTGGTGTCGGTGCTCTCGGGCAACCGCAACTTCGAGGGCCGGATCAACCCCGACGTCAAGATGAACTACCTGATGTCGCCGCCGCTTGTCGTCGCGTACGCCCTGGCCGGGTCGATGGACGTCGACATCACCTCCGAGCCGCTCGGACAGGACCAGGACGGGACCGACGTCTTCCTCAAGGACATCTGGCCGACCAGCCAGGAGATCCAGGAGGTCGTCGACTCCGCCGTCCGCTCGGAGATGTTCAGCCGGGACTACTCCGACGTCTTCGCCGGTGACGACACCTGGCGCAACCTGCCGACGCCGACCGGCAGCACCTTCGAGTGGGACCCGGACTCGACATACGTGCGCAAGCCGCCGTACTTCGACGGGATGCCCGCAGAGCCGGAGCCGGTCACCGACATCGAGGGAGCCCGGGTCCTGGCTGTGCTGGGCAACTCGGTCACCACCGACCACATCTCGCCGGCCGGGTCCATCAAGGCCGACTCGCCCGCCGGGAAGTACCTGCAGGAGCATGGCGTCGACCGCAAGGACTTCAACTCCTACGGGTCACGCCGCGGCAACCACGAGGTGATGATCCGCGGCACGTTCGCGAACATCCGCCTGAAGAACCTGATCGGCCCACAGCCCGACGACATCCCCGTCGGGGGGTTCACGCGGGACTTCACCGCGGGTGGCGACGTGGCTCCGATCTACGACGCGGCCCAGCACTACGCCGAGGCCGGCACGCCGCTCGTGGTCCTCGCCGGCAAGGAGTACGGCTCGGGGTCCTCGCGCGACTGGGCCGCGAAGGGCACCGCCCTGCTCGGGGTCCGAGCGGTCATCGCGGAGTCCTACGAGCGGATCCACCGCTCCAACCTGATCGGGATGGGTGTCCTGCCGCTCCAGTACCGCGAGGGGGAGACCGCCGAGTCCCTGGGCCTGACCGGCGAGGAGGAGTTCTCGGTCACGGGCATCACGGCCCTGAACGAGACGTCGGGGACCGACATCCCGCGCGAGGCCACCGTCCGTGCCGGCGGCACGGAGTTCACCGCACTGATCCGGATCGACACGCCCGGGGAGGCGGACTACTACCGGCACGGCGGGATCATGCAGTACGTCCTGCGCTCGCTGCTGCGCGACTGACTGGACAACCGGCTGGGGGAGAACTTCCGGGCGACTCGGACGTTTCGCCGCCGTTACGAACTTGTGACTACCCGGGGGCTTCCTGGATCAGTACGTTGTGGGCCACAACATTCCTGCGGCCCGGGTCCCGGTGCCGCTCACCGGAAGGGCACCAACGACATGCGGATCCCCAAGATGGCGGTGGCCGGGCTCGTCGTCCTGCCGCTCGTGCTGGCCGCGTGCGGCGGCAGCAGCGGCGGCGGCAGCACGGGCGGCGGCGGCGGTAGCAGCTCGGCCAAGGCCAAGATCGGCGTCATCCTCCCGGACGCGGCCTCCTCGCCGCGCTGGGAGAACAACGACCGCCCTGACCTGGAGAAGGCCATCACCGCGGCGGGCTACACGGCAATCATCCAGAACGCCTCCAAGGACGTGACGAAGTTCGCGTCCCTGTGCGACCAGATGATCAACCAGTCGGTCACCATCCTGATGATCGTCAACCTCGACTCCGACAGCGGCGCGGCGTGTGAGAAGAAGGCGGCCGATGCCGGTATCAAGAGCATCGACTACGACCGACTGACCCTCGGCGGCTCGGCCTCCTACTACGTGTCCTTCGACAACGTGCAGGTCGGCAAGCTGATGGGCCAGGGCCTGGTGGACTGCCTGACCGCTGACGGCAAGACGAAGAACGTCAACGTCATCGAGATCAACGGTGACCCGACCGACAACAACGCCGCTCTGTTCGCTCAGGGCTACAACTCGGTCCTCGACCCGAAGTACGCCTCCGGTGACTACAAGAAGGTCGGCGACCAGACCGGCAAGTGGGACGCCACGGTCGCCCAGCAGACCTTCGAGCAGCTGTTCACCAAGAACCATGGCAACGTCCAGGGCGTCATCTCCGCCAACGACACCATGGCCGGCGGCATCGTCACCGTCCTGAAGAACAACGGCCTCGCCGGCAAGGTCCCGGTCACCGGGCAGGACGCATCGGACGAGGGCCTGCAGCGGGTCATCGCCGGCACCCAGTGCGGCACCGTCTTCAAGAACGTCGACCTCGAGGCGAAGGCGGCCGCGGACCTCGCGGTGGCCATGGTCAAGAACGACGGCTCCGCGGACGGGATGGCCAACGGCACCGTCAAGGACACCACGGCCAACAAGGACGTGAAGTCGGTCTTCGCGACCCCGGTCTGGGTGACCCAGGCGAACATCAAGGCTCCGTTCGACGCGGGTTACACCACCGTGGCGAAGGTGTGCACCGCCGACTTCCAGGCGGCGTGCACCAAGCTCGGCCTGTCCTAGCAGAACACCGGGTACCCGGTCCGGCGGCACGTCCGCCGGACCGGGGACCCGTGTGCGGGCAGCCGCCCGCGCCCTAGTGTGCAGTCGGCCACCCGCAAACCCCGACGCAGGCGAGGTGTCATGACGACCACGACCACCGAAGCAGGCAGGGCACCGTCAGCAACCGAAGGACCGCTGCTCGAGCTGCGCGGCGTGAACAAGAGTTTCGGGGCCGTCCAGGTCCTGCACGACGTCAGCCTGACCGCCCGGCTCGGTCATGTGACCGCCCTCGTCGGCGACAACGGCGCCGGCAAGAGCACCCTGATCAAGGGGATCGCCGGGATCCACGCCTTCGACGGCGGCGAGTACCTCTTCGAGGGCCACCCGGTGCACGTGGCCAGCCCGAGGCAGGCCAACGCCCTGGGCATCGAGGTCGTGTACCAGGACCTCGCGCTGTGCGACAACCTCGACATCGTCGAGAACCTCTACCTCGGCCGGGAGGCTCTGACAGCGGGGCTGCTCGACGAGCTGACGATGGAGGAGCGCGCGGCCGAGACACTGGCGGGTCTGTCGGTTCGGACCGTCAAGTCCGTCCGGCAGAAGGTCGCGAGCCTCTCCGGCGGGCAGCGCCAGACCGTGGCCATCGCCCGGGCCGTGCTGTGGAACTCCAAGCTCGTCATCCTGGACGAGCCCACCGCCGCCCTGGGCGTCGCCCAGACCGAGCAGGTGCTCCAGCTGGTCCGCCGGCTCGCCGAGAGCGGCCTTGCCGTCATCCTGATCAGCCACAACATGACCGAGGTGCTGCGCGTCGCCGACGAGATCGCGGTCCTCTACCTGGGACGGATGACGGCCCAGGTCAAGGCCAAGGACGTGAACCACAACCAGGTCGTCACCCTCATCACCGGCGGGTCGCTGGTCGAGGAGGGCGGCCATGTCGAGGTCACCGGACCCACGGATGACATCGACACCGGACCGCAAGCCGATGGCCGACCAGCCGCTGCCCCACCAGCCGCCGCGACCGAGCCGGAGGAGCAGCCGTGAGCCAGAGCCTGTCGGAGAAGGAGCTCGAGAACACCCTCGACGCGCCGGAGTCGCCGGGTGGCGCCCTGGCCGAGGCCGTTCGCGCCTACTTCGGTCGGGTCCGCGGTGGTGACGTGGGGCCGTTGCCGGCGATCCTCGGCCTGGTCGTGCTCCTCGCCGTCTTCTCGGGGCTGCAGGGCAACACGTTCACGAACTCGTTCAACTTCGCGAACCTGCTCATCCAGAGCGCGCCGGTCATCGTCATCGCGATGGGCATCGTCTTCGTCCTGCTGATCGGCGAGATCGACCTGTCCGCAGGCTGGACCGCTGGTGTCGCCGGCGCGACGCTCGGCGTGGTCTGCACCAACCACGGCTGGCCCTGGTACCTCGGCGTGGTCGCCTGCCTCGCCACCGGTGCCGCCGTCGGACTGATCAACGGGCTGCTCGTCGCGTGGGTCGGCATCCCGTCGTTCGTCGTCACGCTGGCCGCCTACCTCGCTCTGCAGGGACTGCTGCTGAAGATCATCGGCGAGGGTGGCACGATCCGGATCCAGAGCCAGACGATTCTCGACGTCATGGCCAAGAACCTTCCGGTCTGGCTCGGCTGGGTGTTGTTCGTGGTCGTGGTCGGTCTGTACGCCCTCGTGACGTTCCGGCAGATGGCCACCCGGCGCGCCCGCGGGCTGGTGACCCAGGCCCCGGTCGTCTGGCTGGTCAAGCTCGTCTGCCTGACCCTGCTGCTGGGCATCTGCACGTACTACCTGAGCGGCGAGCGCAGCAGGAACCCGGCGCTGACTTCCATCAAGGGCATCCCGATCGTCATCCCGGTCGTCCTCGTGCTCCTGGTCGGCTTCACCATGCTCCTCACCCGGACGCTCTTCGGCCGACACGTCTACGCCGTGGGTGGCAACGCCGAGGCGGCCCGCCGGGCCGGCATCAACGTGCCGCGCATCCGGCTGCTGTGCTTCGTGATCTGCTCGATGATCGCGGCCGGGGCCGGCGTCCTCCTGGCCAGCCGGGTCAACTCGGTCACACCGACGACCGGCGGTGGCGAGACGCTGCTGTACGCCGTGGGCGCGGCTGTCATCGGAGGCACCAGTCTGTTCGGTGGCAAGGGCCGACCGGTGGACGCCATCATCGGCGGCCTGGTGATCGCGGTGGTCGCGAACGGCATGGGGCTGCTGAACAAGTCGGCCGCCGTGGTGTACATGGTGACCGGGGTGGTGCTGCTGATCGCAGCCGGAGTGGACGCGCTGTCCCGGCGCCGGGCGGCAGCCTCCGGGCGGGCGTAGTGGCCCCATGACGGTCCTTGCCCGGGGCGCGCGCGGTGCGCGCTCCGAGGACGTCCGTCGTGGGAACCTCTCCAACCTGCTGCGCTATGTGCACGTCCACGGGCCCACACCGCGCAGCGAGCTCACCTCGGTGCTCGGGCTCAACCGGAGCACCATCGGCGACCTCACCGGCGAGCTCGTCGCCGCCGGCCTGGTCCGCGAAGGACCGGGCCGGGTCGAGGGCGGCAGCGGTGGCCGGCCGTCGTACGTCGTGTCACCGGAGTCCGAGCGCCTCCAGGTGCTCGCTGTGGACGTCGGGGTCACCCATCTGACCGTCGCGCGGGTCGGCCTCGGCGGCGTCGTGCTCGCCCGCCAGGACCGCGCGCACCGGCGGGCCGGCCGCCGGCCGCGCGACGTCACCTCGACGATCGTCAAGGAGAGCCGGGCGCTCGCAGCCACCGCCGGACACGGCTCCGTCGTGCTCGGCATGGGGGTCGCGGTCCCCGGGATGGTGCGGCGGCACGACGGGCTGGTCCGGCAGGCGCCCAACCTCGGCTGGCGCGACGTGCCGATGGGGGCCGAGCTGGCCCACCAGCTCGGGCTGCCCGTCAGTGTCGGGAACGACGCCGACCTGGGCATCCGTGCGGAGCACGTCCGCGGCGCCGCTGCCGGGGTCGACGACGCGGTCTACCTCTCCGGGCACTCGGGCATCGGCGCCGGGATCATCGCCGGCGGCCTTCCGCTCGGCGGCCGCACCGGGTACGCCGGTGAGGTGGGGCACGCTGTCATCAACCCCGACGGGCTCCCCTGCCACTGCGGATCGCACGGCTGCTGGGAGACCGAGTGCGGCGAGGAGCGGCTCTTCGAGCTCGCCGGCCGCCCGCCCGGCGGGGGACTGGCCGGCGTCCGCGAGGTCGTGGCCGCGGCGGGGGAGGGCGACCCGGCGGCGCACCATGCCGTGCAGCACGTCGCCGCCTGGCTCGGCCGCGGCGCTGCGAACGTGGTCAACACCCTCAACCCGGAGGTCTTCATCCTGGGCGGTGCCCTCGAAGAGATCCTGGCCTCGGCCGGGGCGGTGGTGCAGGCCCAGTTCGAGACGACCGGACTCCCGGCGCTGATCGGGCAGGTCCGGCTGGTGGGGCCGGCCCTCGGCTCGGACTCGACGCTGCTCGGCGCCTCCGAGCTCGCGTTCGACGCACTGCTGTCCGATCCCCTGATGGAGCTCTCCCGACGCACGGCTTCCTGACCCGTCCGACCAACCGACCCACCCGCTCAACCCCCGATCCACCCGACGAAGGAATGACGACGATGACGGCGACACCCACCCCGGCGGACAAGTTCACCTTCGGCCTGTGGACGGTGGGGTGGCAGGCCCGGGACCCCTTCGGCGACGCCACCCGCGCACCCATCGACCCGGTGGAGACGGTGCACCGGCTCGCCGACCTGGGCGCCTACGGCGTCACCTTCCACGACGAGGACCTCATCCCGTTCGGCAGTGACGACACCAGCCGAGACGAACACATCAAGCGGTTCCGCGCGGCCCTGGACGAGACCGGTCTGGTCGTCCCGATGGTCACGACCAACCTGTTCACGCACCCGGTGTTCAAGGACGGCGGCTTCACGAGCAACGACCGCACGGTTCGCCGTTACGCCTTGCGCAAGGTGATGCGCAACATGGACCTCGCCGCGGAGCTGGGCGCGCAGACCTACGTGTTCTGGGGCGGCCGCGAGGGCTCGGAGACCGATGCCGCCAAGGACGTGCGGGCGGCGCTGGACCGCTATCGCGAGGGTCTGGACATGCTCGCGCAGTACTCGATCGACCGCCGTTACGGCCTGCGTTTCGCGGTCGAGCCCAAGCCCAACGAGCCGCGGGGCGACATCCTGCTGCCGACGGTCGGGCACGCCCTGGCGTTCATCTCGACCCTCGAGCACGCAGACATGGTCGGCGTGAACCCCGAGGTCGGGCACGAGCAGATGTCGAACCTCAACTTCGTGCACGCCATCTCGCAGGCGCTGTGGCAGGGCAAGCTCTTCCACATCGACCTCAACGGCCAGCACGGTCCGAAGTTCGACCAGGACCTCGTGTTCGGGCACGGCGACCTGCTCAGCGCCTTCTTCCTGGTGGACCTCCTCGAGAACGGCGGACCGGGCGGTGCGCCGGCCTACGACGGGCCGCGGCACTTCGACTACAAGCCGATGCGGACCGAGGACCTCGACGGTGTCTGGGCCTCCGCGGCCGCCAACATGCGGACCTACCTCCTGCTCAAGGAGCGCGCTGCGGCGTTCCGGGCCGATCCGGAGGTGCAGGCCGCAATGACCGCGTCCAAGGTCGGTGAGCTCGCCGTGCCGACGCTGGGTGAGGGCGAGACCTACGAGGCGCTGCTGGCCGACCCGTCGGCGTACGAGTCGTTCGACGCCGATGCGGTCGCGTCCCACGGCTACGGCTTCGGGCGCCTCGACCAGCTCGCCGTCGAGCACGTCCTCGGCGCGCGCTGACCTTGGCAGGCAGCCAGGGTTCGCTCGTCGCCGGCATCGACTCGTCGACGCAGGCCTGCAAGGTCGTCGTACGCGACGCGGCGACCGGGCGGCTCGTCCGGTCCGGCCGCGCACCGCATCCCGATGGCACCGAGGTGCATCCGGACGCGTGGTGGGACGCCCTGCAGATCGCGCTCGCGGAGGCTGGCGGCCTCGACGATGTCGCGGCCGTCGCGGTCGGCGGGCAGCAGCACGGCATGGTCGTGCTCGACGACGCAGGTCAGGTCGTCCGGCCGGCGCTGCTGTGGAACGACACCCGCTCGGCCGGTGCCGCGCGCGAGCTGTTGGCCGAGCTCGGCGGCGGGCAGGCCTGGGCCGACGCGGTCGGCGTCGTGCCGGTGGCCTCCATCACGATCACCAAGCTGCGCTGGCTGGCCCATCACGAGCCGGAGGCGGCGGCCCGGGTCGCCGCGGTCTGCCTGCCGCACGACTGGTTGACCTGGCAGCTCGAGGGGTCGGGTTCGCTGGACGCGCTGCGCACCGACCGCAGCGACGCGAGCGGAACCGGCTACTGGTCGGCGGCGGCCGAGAGCTACCGGCCGGACCTGCTGGAGCGGGCCTTCGGGCGCTCGTTGCGGGTGCCGACCGTCCTGGGCCCCGCCGAAGCCGCCGGCAGCAGCGGTCCGTCGCTCCTGGGTCCGGGCGCCGGGGACAACGCGGCCGCGGCCCTGGGCGTCGGGGCCGGGCCGGGTGATGTCGTGGTGTCGATCGGGACATCGGGCGTCGTCAGCGCTGTCGCGGACGTGCCCGCACGCGACCCGTCCGGGATTGTCGCGGGCTTCGCGGACGCGACCGGCCGGCACCTGCCGCTGGTCTGCACCCTCAACGCGTCACGGGTGCTCGACGTCACGATGCGGCTGCTGGGCACCGACCACGACGGTCTGTCCCGGCTGGCGCTGTCCGCACCACCCGGCGCCGACGGGTTGGTCCTGGTTCCTTACCTGGAGGGGGAGCGGACACCGGACCGGCCGGACTCGACCGGCGCGCTGCACGGGCTGACCCTGAGCTCGGCTACCCCGGGGCACGTCGCCCGGGCCGCGGTGGAGGGGCTGCTCTGCGGTCTGGCCGACGGCCTGGACGCTCTTGTCGAGCAGGGCGCGGTGGTTCGGCGGGTGCTGCTGGTCGGTGGTGGCGCCCGATCGGAGGCGGTACGCCGGATCGCGCCCGCCGTCCTCGGGTGCCCCGTCGCCGTACCGGAGCCGGGGGAGTACGTCGCCGACGGCGCCGCTCGGCAGGCTGCTTGGGTGCTCTCCGGCACGGGCGAGCCACCGCACTGGGCGGCCGCGCAGACCACGACGTTCGAGGCCGACCCGACTCCCGCCGTGCGTGACCGTTACGCGGCGGTGCGCGACCTGACGGCGAACAAAATCCACTGACTGTTCGCTTGCCTCGTCGGCACGAACCAGGACAGAGTGCCTCGAACCCGTTCGCCGATGGTGGGAGAGATTCGTATGTCCGCACAGCCGCGCCGCGCCCCCCTCGTGGCCGGAGCCATCGCCGCGCTCGTCATGAGCCTGGCCGTCCCGGCGGCCGCCAGTGCGCCGCGGGGGCCGTCGGCGCCGCTGGAGTACCTCGGTGACACCACGATCCCGGCCGGCATGCCGTTCGACGGGACGGTCGTGGGCGGCCTGTCGTCGATCACCTACGACGCGAGCCGCGGCGTCTACTACGCCCTGTCCGACGACCAGGGTGCCGGCTTCACGCCGACGAGCACCCCGTCGCGGTTCTACACGCTGCACGTCGACGTGAGCGACGGGTCGCTCGACGCGGGTGACGTCACGGTGCTGTCGACCACGACGCTGCTCGGCCTCGACGGCCACCCGTTCCCGGCGCAGAGCCTGGACCCCGAGGGCATGACGCTCACCCCGCAGCACACGCTGGTGGTCACCTCCGAGGGCATCTCCAACCGCGGGATCCCGCCGTTCGTGCGCGAGTTCTCCGTCTCCGGCCAGGAGCTGCGTGACCTGCCGGTGCCGGGGTACTTCGACCCGACCGACCCGAGCGTCGGCGTACGGAACAACCTCGGCTTCGAGGCCGCTGCCGTGACGCCGGACGGTCAGCGGCTCGTTGTCGGCACCGAGAACGCTCTGGTCCAGGACGGCCCCGCCGCGACCACCTCGACGACCAGCCCGGCCCGTGTTCTCAGCTACCACCTCGGTCACGGCGGCTCGGACCGTGAGTACGTGTACGACACCGACCCGGTCGTGGCGCCGTCCTCGGTGTTCACCGTCAACGGCCTGGTCGAGCTGCTCCCGCTCAACCAGCAGTTCATGCTCGCGATGGAGCGCTCGTTCTCGGTCGGTGTCGGCAACGACATCCGCATCTACCAGGTCGCCCTGCCGGGGGCCACGAACGTCTCCGGTGTGCCGGACCTGGAGGACGTCGGCGATCTGCGGCCGGCGCAGAAGTCGCTGCTGCTGCACCTGCCGGCCACGGTCGGCGGGCAGCCGCTGGACAACGTCGAGGGCATGACCCTCGGTCCGCTGCTGCCCGACGGCCGCCGTGCGGTGCTGATGGTCAGCGACAACAACTTCACCCCGGGTCAGGACAGCCAGGTGCTGCTGGCAGCCCTGGGCTGAGCCTAGGCTGGCGCTCGATGAGCGCCGCTGTCGTCCCTCCTGGCTGGCCGGCCGAGGTGCGTCCCCCCGGTGCCACGGACTGGGAGCGGTCCGCGACCGCGTGGCTGTTCGACCTGTGCCCGCCCGACTACCGCGCGCACGAGGTGCTCCGCCGGCACCCCGTCGTCCTGGCCCGGTTCGCGGCGCGCCATGTCGCCGCCGGGATCGAGGCCGCGCGGCTCGGGCTCTCCACCACCCGCGACGACCTGCGCGACGTGGTCGACGCCACGACGGTCGCCGCCGCGGTGGCCGCCTGGGAACGGGAGGGCGCGCGGCTGGTACGAGCCGAGCGGGCGGTCGCGCTCGTCGAGGAGGCGCTGCGGGGCCGGCGGTTCCGCGCCCGGCTGTGACCCGCGCAGAATCTCCCTGACGGCGCCGCAAGCCGTTCCACCGGCCGCACGTAGACTCGGCCCCTCGACACCGCTGGACACTGCGGCACCCGGATGTGCGAGAGGAGCGCGTGGCGTTGCTGGAATCGATCCACGGACCGGCCGACCTGCGCTTGCTGAGCACGGCCGAGCTGGACACCCTCGCCGAGGAGATCCGGGCCTTCCTCATCAGCTCGGTGTCGCGCACCGGCGGCCACCTCGGGCCCAACCTGGGCGCGGTGGAGCTCACGCTGGCTCTGCACCGGGTCTTCGACTCACCCCGCGACCGGATCCTGTGGGACACCGGGCACCAGGCCTACGTGCACAAGATCGTGACCGGTCGTGCCGCACGGTTCGAGACGCTGCGCCAGCAGGGCGGCCTCTCCGGTTACCCGAGCGCCGAGGAGTCCGAGCACGACGTCATCGCCAACTCGCACGCCTCGACAGCCCTCTCGTACGCCGACGGGCTGGCCAAGGCGTACCAGCTGCGCGGTGAGGGCGACCGGGTCGTCGTGGCCGTCGTCGGCGACGGGTCGCTGACGGGCGGGATGGCCTGGGAGGCGCTGAACAACATCGCCGCGGACCACACCCGGCGGCTGGTCATCGTCGTGAACGACAACGAACGGTCCTACTCGCCCACCGTCGGCGGACTCGCGCACCACCTCGCGACGCTGCGAACCACCCGTGGTTACGAGCGGTTCCTCGAGTGGGGCAAGCAGGTGCTGGGCCGGACACCCGTCGTCGGCCCGCCCATCTACGACGCGCTGCACGGGGTCAAGAAGGGCCTCAAGGACGTCGTCGCGCCGCAGGGCATGTTCGAGGACCTCGGTCTGAAGTACATCGGCCCGGTCGACGGTCACGACGTGGAGGCGGTGGAGCACGCACTACGACGGGCCCGTGGCTTCGGCGGTCCGGTGCTCGTCCACTGCCTGACCCGCAAGGGTCTCGGCTACAAGCACGCCGAGGACGACACGAACGACCACTTCCACGGCATCGGTGTGATCGATCCCGAGACCGGCCAGCCCCTCGCCGCGTCAGGCACCTCGTGGACGAAGGTCTTCTCCGAGGAGATGGTGGCGCTCGGCGGCGAACGAGACGATGTCGTGGCCATCACCGCGGCGATGATCATCCCGGTGGGCCTGGACGCCTTCGCGTCGGCCTATCCGAGCAGGACCTTCGACGTCGGCATCGCCGAGCAGCATGCGACGACGTCCGCAGCGGGGCTGGCGCTCGGTGGGATGCACCCGGTGGTCGCGGTCTATGCGACGTTCCTCAACCGGGCTTTCGACCAGGTGCTGATGGACGTCGCCCTGCACCGCTGCGGCGTCACGTTCTGCCTGGACCGGTCCGGCGTGACCGGCCCCGACGGTGCCAGCCACCACGGCATGTGGGACCTGGCGGTCCTCCAGGTCGTCCCCGGCCTGCGGTTCGCGGCGCCGCGGGACGCGGTCACGCTGCGCGAGGAGCTGCGCGAGGCGATCGCGGTGAACGACGCTCCCACGGTGCTGCGCTACCCGACCGGAGCGGTCGGACCCGACCTGCCAGCCCTCGAGCGGGTCGGTGGCGTCGACGTCATGACGCGCGACGGCGACGACGTGCTGCTGATCGCGGTGGGCCCGATGGTGGAGACCGGCCTCGACGTGGCCCGACGCTGCGCCCAGCAGGGCATCGGGGTCACCGTGGTCGACCCGCGCTGGGTCAAGCCGGTTCCACCGGTCCTGGTGACCATGGCTGCGGGCGTCCGCGCCGTGGTCGTCGTGGAGGACGGGGTGCGGGGCGGGGTCTCAGGGGCGGTGGCTCAGGCGCTGCGCGATGCCCGGGTGGCCACGCCGCTGCGGGACTTCGGTGTCCCGGCCGAGTTCCTGGATCACGCGACCCGGGCGCAGGTCCTGACCCGGATCGGCCTCACCGCGCAGGACATCGCGCGCGACATCGTCGAGACCGTGTCGGGGTTGCAGGGGGACGTCGAGAACCACCCGTCGGTCCAGGACTAGCCGAGGGGCCAGGCAGTGGTCAGCCGAGCGACCAGGTCACCGTCACCGTGACCGACAGCTGCTGCTGGCCGGCCTGGACGTCGACCGACTTGCCTCTCAGCGCGTCTGCCGACGCCGCATAAGGCACCGGGTAGGGCGTGTCCTGGCCGGACACCGTCTCGCTCACGTTGACGACCTGGCCGAGGCCGCGCCCGCTCGCATCGCCGTACAGCTGGGCCTTGGACTTCGCGTCGTCGAACGCCTTGCCGCGAGCATCGGTGAGCAGCGTGGAGTCGTCGTCGATCCGGAAGCTCAGCCCGGACATCCGCACCGCGTCACCACCGGCGGACACGGCCTTGCTGATCAGCGAGCCGGCCTTGTCCACCTCGCGGAAGGTGACGGTGAGGTCCTGCGCGGCCTGGTAGCCGGTGACGGTGCGGCCGTCGTTGCTGTACTGCGGATAGATGTTGAGTCCCGCCGTCTGCAGGTCCTTGCTGTCGACGCCGTTGTGCTGCAGCACGTCCGTGACGAGCTGCATCGCGTGGTTGGCACGGGACAGTGCCGAGCTGACCGTGCTGCCGGTGGCCTCGGTGCCGAAGTCGGCGACCAGGGTGTCCGGCCGGCCGGTCACCTCGCCGGTCCCGGAGACGGTGATGCCCTGCGGGCCGGTCGCGGATGTCGGATCTCCCGTGGCGGCCGAGGCCGGCGGCACCGTGGTGCCGCCGTGACCGAGCAGCCATCCGGTCACGACGAGCGCGAGGGTCGCGGCGACGGTGACGGCGCTGCGAGCGGCGGAGCTGGTGGCGAGGGCAGGCATGGTGACCTCCGGTGGGGGGACTGCCGATCCGACGCAGTCGCCGGCCCTGCGGTTCCAGGCGCCGCCGCGGACTCAGCCGGGGGCGGGGCCATCGAGGTTGACCGTGGGCTCTCCTGTGCCGCACCGCACGACCACCAGGAGGGAGTCCCGGTCGCCGGGGTTGGTCTCGCGGTGGACGGCTCCGGCCGGTACCTGGACGAAGTCGCCCGGCCGTGCCTCGATGGTCGAGCGGCCACCCGGCCCGAACTCCAGGCGCACGATCCCGGCCGCGACGTAGATGGTCGAGTCGTGCTCGCCGTGGTGGTGCCAGGCCGAGGTGACTCCGGGTTCGGTGCGGACGGTGCCGGACCACATGGTCCCGGTGTCGAGGCCGCGGCGTCGCTCCATGCCTGGGGTCGGGTCCGCGATGGGGTGCTGGCCCGCCGGGCTGTGGGTGAGGTCGGCGTCCGGGCCTGCCATCAGCGGCAGAGCCTCAGCGGTACAGCACGGGGCGCAGCGGGTTGGCGTCGACCGCGGGGTCCCGCAGGACGATCTCGGCCGGCCGGCCGCCCGTCGCTGCCAGGGTGATCTCGTCGGCCGTGACGAGCAGCGGTCGTTCGAAGCCGCGTTCCTCGGGTGCGGTGGCAGCGGCGGCGGCAGCGGTGTACGCCGGGTCGATGCGGGACAGGTCCAGCCAACCGCGACGGCGCATGGGGACGGCGGCCGCCCGCATGCCGGTGCCGTCGTGGGCTGACAGGACACGGCGCAGGGTGGCCGAGCCGAGCAGGGTGATGACGTCGCAGTCGCCGATGGGTCGCAGCACGGTGGAGTCGGCGAGCCGCTGGCCCGCGATCCCACCCATCCGCTCCAGGTAGTCCATCGCAGCGGGCCACCACGGGGAGGCGTCGACGCCGGCCGCGGAGAGAGCACCCTGCGGGACCAGGACGACCTCGTCGGGGTCGCAACCGACACCGGCGAAGCCGATTCCGAGGTCGAGGGCGCCGCCCATGACCCGGTGGCGCACCCAGTCGAGGCCGGGGTGCAGCGGGTGGTCCACGGGCAGCCCGACCGGTCGGGCCTGGTCCTGTAGGTGATCGGGGTGCACGTCGGCAGCGATCCGCCGGCCACGCAGCCAGGCACGCACCCGGCGCCGGCCGAGATCGTCGGCCGGGTCGGCGCCGCCCAGCGCGCGGCGCAGCTCCAGCCAGGTGACGTCCACCGGCACGTCGCCGGTCAGGAGCACGCCGTCGTCGTACGGGACCAGGTCCACGTCGTCCAGCACCGACACCGCGAGGGCCAGACGGCGCAGGTCGAGGGAGTCGGGTGCTCGCACCTCTTGACGGTACCCAGCCGGGTCGTCGGGAGACTCGCCCGC
>DATBDW010000157.1:0-4349 GCA_036269735.1 Actinomycetes bacterium
GTCGCCATCGAGGTGCCGGCGTACTCGTCGTAGCTGTCGCCGTAGCCGCAGGTCGCGCCGGAGGTGCTGGTGCCCTTGGGCACCGAAGACACGATGTCCTCGCCGCACACCGGGACCGACGAGCCGCCGGGGGCCGCGACGGCCTCGAGGTCGAGCTTGAGCGGGCCGCTGCTGTACGCCGCACGGAGCTCGCGGCTGTCGGTCGCCACCACGCAGAGCACGCCGCTGTCGAAGCCGGGCTCGTCGCAGACCGGGACGCTGTCGTTGCCGGCCGCCGCGATGACTGCGACGCCCTTGCTGACGGCGTAGGTGATCGCGTCCTGGAGCTCGGTCTCGACTCCGGTCAGCGTGAGCAGCTGGGTGCCCTGCGTCCCGCCGAGGCTCATGTTGATGACGTCGGCCCCGTGGTCGGCGGCGTAGCGGATGCCGTTGGCGATGTCGGCGTACGAGCCGCTGCCGTTCTCGAGCACCTTGACCGGCATGATCTTCGCGCCCGGCGCGACGCCGGCGATGCCGATGCCGTTGTTGGTCGCGGCGGCCGCGATGCCGGACACGTGGGTGCCGTGTGCGTCCTCGGCCTGGCCCACGCCGTCCGGACCCTTCCAGTCACCGTTGCCGCACGAGGGGTTGCAGCCGATGAAGGTCGCGCCCTGGACGAGCTGTCCCTGCAGGTCCGGGTGGGTGAGGTCGACGCCGGTGTCGACGACGGCGATCACCGCGCCGGTGCCGTCGCTGGTGGCCCATGCCTCGGGCGCGTGCACCTGCTGGGGGCCGTACTGGTCGGCGTAGAGCGGGTCGTTGGGGGCCGCGGCCGACGTGGGGGCCGCGGTCAGCAGCGGGACGGTGGGTGCCGAGGGTGCCGCGTTGAGCAAGGGGATGTTGGGGGCCGCGGCCGCAGGGCCTGCGGTCAGCGCGAAGGCGCTGAGGGCGGCCGCGGCGAGCGCGACGGCGGGACGGGCGAGACGCATGACGCTCCCTGGTCCGGTGGTGTCGGTCACCGTGGGCAACGAGCGCGCCACCGGGAGGTCACGGCCCGGTTTGTCCTGATTCCTGGCCTGGCGGGTCCCGATCCCGGCCACGCGCCGCCGTACCCCCTCGGCGTCGCGCTTGGCGGGGCTGGGCGGTCCTTGGCGGGCCCTGCATGCCGCGCCCAGGACCGGTTGACCACCTACACCTGGTCAACCGAGGGGAGCGGAGCGTCAACCGCGCGGGTGCGGAGCGTCGACCGAGCCGGGGGCGGCGGGGCGGCGCGGGGGGCGACCGTAGGCTGGCCGCGTGAGTGAGCGAGCCGCGCTGGCGGCCCAGCAGCCGGAGTGGCCCGACCCGGCCGTGGTGGCCGAGGTCGTCGAGCAGCTGCGGGTGCTGCCGCCGCTGGTCTTCGCCGGCGAGTGCGACGCGCTCAAGGCCCGGCTCGGTGAGGTGGCCCGCGGCGAGGCCTTCCTGCTGCAGGGCGGCGACTGCGCCGAGACGTTCGTCGACTCGACCGCCGACGCCATCCGCGACAAGATCAAGACGCTGCTCCAGATGGCGGTCGTGCTCACCTACGGCGCGCAGGTCCCGATCGTGAAGGTCGGCCGCATCGCCGGCCAGTTCGCCAAGCCACGCAGCGTGGACACCGAGACCCGTGACGGGGTGACCCTGCCGGCGTACCGAGGCGACGCGGTGAACGGGCTGGCCTTCTCCGCGGAGTCCCGCAGCCCCGACCCCCAGCGGCTGCTGCGCGTCTACCACTCCAGCGCCGCGACGCTGAACCTGGTGCGCGCGTTCACCCAGGGCGGCCTGGCGGACCTGCGCGAGGTGCACTCCTGGAACCAGGGCTTCGTCGCGTCCTCGTCGGCGCACCAGCGCTACGAGGTGATGGCCCGCGACATCGACCGGGCGCTGGCGTTCATGGAGGCGTGCGGGGTCGACCCCGAGGAGTTCCGGACCGTCGACCTCTACTCCAGCCACGAGGCGCTGCTGCTGGACTACGAGCGCGCGCTGACGCGTACCGACTCCCGCACCGGTCTGCCGTACGACGTGTCCGCGCACCTGATCTGGGTGGGGGAGCGCACCCGGGCCCTGGACGGTGCCCACATCGAGCTCGCCGCGTCGGTGCGCAACCCGGTCGCGGTGAAGCTCGGCCCGACGACCACGCCGGAGGAGGCGCTGGACCTGGTCGCCCGGCTCAACCCGGACGACGAGCCCGGTCGGCTCACCTTCGTCAGCCGGATGGGGTGCGACCGGGTCCGCGACACGCTCCCGACCCTCGTCGACAAGGTCACCGCGAGTGGCGCGACGGTCGCGTGGGTGTGCGACCCCATGCACGGCAACACCTTCGACGCGCCGGACGGGCGCAAGACCCGCCGCTTCGACGACGTCATCGACGAGGTCCGCGGCTTCTTTGAGGTGCACCGCGCGCTGGGTACCCACCCGGGCGGGCTGCACATCGAGCTGACCGGCGATGACGTCACCGAGTGCCTCGGCGGGGCCGGCGGCATCGGCGAGACCGACCTGCCGATGCGCTACCAGACCGCCTGTGACCCGCGGCTCAACCACGGCCAGTCCCTGGAGCTCGCGTTCCTCGTCGCCGAGATGCTCGCCGAGCACCGCTGACCGGTCCGCTTGTCCCGAAATGATCACGTTAGCGTGATCATTTCGGCCCGGGCGTGGCATGTAAGCCGCGCCCAGCACGAAGACGCCGCGCCCAGCGTCGGTACGCCGCCGTGGGCCGTCTCGCGGGTACGCCGGTGCGCGCCGTAGGGTCGGTCGGTGCCCGACTCGATATCGCCGATCGTCGACCTGCGCAGCGACACCGTCACCCGCCCGACCGCCGCGATGCGCGCGGCGATGGCCGAGGCGCCGGTCGGCGACGACGTGTTCGGCGAGGACCCGACCGTCATCGAGCTCGAGCGCCGGGTCGCCGAGCTGCTCGGCCAGGAGGCGGCGCTGTTCACGCCGACCGGCTCGATGGCCAACCAGCTCGGCATCCGGCTGCTGGTGCCGCCCGGGCAGGAGCTGCTCTGCGACACCGACGCGCACGTGGTGCGCGCCGAGCTCGGTGCCGGCGCGGTCTTCTCCGGCATCACCACCCGCACCTACGCCGCGCACCGCGGCCTGGTCGACGTCGACGCGGTCACCACCATGATGCGTCCCGACGCCGGGCCCTACTTCGTCTCGACGGCGGCGGTCGTCGTGGAGAACACGCACAACTTCGGCGGCGGCACCGTCCAGCCGCTCGCGAGCATCGAGAAGCTGCGCGCCGTCACGTCCGACGCGGGCGTACTGATGCACCTCGACGGGGCGCGGCTGTGGAACGCCCACGTTGCCAGCGGGGTCGAGCTCTCGGCGTACGGCGGTCTGTTCGACACCGTCTCGGTGTGCCTGTCCAAAGGACTCGGCGCACCGGTCGGCTCGGTGCTGGCGACGAGCGCGGAGCGGGTCGGCCAGGCCCGGATCTGGCGCAAGCGGCTCGGCGGCGGCATGCGCCAGGTCGGCATCCTGGCCGCGGCCGGACTCCATGCGCTCGACCACCACGTCGCGCGCCTGGCCGACGACCACCGACGGGCACGGAGTCTCGCCCGGACGCTGGCCGAGCAGGCGCCGGGCTCTGTCGTGCCCGACGAGGTCGAGACCAACATCGTCGTGATCGAGACGCCGGACGCCACGGCGCTGGTCGGCGCGTGCCGCGAGCAGGACGTGCTCGTCGGGACGCTGGACCGGACCCACCTGCGGGTCGTGACCCACCTGGACGTGAACGACGAGGACGTGGCGCGCGCGGCTAGTGTCCTGGCGTCGCTGCTGCGGTAGCGGCCGTCGCCGGCCGGCGGCCGAGCAACGGCGGCAGCTGGCGGACCGCCGCGGCCAGGGCGCGCAGGTCGTCGTCGACGAGGGCCTGCGGGCCGTCGCACAGCGCGAGCTCGGGGTGCGGGTGGACGTCGACGATGATGCCGTCGGCGCCGACCGCGATCCCCGCGCGAGCGAGCGGTACGACGAGGTCGCGCCGGCCGCCGGAGTGCGACGGGTCGACGATCACCGGCAGGTGGCTCAGCCCGTGCGCCACCGCGACCGCGCTGATGTCGAGGGTGTTGCGCGTCGAGGGCTCGAACGTCCTGATGCCGCGCTCGCACAGCACGATGTCGAGGTTGCCGCGCTGTGCGATGTACTCCGCGGCCATCAGCCACTCCTCGACGGTGGCCTGCAGACCGCGCTTGAGCATCACCGGCACACCGGCCTGGCCGACGGCCTGCAGCAGGGCGAAGTTCTGCATGTTGCGCGCACCGACCTGCAGCATGTCGGCGTACGAGCAGACCAGGTCGACGTCGTGCGCGTCGACGATCTCGGTCACCACCGGCAGGCCGGTCGCCTCC